>JBJMUB010000072.1:0-52371 GCA_045811385.1 Sphingomicrobium sp. | reverse complement strand
AGGCATGGACCCCGGCGTCGGTCCTTCCGGCCGCGTGCGTCGTCGCCAATTCGCCGGTCATCCGGAACAGCGCCTGCTCAAGCGCCTCCTGCACCGAGGGGCCATGGTCCTGCCGCTGCCAGCCCATGAACGGCCCGCCGTCATATTCGATCGTCAGGCGCCAGCGGGTCACGGGAGGATCGTGCCCACGGGGATTGCGAAACCGCGGAGCAGCTCTCCGGCGGTCATGACCGAGCGACCCGCGCGCTGGACCTGGAGCGGCCGGACATAGCCGTGACCGCAGGCGATATTGAGGCTGTCGTCGAGCACCTCGCCCGGCTTGCCCGAGGCGTCATGGCCCATCACCGCCTCCAGCAGCCTGATGCGCTCGCCATTGGCCTCGAACCATGAGCCCGGCGAGGGAGCGAAGGCGCGGACCTGGCGCTCGATCTCCTCGGCCTTGCCGCGCCAGTCGATGCGTGTTTCCGCCTTGTCGATTTTCGCCGCATAGGTCGCGCCGGCGATCGGCTGCGGTTCGGGCGGGGTCGGATTGTCGAGCCATTCGATCAGCGCTCGTGCGCCAAGTTGCCCCATCTCTTCCGTGACTTCTCCGCTGTTCTTGTCGCGAATATCGAGCGTGTGGCGGGACAGCATCGGCCCGGTGTCGAGCCCCTCGTCCATCTGCATCAGCGTGACTCCGCTGATCTCATCTCCGGCGAGGATCGCGCGCTGGATCGGCGCCGCCCCGCGCCATCGCGGAAGCAGCGAGGCGTGGACGTTGACGCAGCCGCCGCGCGGTGCCTCGAGGATCGGCTTGGGCAGGATCAGGCCGTAGGCCGCGACGACCGCCAGATCCGCGTCCAGCGCCCGAAAAAGCTCCTGTTCCCCCTTGTCGCGGAGCGTCTTCGGAGTGCTCACCGGGATGCCGAGTTGCTCCGCGTGCTCGTGCACGGCGGTCTTGCGCTCGGCCTTGCCGCGTCCAGCCGGCCGCGGCGGCTGGCAATAGGCCGCGACGACCTGGTGCCCGGCCTCGACCAACACCTCGAGGCTCGGCACCGCAAAGTCCGGCGATCCCATGAAGACGATGCGCAGCTGACCATACCTCCGCTCGCCCCCGAGCTGAGCTCACGGATGTCTCCACATCCGTTCGCCCTGAGCTTGTCGAAGGGCTGTCTTTCCTGTCTGACGCTTTGAACAAAGGGCAGGGCTTCGACAAGCTCAGCCCGAACGTTATGTGGAGGTGATGGCCAGTCAGGAGATCGAAGCGCTGAGCCAGGCGCTGGCGCGGCTTCCGGGCCTCGGGCCGCGTTCGGCGCGGCGCGCGGTGCTGCACCTGATGAAGAAGCGCGAGACCGCGCTGCAGCCGCTGCTCAGCGCGCTCCAGAACGTCTCCGAAAAGCTGTCGACCTGCGCGGTGTGCGGCAATGTCGATACGTCGGACCCGTGCAGCATCTGCAAGGACCAGCGCCGCGACGACAAACTGCTGTGCGTGGTCGAGGAGGTTGCCGACCTCTGGGCGCTCGACCGTTCGCGGCTGTTCCCCGGGCGCTACCATGTGCTCGGCGGGCGGCTCTCGGCGCTGGACGGCGTTCGGCCCGAGGACCTGACGATCGACCGGCTGGTGGCCCGGGTCGCCAAGGGCAGGATCGACGAGGTCGTGCTGGCGATGAACGCGACCCTCGAAGGCCAGACCACGGCCCATTATCTGGCCGAGCGACTGGAATCCTTTCCCATTCGTCTCAGTCAGTTGGCGCACGGCCTTCCGGTCGGCGGCGAGCTCGACTATCTCGACGAGGGAACGCTCGCCCAGGCGCTTCGGGCGCGCCGGCCCATATCCTGATCGCAATCCACGAGGTTGGTTGAAGGACCAAACCGTTCAAACTACATCAGCACCCATGGCCATCCGCCGCATCTATGAAACCCCCGATCCGGTCCTCCGCCAGATTTCGAAGCCGGTGGAGACGTTCGACGCCGAGCTGAAGACGCTTGTCGCCGACATGTTCGAGACGATGTACGCCGCCCCGGGCATCGGCCTCGCCGCCGTCCAGGTCGGCGTTCCGATCCGGCTGCTGGTCATCGATCTGCAGGAGCCGGCCGATCCCGACGATCCGGAGAGCCCCGTCGCGCGCACGCCGCGGGTATTCATCAATCCAGAGATCCTGTGGCATTCCGATACCGAGGTCCCTTACACCGAAGGCTGCCTGTCGGTGCCCGAGCAATATGCCGAAGTGCTGCGGCCCGCCAGGATCCGCGCCAAATGGCAGGACGAGAGGGGCAAGGCCTACGAGGAAGCAATCGAGGGCCTGCTCGCGGTCTGCCTGCAGCACGAGATGGACCATTTAAACGGCGTCCTGTTCATCGATCATCTCTCTCGGCTGAAGCGTGACATGGTATTAAAGAAGCTCGCCAAGTGGCGGAAAGAACAGCAGCAAAAGGCTGCGTGATAGACATGTCCGGAAGCCTCGCTCCGTTTCACGCGCATATCTATTATTCAGCCGAAGAGCGGCCGCGCGCCGAACGCCTGCGCGAGGATTTCCGCAACAATCCCGAGGTCCTGTTCGTCGGCCAGATGACCGATTGCGGGGTCGGTCCGCACCCGATCGCGCAATATGAGGTCCATTTCGTCGAGCGCCTGCGGTCCGACGTGATCGAGGCGATCGCGGCGTCGGGCCTTCGGGCACTGGTCCATCCGCTGACCGACGACGACGTTGCCGATCACACGACCTCGGCGCACTGGATCGGAGCGCCGCTCGAGCTCGACATCGGCACGCTGGATCCGCCCGGCAGGAACCAGGGAATTCCGCGCTTCGGCAAGAGCGACGTCTAGACGCATTCAACGACGCTTATCCGGCGCGAAAGCGGACGTGTCCCCGTTGGTCGATCGGCCAGGCCGGGTTGAACGCGATTTCCCACGAATGGCCGTCGGGGTCGGCGACATAGCCCCTGAATCCGCCGTGCGGCGGGGCATCGGCCGGGCGAAGGATCGAGCCGCCGTGCGCGGCCAATCGGTCCATCAGGGGTTCGACTTCGCCTCGATCGCGGACATTGTGGCCCAGGCTGGTCGAACCCGGTGCGGCGACGGCGCGGCCCATGTCGTCGGCCAGCCGCTCGGCGAGCCACAGGCCGAGCACGAATCCGTTCATTTGGAAAAAGAGAATTTCGTCATTCTCGAAAATCGGCGTCCAGCCGAAGCCTTCACCGTAGAACCGGCGGCACCGGGCAAGGTCGGCGACTCCGAGCGTGACGACGCTGACCGACTGGAGCGTCACGGCTAGATCGATTCTGCCGCCGTCCGGCAGTCCGCCGCGCACTCGCGGCACATCTGGGCGCAGAGCTTGCAATGCTCGTGGTCGTGCCGTTCGCACTCGGCAGCGCAGGAGTCGCAGACGCGGGCGCAGAATTCGAGCATCTCGCGCAGCACCTGCTCGTTGGCGCCGGTCCGCCTGAGGCCGAGGTTGGCGGTCGCATCGCAGATGTCGGCGCAGTCGAGGCAGGCGCGGATGCACTGGCGCATGTCCATTGTTTCGGCGGCGCAGGCGTCGGCGCAGCTGAGACACATCTTGGCGCAGTACATCGCATGGTGGACCGCATCGCCGAGCGGCTGGTTGACGTGGCCGGCGACGTCCGGGTGAAGCGCGATCATCTTGCGGATGGACATGAAATGCTCCCGAATATCTGTGGAGAACCGGCGCGGGCGCGGACGGTTCCTATTGTGACAAAAGCCAAATCACCGTAAAGTTCGCGTTCTGTTCCGCAGGAGAAGCGGCCCGTGAACGCGCTCACTATCATAGTCGGACTGGTTGCGCTCGCACTTGGCGCGGTCATTGCCTGGCTGGTCGCCAGCAAGGATTCTGCCGGCGTTCGGCAGACGGCGCAGATGCTCCGGACGCAGCTCGACGAAGTGGTCAGGGAGCGCGACGCCAATCGCGATGCGGCAACCCGGCTCGCGGCGCTCGAGGCCTCGCAGCTCGAGCGCGAAAAGGGCTTCGAAGCCCGGATCAGGGAATTGGTCGAGGCGAAGGAGGCGCTGTCGGCGCAGTTCGCGGAAATCAGCAACAAATTGCTGGCCGAGGCGCAGGAAACTTTCCTCAAGCGCGCCGATCAGCGCTTCCGCCAGTCGGAGGAGAGCAGCGGCCAGACGCTGAAGGCGTTGCTCCAGCCGGTCCACGAGCGGCTCGAACGCTACGAGACGACGGTCCAAAAGGTCGAGGCCGAGCGCCGCGATGCGTTCGGCCTGCTGTCGGGGCAGATCGAGGCGATGCGCACCGGGACCGAACGCGTTTCCGCCGAGGCCGCCAAGCTGGTCAACGCGTTGCGCAATGCACCCAAGGCGCGCGGCCGGTGGGGCGAGCAGCAGCTCAAGAACGTGCTCGAAACCTGCGGCCTGTCCGAACATTGCGATTTCGCGACTGAGGTCAACGTCGCCGACGGGGAGGGTGGGCGGCTTCGGCCCGACGTTGTGGTTCGCGTTCCGGGCGGCCAGAGCCTGGTGATCGACGCCAAAGTCTCGCTCAACGAGTATCAGGACGCCTTCGGAGCGGTCGACGAGGCGGTCCGCGACACGCATCTGACGGCCCACGCCACGGCCATCCGTGCCCATGTCAACGCGCTCGGCGCCAAGGCTTACTGGGCGCAGTTCGACGATGCGCCCGACTATGTCGTGATGTTCATCCCGGGCGAGCATTTCCTGACCGCTGCGCTGGAGCAGGACCCGAGCCTGTGGGACTATGCGTTCGACAAGAAGGTGCTGCTTGCGACCCCGACCAACCTCATCGCCATCGCCCGCACTGTCGCCGCGGTGTGGCGGCAGGAGCGGCTGGCCAAGGAGGCGCGGCAGATCGGCGAGCTCGGCAAGGAGCTCTACGAGCGCCTCGCCAAGGCCGCCGACGACCTGCGCAAGGTCGGCAGCGGATTGTCGACGGCGGTCAACAATTACAACAGCTTCGTCGCCAGCTTTGAGACCCGTTCGCTGGTCACCGCGCGCAAGTTTCGCGAGCTCAACATCGAACCCGGCCGGCGCGACATCGACGTGCTTACCCCGGTCGAGGCGCTGCCGCGCTACGCCGACGAGGAGCTCGAGCTCAGCGCCGACGCGGACGAGCCGCCGCAGATCGCGGCCGAGTAGTTAAAGGCCGCCGCAGCCTTCGAAGCGCCGGCCGTCGACCGTGACCTGGACCTTGTCGGGGTAGGTGCGGTCGCTCATTCCGTCGCTGCACTGGGCGTGGACGATGTTCACGTTGAGCCGCGGGGTCTGGTAGATTTCGCCGGCGAAGCCGACGATCACCTTCGGCGTCGGCTGCGCGACCGGCTGGGCGTCGGGCTGGGTGAAGAGCATTTGCCGCTCGTCGATCGTCAGGCCCCAGAACGGCTCGGTGCCGGTGGCCCGGTACATACCGCCCGGCGGGTTGGGCGTGAGCGGCGGCGGTGGTGGAGCGGCGTAGCAGGCGGCCAGGGCGAGGGCGGGCAGGATCGCGAACAGCTGTTTCATGACCGCAATAATCCGCCTCGCGAGTGTCAGGTTCCTGAACGGCCGCGCCAGCCGGCGGTGATGGCGAAGGCCATGACCGCGGTCGCCATCGCGGCGTTGAGGCTGTCGGCCCGCCCGGCCATTGGAATTTTCACGAGGGCGTCGCATTCTGCCTCATAGTCGGCCGGCAGCCCCTGCTGCTCGTTGCCGATCAGCAGGAAGCAGGGTCGGCGATAGTCGGCGTCGAGATAGTCGTCGGTCGCCTTGAGGCTGGTTCCGACCAGCTGGCCGTCGCCCGAGCGCAGCCAGGCGAGGAATTCCGGCCAGCGCGCGGTCGCGATATCCTGGGTGAACAGAGCGCCCATCGACGCCCGCACCGCCTCGACCGAATAAGGATCGGCGCAATCGTCGATCAGGATCAGCCCGCCGGCGCCCGCAGCGTCGCCCGTCCTGAGGATGGTGCCGATATTGCCCGGATCGCGCAGCGCCTGGGCGACAATCCACAGCGGCGCCGTCGAGCGGTCGACGCGCTCCAACGACGTCTCGGGCTGGCGGTAGGCGCCGAGCAGCAGCTGCGGATTGTCCTTGCCGCTCATCTTCGAGAGGATGTCGGGGGTGGTTTCGATCGCTTCGCCGCCGGCGGCCTCGGTCGCGGCGATGATCTCGGCGGCGAGCGGATGCCTGGCGCCTTCGGGCGAGAAGGCGACGATCTCGGGCAGCCGGCCGCTGTCGCGGGCCTCGGCGAGGATCCTGAGGCCCTCGGCGAGGAACAATCCCTCCTCGCGGCGGTGCTTCTTGTCCCGCAGCGAACGCAGCCGCTTGACGGTGGAATTCGAAAAAGCGGTGACCTCGCGGGGCATCAATCTTCCCCGAACCTGTCCTCCACGAGGCTCGCGAGCTTCTCGATCGCCGCCTCCGCCCCGATGCCGCTGACGTGGATCGTGACCCGGTCGCCCATTGCCGCGCCGAGCATCATCAGGCCCATGATCGACGTCCCGCACACGCGGTTGCCGTCCTTCTCGACTTCGATCTGGGCGTCGAGCTCGCTCGCCATCGCGACGAACTTCGCGCTGGCCCGGGCGTGGAGCCCGCGTTTGTTGGTGATCGCGACCTCGCGGCTGACCGCGCTCAAGCCGCGGCTTCCCCGAGGATCTCGGAGGCGACGGAAATGTACTTGCGGCCGGCTTCGCGCGCCGCGGCGACCGCGGCGTGGACGCCCATCACCTTACGCGCGCCTTCGAGCCGGATCAGCATCGGCAGATTGACGCCGGCGATGACCTCGACATTCTCGCCCTTCATCAGGCTGATCGCGAGGTTCGACGGAGTGCCGCCGAACAGGTCCGTGAGGATGATCACGCCCTGGCCCTGGTCGACCTTGGCGATCGCTTCGGAAATGTCCTTGCGCCGGCCTTCCATGTCGTCGTCGGGGCCGATGCAGATCGACTCGATCGCCTCCTGGGGTCCGACCACATGTTCCAACGCGGTGACGAACTCGGCCGCCAGGCGGCCATGGGTCACCAGCACTAATCCAATCATTCGTTCAACTCGCCTGCCTCAGCCTCTCGCCGTTTCGGCCTCGATCGTATCGCTTGGCGGCGAGGCGAGGTCGCGGTGGCGGACATTCGGTGCAAATCCGCGTTGCCGTAACCGCTCCTCCATTTCGACCGCCGCAGCCACCGATCGGTGACGCCCCCCGGTGCAGCCGAACGCAACGGTCACGTAACTTTTGCCCGCCGCCCAGTAGCGGGGAATCCAGTCGATGAGAAGCGCCTCGATGCGGTCCATTGTCTCATTCCAGGCCGGATCCGCGGCGAGGTAGTTCTGGACCGCAGCATCGACCCCGGTCAGCGGGCGAAGCTCGTCGATCCAGTGCGGATTGGGCAGGAATCGCATGTCGAACACCAGGTCGGCGGTGCGCGAGATGCCGCGCGCGAAGGCGAAGGAGGCGACGGTCAGCACCGGCTGGTCGGACTCCTCGCCGTAGCGGCGGCGAAGTTCGTCGCGGAGCTCGGTGGGCGAAAGGTCGGTGGTGTCGATCACGCTGTCGGCGGCGGCGAGCAGGGGCGCCATGAGCCGCCGCTCGCGCGCGATTCCGTCTTCCGGCGGCCGGTCCGGGGCGAGCGGATGGCGCCGCCGGGTCTCGTCGAACCGCCGGATCAGCTCGCGCCCGGCACAGTCGAGGAACAGGATTTCCGGGGCGACTCCGGCGACGGAGCGGATCGAATCGGGCAGGGCGACGGGGTCGAAGCCGCGGCTGCGGACGTCCATGCCGACCGCTGCCGGGGCGACCCGGCACTCGCCGACACCCTGGACGAACTGGCCGAGCAGATCGGCGGGTAGGTTGTCGACGACGTCCCAGCCCATGTCCTCGAGGCCATCGAGCACGCTCGACTTGCCGGCACCGGACATCCCGGTGACGAGCAGGAGTCGGGGCGGGGACGGGCGGCGGGACACCGCCCGACGCTTAGAACTTGAGGCCGAGCCGGTCGAGGCCGAGCGCGACCTTCGACGCGGCGGAGGCGGTCATGGCGTCGACCGTGATCAAGGGCAGCGACACGCCGAGGATCGGCCGTTCGCGGCTGTCGTCGGGCAGGCGCCGGATGTCGCTGGTGAGCTCGACGATCAGCGCGACCGGAACGTCGGTTACGGTGTCCATCTCGACGATGCCGATGCCGCGAATCTCGAGCTTGCCGGCGATGGTCGCGGGGGCCGAGGCGATCAGCCGCTCGCCGATCTTGCGGACGATCGTCTGGTCATCGCTGACCAGCGTGAATCCGCGATCGAGCAGCCGCAGCGTCAGGTCGGACTTGCCCGAGCCTGACGGGCCGGTGATGAGCACCGCGCGGCCTTCCATCGCCACCGTGCTGGCGTGGACCGTCTCCGCCGACAGCCGCGTTTCGGGAATGGTGGGCGGCCGGTTCACTGGCGGTGCGCCGCCGGAAGGCGGATCGTGAAGCGGGCGCCCGACGGCGCGTCGTCGCGGTCCTGCACGTCAATCTCGCCGTCGTGGCCTTTCACGATTGCCTGGGCAATGGCGAGGCCGAGGCCCGAATGACGGCCGAAATTTTCCCCTTCGGGCCGGACTGAGTGGAATCGGTTGAAAATCGCTTGCCGCGCCTCAGGCGGAACGCCGGGTCCTTCGTCGTCGACGCGGATTCGTACCTCTTCGCCGACTCGCGCCGCGGCGATCTCGACCAGCCCGCCCGGCGGCGAGAAGCTCACGGCATTGTCGATGATCGCGTTAATCGCGCGCGCCAGCCGGTCGGGCTTGCCCATGACGACCGCGGTCGCCTTGCGCGGCCGGGCGAAGGCAAGCCGGGCGTCGCCCTTCTCGCGGCGGTTCTCCCAGCTGGCGACTAGTTGCTCGATCAACTCGCCGAGATCGACCGCTTCGAACGTCGCCCGCGCCAGCTCGGCGTCGGTCCGCGCCGCTTCGCCGATATCGTTGATCAACCGATCGAGCCGAACCACATCGTCGCGCGCCACTTCGATCAATTGGTGCTTGAGCGCGGGATCGTCGACTCGGTCGAGGCCGTCCATCGCCGACCGCAGCGAGGCGAGCGGGTTCTTGAGCTCGTGGGTGACGTCGGCGGCGAAAGCCTCGATATTGTCGATCCGTTGGCGCAGCGACTGGCTCATGTCCGCGACCGAGCGGGCGAGCAGTCCGATCTCGTCGGTTCGCGAAGGCAGGCGCGGGACGTTGACCTCGCGGGCGCGGCCGAGGCGGACCCGGTGCGCAGCCAGCGCCAGCCGGCGCAACGGCCGAACGATCGTCCGGGCGAGGAAGGTCGAAAGGAGGATCGAGAGCAGCATGACCGCGGTCATGATCGTGGCCAGCGTCGAGCGCTGGCTGCGGACGGTGCGGGTGAATGCCCGGTCATTGTCGGTGACCAGCAGGACTCCGCGATTGAACGGCGCGGCGGCGGAAATGACTGGAGTCAGATCGGGGGCGTTGCGGACCTGCGATTCGGCATGCCCGCTCTGCCGGGCTTCGAGCGCTTCCGGCCAGGCCTGAAGCCGGTCGACTTCGGGCTCCGCATAATCGTCGAGCGCTCGGGCGCCGACCAGCGCGTTGAATCCGCGGTCGAGCGCTCGGGCGACGTCCTTGGTCCATTTCTGGCTGTTGGGATCGAGCAGCTGATAGGTCGGCCCGGTGGTTCGCCAGCTGTCGATGAGCAGACGGCCATCCGGCGCATAGACCCGCATCCGGCTTTGGCTGGCCCGCGTCGTCGAAGCGAGCAGCAGCGGCCAGTCCTTCGCCGCAAGTAGGCCGAGTGCCTGGGCGGTTGTCGTCGCTTCGATGCGGGTCTGACGGCTGCGCTCTTTGCTCAGCCGGTTGCGATATTGGTCGAGATACAGGACGCTGAGCGCGAGCAGGACCACGGTCAGCACGTTGACCGCCAGAATGCGGTGCGCGAGGCTCCAGCGGCCCGACCAGCGCAGCTGCAGGTCGGACTCGGCTTCGGCGTCACTGATCGTCGAATTTATATCCGACGCCATACAGGGTCTCGATTGCATCGTAGGAAGGGTCCGCGGCGCGGAACTTGCGGCGGATGCGCTTGATGTGGCTGTCGATCGTCCGGTCGTCGACATAGACGTCGTCCTGATACGCAACGTCGAGCAGCTGGTTGCGGGTCTTCACCACGCCCGGCCGCTGCGCCAGCGCTTCGAGGATCAGGAACTCGGTGACCGTCAGGGTCACGTCCTTGCCATCCCACAGCACCTTGTGCCGCGCTGGGTCCATCGTCAGCCGGCCGCGCTCCAGCAGCGGCTGCTCGGGCGTATCCTGGGTTGCCGCCGCTTCGCCCTTGGCCAGCTCCTGGCGGCGCAGGATGGCGCGGATCCGGGCAATCAGCAGGCGCTGGGAGAAGGGCTTCGCAATATAGTCGTCGGCGCCCATCGCGAGGCCGAGCGCTTCGTCGAGCTCGTCGTCCTTGGAGGTCAGAAAGATCACCGGGACCGCGCTATGCTCGCGAACTCGGCGCAGCAACTCCATTCCGTCCATCTGCGGCATCTTGATGTCGAGCACAGCGAGATCGGGCGGATTCTCCCCGATCGCTCTCAGGGCCGCGGTTGGATCGGTGTAGACTCGGGTAACGAAGCCTTCGGACTGCAGGGCGATCGAGACCGACGTAAGGATGTTGCGGTCGTCGTCGACCAGCGCGATTACCTGGCTCATCCGCCGCTCTTGACCGCCTCCGCCGCTTCGCGCCGGACCTAGCCAGCGGCGGCCGAGGTGACAAGCGGAGCGGGGGACGAACTGCCAAAGCGCTCGAAAGGCAAATAGTCGTCTGGAGCGAGGCCGCAGGCCGGCGTGGCGACGACACGCACCCCGCGAGCGATCGCTTCGAGCAGAGCGCGCGGCTGGTGAGTCATCGCCGCCGGGTGAAGGATCGTGCCGATGCCGTCCAGCCAGTCGACGCCCATCGTGCGCCGTTCGATCGGAGTGCTGCCCCACAGTGGCTCGAGGATTGGGCCGAACACGATCAGCGGCTGTTCGAGCGAGCCGGCAAGTGCGCGAACGAGGTCGGGGCGCTGGCGAGCGATCGTCGGGCCGAGGAAGGCGACGCGCGTCCCCCGGCGGTCCCCGGTCGCCCCCCGCCGATGCCAGGCCAGAAGCTGCGCGCGACCTGGAAACAGGCCGGCGATCCCGTGGTGGGGAGTGATGATGTGGCGGGCGCGGTCGAGCAAGCGGCTCTCGGCCGCGACCAGCTCGGGGCCTGCGCGGAAGTCGGCGATCGTCGCCGATGGGCCGACTTCGCCGGCCGCCTGATCGAGCAGGCGGTGGATCGCCGCGAAGGGGTAACGGCTCATGACCACGTCGAAGGTGCGACCGCCAAGCGCGCCGGCCTCGTCCAGCCAGGGCAGCCACGCCTGGGCGACGACGAGGTGGCGGGCACGATAATCGATTGCTTTGGCCAGCGCCCTGGCAATCGAGCGATCATGCTCCAGATAGGTCTGCTGGCGAATCGCGCCGGGGCGCGCCGCGACGCGCCGCATCGCCCGGTGGCGGAGGATCGTCGTAAGCAGTGCCGCGCGCTTCGAACGTCTTGCAGGCCAGTCGTAGCGAGACGGAAATCCGCGCACGATTCCGGGAGCGAGCAGCTGATCGTCGGCGCCGAACCGGGCCGCCACCATGCTGGCCGTTTCCGGCCAGACGTCGTCAAGCACCCAGGCAACCCGCTCCGCCGAGCGGGCCACGCTCGGGCGGTGCATGGCACAGCCGGTCTCCTCGCAGCTGGCGCAGCTTCGAACGGGCCGGCTCACTCGCCCGCGTCCAGCCGCACGACGAGGGTGGTCTCGGTCAAGCTCGCGCCGATCCGCACCGCCACCGCCGAGCGGAAGCGAAAGTCGATGTAATTCCAGAAGACCGTGGCGTCGGTGCTGTCGTCGATGAAGAAGCCGGGCGGGTGCACCGTATGACTGTGGCGCTCGACGATCTCCATTCCGGCGCGGTGGACGACGCGCGACAAAGCATTGGTGAGCTGGCAGATGCCGCCGCCGATCGATGGCACCATGCACCCCTGGCGGAGCTCGCGGCCGAGGACGTAGCCTCGGCTGCGCCAAGGCCGCCCGGCCGCCGCCCAGAAGCTGAAGATCTCGCCCGGCCGGAGCATGATCCCGTCGAGCGCGGCCGCGGCGATCCTCAGGTTGTGGACCTTGCCGAGCTCGAGCTCCTGTTCGCGCGGATCGGTGACAGTGTAGATCGGATGCTCGTCGCGGGCGAGCAGGCGCGCCGTCGCGGGGATCGCCGCAGCGCGCCGGTAACGCCGGTGGCTTTCGCCCGACAACAGGTTGACGACCAGCCGCCGGGCGATGAGGGCACGCGACTTCAACCGGAACACGGCTTCGGCAGCGCTCGAATGGCCGGCACGAAGCGGATCGCTGCCTGTGGTCGTGGTCGAAGCCATCGTGTTCCGATTAGCTCGAATTTCTTGACGAACGTCAAACGCGATCTTGGTGGTGGAAACCACCTCGAAGGGACGAAAGGAGCGCCCGGCCGTTTTGACCTCGCAACCTTTTCGTGCCTATAGGCGGGTCGAAATCGCATACCAATGCGGCGGCAGGCCCACACCGGCCGCCGCCGTTTTTGGCTTTGTAAGGAAAGGGTTGTCGCAAGTGACCGACCGGGTCCCGAACCGCGGGCTTGATGCGCACGGAATTGCCACGAGTGCCGAGATTTTCTGGAACCTGACGACCGCTCCGCTGGTCGAGCATGCCGTCCGCCATGGCGAGGGCCTGCTTGCCAGGGACGGTCCGCTGGTCGTCCGCACCGGCAAGCACACCGGCCGCAGCGCGCAGGACAAGTTCACGGTCAAGGACGAGCTGACCGACAACGTGATTTGGTGGAACAACGGCAACAAGCCGATGGATCCCGCGGCGTTCGATCGCCTCCACGACGATTTCCTGCTCGCTCTGGCGGACAAGGACCAGTTGTACGTCGCCGACCTTTACGGCGGCTCGCAGCCCGAGCATCGGGTGCGCGTGCGGGTCGTCAACGAGCTGGCCTGGCACAATCTGTTCATCCGCACCCTGCTGGTTCGGCCGGAAGCGAACGAGCTCGCCGACTTCGCGCCCGAATATGTGATCATCGATCTGCCGAGCTTCCGCGCCGACCCTGAGCGCCATGGCACCCGCACCGAGACGGTGGTCGCCGTCAATTTCTCGAAGAAGCTGATCCTGATCGGCGGCACGGCCTATGCCGGCGAAATGAAGAAGTCGGTGTTCGGCCTGCTCAATTTCATTCTGCCCGAGCGCGGCATCATGCCGATGCACTGCTCGGCCAACATCGGGCCGGGCGGGGACACGGCGATCTTCTTCGGGCTTTCGGGCACCGGCAAGACGACGCTGTCGGCAGACCCCAATCGGACCTTGATCGGCGACGACGAGCATGGCTGGTCGGACACCGCGGTTTTCAATTTCGAAGGCGGCTGCTACGCCAAGATGATCCGCCTTTCGGCCGAGTCTGAGCCGGAAATCTATGCGACCACCAAGCGCTTCGGAACGGTGCTCGAAAATGTCGTGATTGACCCGGTCACGCGCGAACTCGATCTCGACGATGCCACGCTGGCCGAGAACAGCCGCGGCGCCTATCCGATCGACTACATTCCCAATTCGTCGAGCGATAACCTGGGTCCGGTGCCCAAGAACGTCGTGATGCTGACCGCCGACGCGTTCGGCGTTCTGCCGCCGATCGCGAAGCTCACGCCCGACCAGGCGATGTACCACTTCCTGTCGGGCTACACCGCCAAGGTGGCCGGCACCGAGATCGGGGTGACCGAGCCGCAGGCGACCTTCTCGACCTGCTTCGGCGCACCGTTCATGCCGCGCCATCCGTCGGTCTACGGCAATTTGCTGAAGGAACGGATCGCGAAGGGACAGGTCGACTGCTGGCTGGTCAACACGGGCTGGACCGGCGGCAAATACGGCGTCGGCAAGCGCATGCCGATCAAGGAGACGCGCGCGCTTCTCAACGCCGCGCTCGACGGCAGCCTGAAGACCGCCGAGTTCCGCAAGGATCCGAACTTCGGCTTCGACGTGCCGGTCGCCGTGCCGGGGGTCGACAATGCGATCCTCGATCCGCGCGGCACCTGGTCGAACCCTGCCGAATATGACGCCATGGCGGCAAAGCTGGTCGACCTGTTCGTCGAGAACTTCGCCGCCTTCGCAGCGCATGTCGACGAGGGCGTCCGACAATCGGGGCCCAAGGCCGCGCAACGAGCGCAAGCCGAGCAAACGCAGACTCAAACCACGCCAGCTTGAGCCCGGTCGCCGATCGGGCTCCTCAAGGACCCGATCGATGACCGACTACAAACCCAGACTGTTCACCTCCGACGCCGAGATCGCGCATCTCGGCGAAGGCCTGCTCGACTGCACGCTGGCGCGGGAGGAATGGACCCACGAAGCGCACCTCGGCGCTACGACCTATCTGCAGACCCGCCGCCCCGACATCGCGCTCGACGCCGACCTGCCGGGAATCATCCGCCGCTTCAACGAGAGCGTCGGCGGAGTGAACGACGACACGCAGGGCTATCACGAAACCATCACCCGCTGTTTCCTGCGCGGGGTTCGGCTGTTCCTGGAAGAGGCCGACCTCGCCGAGCCGCTCCATGAGCTGGTCAACGAGCTGCTGCTGTCGCCGATGGGCCGGCGCGAATGGCCGCTCCGATTCTATTCGGCCGAGCGGTTGTTCTCGGTCGAAGCCCGGCGCCATTTCGTGCCGCCCGACCTTGCCGCGCTGCCTTGAGGGCGGCACTGGTACGCACCACGGACGGGAGACGGCGATGAGACGGATATCGAGGCTGGCGCTGATTCCGCTCGTTGCCATCGCTCAAGCCGCGGCCCCCGCGGCGCAAGGTCCGGCCGACGCTCGCTTGAGCGCGCTCTACAATGGCTATGCGACGTGGGACGCGAAAGAGTTCGAATATTTCGAGGATTCGCGCGGCGAGACCAAGCCGAGCGCGCACCTCGCGCATGTCGACGCGGCGAGCCAGCTGCGCCGCGCCGAGCATATGCGCGAGTTGCTTGAGCAGCTGAACGCGATCCCGGTGGCGCAGCTGTCGCTGGGCGAACGGGTCAACCCGGCCGTGTTTCGCACGATCCTCGAGAACGCCATCGCCGACGCCCGCTTCCGCGAGTGGGAGATGCCGTTCAACAGCGACAGCTCCTTCTGGACCTACCTCGATTCGCGCGAGCCGTTCGAGAACGCCGCCGAGTATCAGCGCTATATCTCGCGAATGCGGGAGATCCCGCGCCTGTTCGACGAGAATATCGCCAACATGCGCGATGGGCTGAAACGCGGCTTCACCGTTCCGCGCGCGACGCTGGAAGGACGCGATGCCTCGGTCGCGGCGTTCGTCGTCGGCGAGCCCATGGAGAGCGCCTTCTACAAGCCGTTTCAGGCCATGCCCGCGATGATTCCGGGGACTGAGCGCGAGCGGCTCCGGGCCGAGGGAGTTGCGGCGATCGAGCAGTCGGTGCTGCCCGCTTATGCGAAGCTGCTCGCGTTCCTTCGCAACGAATATTTCCCGAAGGCGCGAGCGACGGTCGCGGCGCGCGATCTGCCCGACGGCGATGCCTATTACCGGGCCAACATTCGCGAATATACGACGACGGAGCTGGGCCCCGAGGAAATTCACCAGATCGGGCTCAAGGAAGTCGCGCGGATCGACTCAGCGATGCGCCAGACGATGCGCGACAGCGGGTTCAAGGGCTCGTTCGAGGACTATCTGAAGTTCCTCCGGACCGATCCGCAATTTTACGCCAAGACCCCGGACGAACTGATGGGCGTTTCGGCCTATGTCGCCAAGCGGACCGACAATGTGATCGGCGAGCATTTCGGGCTTCTGCCCCGGCGGCGGTTCGGGATCGTGCCGGTGCCGGACGCGCTCGCGCCGTTTTACACCTCGGGCCGCGGCGGGCTCGAGAATTGCATGATGAACACCTACAACCTGCCGACCCGGGCGCTGTACAACATCCCGGCGCTGACGCTCCACGAGTGCGAGCCGGGCCACAGCTTCCAGGCCGCGCTTTCCGAAGAGCAGAAGGAGCTGCCGCGGTTCCGCCGGAACATCTACTTCTCAGGCTACGGCGAGGGCTGGGGCCTGTACAGCGAATGGCTCGGTTACGAGATGGGCATCTACCGCACGCCCTACGAACGGTTCGGGGCGCTGGGCTACGAGATGTGGCGGGCGGCGCGGCTGGTGATCGATACCGGAATCCACCGCTACGGCTGGTCGCGGAAGCAGGCGATCGACTATCTCGCCGGGCATACGGCGCTGTCGCAGCATGAGGTCGAGACCGAGGTCGACCGCTACATCAGCTGGCCCGGCCAGGCGCTGGCCTACAAGCTTGGCGAACTGACCATAAGGAAGCTGCGGACAGAGGCCGAGACGACACTGGGCCCGAAGTTCGACGAGCGCGCCTTTCATGACCGACTACTGGCGCTGGGGTCGGTCCCGCTGTCGACGCTCGAGGAGCAGATGCGCGCCTTCATCCGCGAACAGCAGGCGAAACCGACGAAGGACTAGCGCGCCGGCGCCACGGCGCGCCTGACAGTCGACTTGACGCACGACGCCTCTGAATTTTCGTTCTTTACCGATTGTTAACTAGGCCAGCCGAGGGTCGCGGCTGGAGGATCGGCGCGTGTCATTGCTGGCACAATTCGAAGCGTGGACGGACGCCGGCGATCGGCGCGGCGCGGACCGGCGGCCGCTGCGGCTCGCTATCACGGCGACAATGCCGCAAAATCCCGAGCTTGCGGCGAGTATCCATGATTTGTCGGAAACCGGCTTCCTGCTCGAAACCCGGACCCAGCTCGCTGCCGACCAGCAATTCCAGATCTTTCTTCCGCTCGCCGGAGCGGTCGAGGCGAGGGTCGTCTGGACCAGCGCGCATTTCTATGGCTGCCAGTTCCGAGAGCCGGTAGCGCGCGCGGCGGTCAGCGCTGCGCTGCTCAAGAGCGTGCCGTTGGCACCGGCGGCGAACGCCGAACCTCATCCTGATCTTATCTCGCAGCTGCGTGACATGAACGCGCGCATTGAGCAGATCGGGAGCGATCTCGATCGCGCGATCGCGGATTTTGCAATCGCGCGGCCGCGCTCGCGGACCACCGATCCTGACGCGGATATCGCCGCAGCCTTGCCGCGCTCGGCCATTCGTCCTCCGCCGGAAGCCGTGCAGCCGACAGCCGAACCTCGTCGCTACTACGAGCCGCTGCCGTCGGGCGATGGCGACACGGTGAAGTGGGCGGTGATCGCCAGCCTGATCCTCGCAGGACTGGCGGCACTCATGCTCATCGCCGCGCTTCTCGGGATGGCGAGGGCCTAAGCCGACCTCGTCCGGCCGACATAGTCGTCGACGTTCTTCGCCAGCACGTCCATCGGCACGTTGCCGCCCTTGACGACGGCGTCGTCGAACGCGCGCAGGTCGTATTTCGCGCCAAGCGCGGATTTGGCGTGGTCGCGCAGGCGGTTGATGGTCGAATGGCCGACCTTGTAGCCGCACGCCTGGCCGGGCCAGCTGCAGTAGCGGTCGACCTCCGACGCCACTTCCATCGGGTTCGAGCCGTTGACGTCGACGAAGAAATCGACGCCCTGCTGGCGCGTCCAGCGCTTGGCGTGAAGGCCGGAGTCGACGACCAATCGGCAGGCGCGGAACGCGATCGACTGGAGGTAGCCGAGCTGAAGCGCCGGCTGGTTCTTATAGAGGCCTAGCTCGTCGACCAATTGCTCGGCGTACAGCGCCCAGCCTTCCGAATAAGCATTGAAGGCCAGGATCGTCCGGATCAGCGGCAGCTTGTTGGCATATTCGCCCTGCAACACATGGCCGGGGATCGCCTCGTGCGCGGCGAGGTCGGGCAGGCTGTACTTGCTGTGCAGGTCGGTCGAGCGGAGGTTGATCCAGAACTTGCCGGGAATCTTGCCGTCGATCGAGCCGGCCCCGCCGTAGGCGCCGGGCGCTCCCGGCTCTTCCTCCGGCGGCATGCGCTTCACTTCGAGGTGGCCGGGGACGAGCGTGTTGAAAGCGCGCGGCAGTTGCGCGCGGATCAGCTTCAACCGGTCCTGGATATAGGCCATGATCTCGGCGCGACCTTTGTCGCCCTCGCTGAACTTGTACTTCGGGTCTTTCGCCAGCCCCTGCATCCGCTCGCCGATCGAGCCGGTGGTGTAGCCGAGCTGCCTGAGCAGCGGGTCCATCCGGCCGTGCAGCTCCTTGAGCTGCTCCCGGCCCATCGCGTGGACTTCGTCGGGCGACATGTTGGTGGTGGTCGAGGCCTTGAGCGCCCAGGCGTAATATTCGGCGCCGTGCGGACGCGCCCACATGCCGGCGTCGTCGGTGGCGGACGAGCGCTCGGCCTTCAGTTCCTCGATCTGGCGGTCGAGCGCCGGAGCGACCTGCTCGGTGACGATCTTGCGGGCGCGGGCGTCCCAGTCGCCGGCGATGTTCTTTTCCTTCGCCCGACGGACGATCGAATCAACGATTCCGTCCCCGGCATGTGCGTTCCTGGCCGCGAGGGTCAGCTGGCTGATCGCCTTGTCGATCAGGAAGGCCGGCGGGACGAGGCCCTTCCCGCGCGCGGCTTTCATCCGCTCGAGCTCGCCGTCGAGCTGCTTCGGATATTGCGCGAGGCGCGTGAGATAGGCGTCGGCGTCCGACGCATTGTCCATCGGATGGTCGGTATCGAGGAACTTGGGCGTGTCGAGATAAGCGCCCACGTTCTGGATCACGACGTAAGGCGTGTTGCGCCAGCCGCCGACGGCGACGTCACCATAGGGCAGAGCCAGCCCCTCGAGCGCGGTCTTGTACGCGCTCCGTACAACCTCGACGCTGGTGCGAACGGGGAAGGACAGCGAATCTGCGTCGACCGTGTCGGCCCGCGCGAGATCGGCTTTCAGAGTCTCGACGAGCTTCTGCTGCCCGGCCGGCGAGCGATCGCCGAGTTGCGAGCGCAGGGCCGCGCGAGTGCCTGTATCGACCCCGAGCGACGTCGCACCCTCCGGGGCGAGGCGAAGCAGGTTGTCGGCGATCGAATCGAGCAGTTTCGACGCCTCGGCGTCGCTCGCCGGCCCGGCTCCGGTTTTGCCCGGCTGGACCCTGCATCCCGGCAGGAAGGCGAACGCCGCGCCGGCGGCGAGGGCTGCGACCGTCTCGCGGCGGGTAAGCTCAAATGATGGCACGAGTATCTCCGTCAGGCGGATGGGAGGACGCGGTCGGGTTCGACCGTGAGGCAATTGCCCTCGACTCCAGTGATCCGCACGCGTTCCCCGACGGCCGCGGGGCCGCCGCGCGCGCTCCACTCACTGTCGCCGACGCGGACACGGCCCCCGTGATCGTCGACGGCATTGACCACGGTCACCACCTTTCCGACGAGCCGACCCGCCCGGTCGTTCAAGAGGGGGTCGGTGCTGTCGGCGGTGCGGTTGGCGTAGAAGCGGCGGCCGACCAACACGGCGATCACCGAATAGAGCGCGAACAGGGCGAGCTGCGAGGCGGTGCCGAGGTCGAACAGGACGGTGAACAGGCCGGTCGCGATTCCCGCCGCGCCGAGGAACACGAGGAAGAAGCCCGGCGCGATGACCTCGAGGATCAGCAGCAGCACTCCGCCGATCAGCCACAGCCAGCCGGGATCGACGTCCATCCCGTTCATTCACCGCTCCCCGGAACCGTCGGCACGGCCTTCGCGCGCGTCGGCGTGACGGCCTTGCCGGTGCCCTGGCCGAACGCTTCCTTGGCGAGCTCGCCGATTCCGCCGAGCGTGCCCATGAGCTGGGTCGCCTCGACCGGGAACAGGATCGTTTTGGAATTGGGCGAGGTCGCGAACTTGCCGAGTGCCTCGACATATTTCTGGGCGATGAAGTAATTGATTGCCTGCGCGCTTCCGCCCTCGATCGCGTCGCTCACGGATTTGGTCGCGTTGGCTTCCGCCTGGGCGGCGCGCTCGCGCGCCTCGGCCTCGCGAAATGCGGCTTCCTTGAGACCCTCGGCCTGAAGGATCTTGGCCTGCTTCTCGCCTTCGGCGCGGAGGATTTCCGACTGCCGCATGCCTTCCGATTCGAGGATCGCAGCGCGCTTTTCGCGCTCGGCCTTCATCTGCCGGGTCATGGCGTTCACGATGTCTCCCGGCGGCCGGATGTCCTTGAGCTCGACTCGGGTGATCTTGACGCCCCACGGCTCGGTCGCATGATCGACGACGGCGAGCAGCCGGGCATTGATCTCGTCGCGTTTGGACAGGGTCTCGTCGAGGTCCATCGAGCCCATGACGGTGCGCAGGTTGGTCGTCGAGAGCGCCATCAGCGCGCTGTACAGGTCGCTCACTTCATAAGCGGCCTTGGCGGCGTCGATCACCTGGAAGAAGACGACTCCGTCGACCGCGACCATCGCGTTGTCCTTGGTGATGATCTCCTGCCCGGGGATGTCGACCACCTGCTCCATCATGTTGATGCGGCGCCCGACGCGGTAGAAAAACGGCGGGACGAAATTGAAGCCCGGCTGCCCCACGCGGACGAAGCGGCCGAAATGCTCGATCGTGTACCGATAGCCCTGGCGCACGATCTTGACGCCGATCATGACGTACAGAAAGGCCAGGACCGCGAGCGCGATCATGAAATATATCAGCATGAATTTCCCCAGTCTGCCACTTGCGCCATGATGCGACGGGAGGCTTTGCGGTGAAAGCGAAATCGGCATGACGGCCATGGCTGTTCGACAAAGCGATCGCGACGGCTACGGTGAGCGCGGCTACGTCCTCCTCGAGCAGCTGTTCCCGCCGATCGTGCTCGCCATGTTCCACCGCCGGATGCAGCAGGACCTCGATCTCAACGGCAACCCGGCGTTTGTCGCTCGCGGCGACCTTCTGACCAAGTCCGCGATCGAGGTGTACAGCCGCCAATATGCGCCGATGGCGACGTTTCACTGGGCGCTGACTCCGACGGCGGCGGAGGTCGCAGGCTGCGAGCTGCTCCCGACCTACGCCTATTTCCGGGCTTATCAGCAGGGCGACGTCTGTTTGGTCCACTCCGACCGTTATGCCTGTGAGCACAGCCTGTCGCTGACCCTGCATCTTGCCGACGAGCAGCCGTGGGCGCTGTCGGTCGAGCATCGGCGGATCGACCGGCCCGAACCGGTCCAGCGCGACTTCGGCGGTGAAGGCTTCACCCCGCTGCCGATGAGCGCCGGCGACGCGGTGATGTATCGCGGCGTCGAGCATCGCCACGGCCGGCTCGATCCCAATCCCAACGCCTGGTCGGCCCATCTTTTCCTGCACTGGGTCGACGCCCACGGCCCACATGCCGACCAGGCGTTCGACCGGGTGATGCTCGAAAAACATGGGATGACCGTGTGACTGTCGATCTCCAGCTGGTCCGCTCGATCCTCTTCCTCCCCGCGTCGAACCCGCGAGCGATCGAAAAGGCGCGGACCCTGGGCGCCGACCTGGTTGTGCTCGATCTTGAGGATTCGGTGAGGCCGGAGGACAAGCAGCGGGCCCGCGACGCTGCCGTCGAAGCAGTCTCGGCCGACTGGCCGATGCCGGTGGCGATCCGGGTCAACGGTGTCGGCAGCGAATGGCATGGGCCCGACCTTGTCGCGGCGACCCATTGCAGCGCCGACCTGATCGTCGTGCCGCGGGTGGAGGACCGGGCGGAGCTGGCGTTTGTCCGGACCCAGTCGGGCAAGCCGATCGCGGCGATGATCGAGACCGCCAGGGGTGTGCTCGCGGCGCCGCAGGTCACGCCCGATTGCGCGGCGCTGATTGCCGGCACCAACGACCTGCGGTCGAGCCTCCGACTGCCGCTCGACGCTGACCGCGCGGCGATCTCGGCGTCCTTGCAGCTGATCGTCCTCGCCGCGCGCGCGGCGGGCATCGCGGTGTTCGACGGAGTCTACAACAAGCTCGACGATCTCGACGGGTTCGTGGCCGAGGCCGAGGCCAGCCGGGCGCTCGGGTTCGACGGCAAGAGTTTGATCCATCCGAGCCAGATCGAGCCCTGCCACCGGGCCTTCGCTCCGACCGACGCCGAGCTGGACCGCGCGCGCCGGCTGGTCGACGCCTTTCACGGCGGCGCCGAGCGCTTCGAGAATGAGATGATCGAGCGGATGCACGTCGAACAGGCGCGGCGGCTGCTGGACCGAGCGGCGACCTAGCGCCCCTTGGCGAATCGCTCGGCTGCTGTCATGGGCCGATATGGCCCAACTCAACGACCTTCCTGACATTCCGCTCGGACTGACGTTCGACGACGTTCTTCTGCGGCCGCTCGAATCCTCGGTTCTTCCGAGCCAGGCCGACACCAGCACCCAGCTGACCCGCGGCATTCCGCTCAATATCCCGCTGGTTTCCTCAGCCATGGATACCGTGACCGAGGCCGACATGGCGATCGTCCTGGCGCAGCTCGGCGGGATCGGCGTCCTTCACCGCAACCTCGACGTCGAGGCGCAGGCCGCGGCCGTTCGCCAGGTCAAGCGCTTCGAAAGCGGGATGGTCGTGAACCCGATCACCATGACCCCCGACGAGACTTTGGCCGATGCGCTCGAGCTGATGAAGGCGCACCGCATCAGCGGCATCCCGATCGTCGAGAAATCGGGCAAGCTCGCCGGGATCCTGACCAACCGCGACGTGCGCTTCGCCGAGAACCCGCGGCAGAAGGTCAGCGAGCTGATGACCCGCGACAATCTCGCCACGGTGCGGGTCGGGACGAGCCAGGACGAGGCGCGCCGCATCCTCCACCAGCGCCGGATCGAGAAACTGCTGGTGGTCGACGACGACCAGCATTGCGTCGGGCTGATCACCGTCAAGGACATCGAGAAATCGGTCGCGGCCCCGTTCGCGACCAAGGACGGCGAGGGGCGCTTGCGGGTCGCTGCCGCGACCACCGTCGGCGACGCCGGCTATGCCCGCTCCGAAGCGCTGATGGAGGCCGGCTGCGACTGCATCGTGATCGACACCGCGCACGGCCACAATATTGACGTCGCCGCGGCGGTCGAGCGCGTCAAGCGCGTGTCCAACTCGAGCCAGGTCGTCGCCGGCAATGTCGCGACCGCCGACGCGGCGAAGGCGCTGGCGGACGCCGGGGCGGACGCGATCAAGGTCGGAATCGGTCCGGGCTCGATCTGCACGACGCGGGTCATCGCCGGGATCGGCGTGCCGCAGCTGACCGCGATCATGGACGCGGCGAGCGCCGCGGCGAAGGCTGGCGTGCCCATCATCGCCGACGGCGGAATCCGCACCAGCGGCGATATGGCCAAGGCGCTCGCGGCGGGCGCGTCGACGGTGATGGTCGGCTCGCTGCTCGCAGGCACCGACGAGGCACCGGGCGAAATCTTCCTCTACCAGGGCCGAAGCTACAAATCCTACCGCGGCATGGGCTCGGTCGGGGCCATGGCGCGCGGCTCGGCGGACCGCTATTTTCAGCAGGACATCAAGGATCATCTGAAGCTCGTGCCCGAAGGAATCGAAGGCCAGGTGCCGTACAAGGGGCCGGCCCGCGAGATCATCCATCAGCTGGTCGGCGGCGTGAAAGCGGCGATGGGCTATACCGGATCGACCACCATCGCCGAGCTGCAGAAGCGGGCGCGCTTCGTCCGCATCACCAACGCCGGCCTGTCGGAGAGCCATGTCCACGACGTCGCCATCACCCGCGAGGCGCCCAACTATCCGACTCGGTGATCCTGTGCCCGCCCCGACAAGCGGGTGCGGCGGCCAATGACTCCCGCGGCGCGCCTCCAGGCGGCGATCGAAGTGCTCGACGAGGTCATCGCTTCCGCCCGGGCCGACGGACCGCCCGCCGACGCCATCGTCACGCGCTACTTCAAGCAGCGGCGTTACGCCGGGTCGGGCGATCGGCGAGCCGTTCGTGAGCTGGTGTTCCGGGCAATCCGGCGGACCGCCGAACGGCCGGACAGCGGCCGGACGGCAATCCTCGGTCTTGCCGCCGAAGATCCCGGGCTCGGCGATTTGTTCGGCGAGCCGCGCGGCCCCGAACCGTTGCAGCCTGGCGAGTCCGGTCCGCCACCCGGCCTCATCCCCGAGTGGCTGCACAACGAGGTTTCGCCGCTGCTTGCGGAGACCGAATGGGCGGCGCTGCTCGACCGGGCCCCTCTCGACCTGCGGGTCAATGTCGCGCATGCCTCGCGCGACGAGCTGCTCGGCCAATTTCCGGATGCCGTCGCGACGCCGCTGAGCCCGTGGGGTCTCCGGCTCTCGTCGGACACGCGAATCGACGATCGCCCGGCGTACCGAGGCGGACTGGTCGAAGTCCAGGATGAGGGCAGCCAGCTGATCGCGCTCGCCTGCGAAGCGAAGGACGGGGAGGGGATCGTCGACCTCTGCGCCGGGGCCGGCGGCAAGGCTCTCGCGCTCGCGGCGGTTGCTCCCGCCGCGCGCATTCTCGCCGCGGACAGCAATCGCGCGCGGCTGGCAAAGCTGACGCCGCGCGCGGATCGCGCCGGGGCCACGATCGAGACTCGGCTGCTCAGCCCGCCGCGAGAACTCGAGGAGCTCGACGACTGGCTCGGCAAGGCCGACCTCGTGTTGGTCGATGCGCCCTGTTCCGGCAGCGGAACGTGGCGCCGCAGTCCAGAAGGCCGATGGCGCCTCACGCCCGACCGCTTGGAGCGGCTGGTGGCGGTGCAGGCGCGGCTGCTCGACATGGCCGCCGAGCTGGTGCGGCCCGGCGGGCGGCTGGTCTATGCCGTTTGCTCGCTCCTGTCCCGCGAAGGGGCAGGGCAGATTGACGACTTTATCAGCCGCCGTTCATCATGGATTGTCCAGGAAACGCTCATCGCCGCGGGGCGTTCGGACGGTGCCGGGCGCCTGCTGACACCCGGCCATGACGGCACCGACGGGTTTTTCGTCGCGCGGCTCGGTCGCCCATGCTAGGGGCGGCCGGTTGAACGGAGAGAGATTGATGCGCTTTCTTGTCCCTGTGATTGCCTTGAGCATGTCCGCGTTGGCGGTTTCCACGCCGGTCTCGGGCCAGCGGGCCGACGACCAGATCGCGCCGCGGTCGGTCGCGCTTCAGAAGCAGGGCGAGACGCTGATGTCTGCGGGTAAGTTCGATCAGGCGGAGGATGCGCTCGAGGCGTCGCTTGTGGTCGATCCGCGCAATCGCTGGGCGTTCGTCAGCCTCGCCCGGGTCTCGGAAAAGCAGCGGCTCTTCGGCAAGGCAATCCGCATGGCCAACAAGGCGCTTCTGCTCGAGCCCAACGATCCCGACGCCATCGCCGTTCAGGGCGAGGCGATGGTCGAACTCGGTGCGACAGCGCGCGCGCAGGCGAACCTGCAGAAGCTGCAGTCGATCTGCACCAGGGGCTGCCCGCAGCTGACGCAGCTGTCGGCGGCGATCACGCGCGGTCCGTCCGTTGCGGCGGCCAAGGCCCCGGCCAGCCCCAAGTCTAACTGAGCGCTCGCGCCAGCATCACATATTCCGCGACGCTGAGCGTTTCTGCGCGGCGTTGCGGGTCGATTCCGAGCCCCGCCAAAGCGTCGAGCGCGCCCGGCACGGGCTTGAGGCTCGAGCGCAACATTTTCCGCCGCTGGCCGAACGCCGCTTCCGTCAGCTTGCCGATCACCTTGGGATCGACGCCGCGCGGGGCAGCGGCCGGCACGATGTGGACGACGGCCGAAGTCACCTTCGGCGGCGGAACGAAGGCCGACCGATTGAGGGTCATCGCGATCCGCGGGCGGCATCGCCATTGGGCAGCGACCGACAGCCGCCCATAGGCTTCCGAGCCTGGTTCGGCGACAATCCGCTCCGCCACCTCTTTCTGGAACATCAGCGTGAGCGAGCGCCACCATGGCGGCCACGGATCGGCCTGGAGCCATCGCAGCAGCAGCGCCGTGCCGACATTGTACGGCAGGTTGGCGACGACCTGCGCCTCGTCGCCGGCCTCGGCGCGCTCGTCGATGTTCATCGCGTCGCCCTCGATCAGCCGCAGACGCTCGCCGAACTCGGCCTGAAGTTCGGCCAGCGCAGGGATGCAGCGGCGGTCGCGCTCGACGGCGACGACCTGCGCGCCCGCCTCGAGCAGTGCCCGGGTCAGCCCGCCGGGGCCGGGTCCGACTTCGTAGACGGTCTGCGCCTCGAGCGGGCCGGGGATTGCGGCGATTCGCGCAAGCAGCTGGCGGTCGAGGATGAAGTTCTGTCCGAGCGCTTTGCTCGCGCTGAGCCCATGGCGGCCGATGACGTCGCGCAACGGCTCCGGCGGCGCCGTCACGTCGCGGCGGCTCGGTGGGCCGCGGATTCGGCAGCGAGACGGATCGCCGCCGCCATCGGTCGAGGATCGGCGCGGTCCTGCCCGGCAATGTCGAACGCCGTTCCGTGATCGGGCGCGGTGCGCACGATCGGCAATCCGAGCGTAACGTTGACGGCGTCTTCGAAATGCAACGCCTTGACCGGGATCAGGGCCTGGTCGTGGTACATGCACAACGCCGCGTCGTAATGCGCGCGCGCGGACGCGTGGAACAGGGTGTCGGCCGGGTGCGGACCGGTCACTCGCCAGCCCTCGGCGGCGAGCGCGGCGATCGCCGGCGCGATGGTTTCGATCTCCTCGCGGCCGAGCTTGCCGCCTTCTCCGGCGTGCGGATTCAGTCCGGTGACGGCGAGGCGCGGATCGGTGATCCCGAAGCCGCGCTGGAGTCCGCGCAGGACGGCTCGTCCGCGAGCTTCGATGAGGCTGCCGGTAAGCTCGCGCGGAACGTCGGCGAGCTCGAGATGAGTCGTCACCGGAACCGTCCGAAGCGTCGGCCCCGCAAGCATCATCGCGACGTTGGACGAGGCGACTCCGCATCGTTCGGCAACAAACTCGGTCTGCCCCGGATGGGCGAAGCCGATCGCGTAGAGCTGCTCCTTGGACACCGGCCCGGTGACGACCGCTGCCGCCGAACCGGAACGGGCGAGACCGACCGCAAGCTCGAGCGAATCGAGCGAGCAATGCGCACCCGCAACGCTCGGATGTCCGGGGTAAGTATCCTCCGCCGACAGCAGCTGGAGCAGGGGCAGGCCGACGTCGAACGCAGAATCGGCCTCGCGCGGGTCGGTGATGATCTCCACGGGCCCGTCCCACACCGCTTCGATCGACCGGGGGTCGCCGATCGCGACGAACGGCGGCAGGCCGAACGCGCCCCGGTTGTCCCAGCATTTCGCCAGGACCTCGGGACCGATGCCGGCCGGATCGCCGAGCGAGATCGCCAGCGGTTCTGAAGGGACGGACGCCACCGGCAGGGCGTCTATCGGAAAAATCGCCCTAGCGGAATTCGATCACCGCATCGCGCCGAAGGTCGCGCAGGTAGCGCCGCCAACGCATGTTGATGCGCTCTTCCATCATCTGATCGGAAATCTGGGCGGCGCTCGGCTCGCTCGGGTCGACCTCGTCGCGCCCGCACATCACCAGCACCCGGACCCCTTCGTCGAGGGAGCCGAACGGCTGGGTCGCCTGGCCGACCTGCATCGGCAGCATCAGCTGCTGGAGCGCGGTCGGGAGGTCGCGCATCTTGACCTGGTCCTGGGTCACGATTTCGCCGTGGAAATCGGCTGCGATCTTCTCCGCGCCGCCGCACCCGCCGACGCTGCGAGCGGCTTCGGCGAAGCGAGCGACGATCGGTTCGGCTTGCGCGCGGGTAGTCCCCTTCGGGAAGGCGATCGACACCTGCTTCAACGTCAACAACGCATCGCGTGGGTCCGCGGTCAGGATCTTGCGGGTGTCCTGGACGGCGAGGATCGACACGCCGCCCGAGTTCGGGATCGGGTTGCTGATCGTTCCAGGGCCCATCTGGCGAAGGACGGTCGCCAACGGGGTCGGCAGGAGCTCCGGCCGCATCCACCCGAGATCGCCGCCGACCGCGGCCGTCGACGATTGCGAATATTGCCGGGCGTAACCGGCGAACGACGCTCCGGCCTTGAGTTGCTCGAAAATCTTGTTTGCCTCGGCCATCACCTGGGCTTCGGTGTTGGGCGTGGCCGCGAGGAAAATCTCGCCGACGTGATATTCCTGGGTGCCCTTCGACGCATTGAGCCGGTCGATGACCGCCTTGACCTCATCCTCGCCGACGCTGACGCCGCTCTCGATCTTCGCCCGCTGCAGGCGCTGGGAGGCGATCTCGCCCTCGATCTGGCGGCGCAGCGACGCGATCGACGAGCCGCGGGATTCGAGGAACGCTGCGAGCTGGTCCGGCGATTGCTTCACGCTGGTGGCGACGCGCGCCACGGTCTTGTCGATGTCGGCCGATTTGATGGTGATCTTGTCGGCTTTGGCAGCCTGCATCTGCAGCGTTTCGTCGATCAGGTTGCGCAGCACCTGCTGGCGAAGCCGGTCGACTTCCTCGGCCGGGATTTGTCCGCCGTTGGCGATGGCAAGGAGTGCGAGCCGCTGATCGATATCGGTCTGGGTAATCACGTCGCCGTTGACGATCGCCGTCGCCTTCACCACCGACGGCATCGCGGCGCCGAACACTTGCGGATTTTCAGGCAGCTTCAAGGCGCTCGTGCTGTCGGGTTGGGCGGCGGGCTCGCTGGACTGCTGGGCGACGGCCGACGTGGCGGTCACGATTGCAAGCGCCGCGGCCCCCAGCCACAGGCGCGTCGACATCCGTTCAGAAACTAAAGCCACTATGCGATTTCCCTTGCTTCCCAACCCGATGGGAGATTGCGTTTAGCCAAACCCGCTGAACGCAGGCTTAGCGACCCAGGCCTTTCAAAGCCAAATGAAATCCGAAGGTGCTGCCCTTCCGGAACGCCCCGATATGCTCATAGTCGCGGCGCCACGTCAGGCCAAGTTCCAGGCATTCGTCTTCGTACGAAATGCCCAGGCGGTTCCTGACCGGAGCCCAGCCATCGGCGAGCGACAGCGGGTCCTCTTCCTTGCCGGTGAGGTCGATGACCGTCGCGCCGAAGATCGACCAGTAGCGCGCGAATTTCACCCGGCCCGCGACGCGCAGCTCTTCCTTGTCGCGGAGATCCTCGATGGTCGGGTCGATGTCGCGGTTGAGGCGCAGATAGCCGATCTGCGCATAGGTCTGCTCCGATCCGACGGTGAGATCGAGCTCGTTGCGCCTGAACGCGAAATTGTCTTTGTCGATACGGTAGCGGTGGGTGATGTCGATCAGGCGCCCGAAACGAACCCTAGTTCTTCCGACAACATCCGAAAGACGGCCGTTAAGGCCCGTACCTTCAGGGAAAATATTCTCTCGCTTTGTGATTCTATAGCTTTGCCCGATGGTCGTCATGATCGACAGGTTCGGGACGTCGAGCGACCAGTCGAAGCCATAAGTGACGCGCGATCCGTCCTCCCACCGATCGTAGCCGGGAAAGCGGTTGAGCGCGAATAGGTTGCTGTCCTCCAGATCGATCGAGCGGGCGTCTTCGTTCGGGATGTCGAGGTTGGGGGTCGGCGGAGTGAGGACCAGCTGCAAGCGCGGGACGAGCCGCTGGATGCCTCCGAACGCCGGCCCGACGAACGGCCATTTGAGGTCGGCGGCAAGCGCGGCAATCCCCCGACCGTGCCAGCCGTCGGTGCCCCGGTAGACCGCCACGTTGGTGCTTGCTGAATCGTCGGTGTGATAAAGGTCGCCGCGGGCGTAGGCGGCCAGGTCCAGCTCCTGGCCCCACGGCGTGAGGCGCCGCAGGTCCCACCTGGCGCTGGCGAAGGCGCGCTGGGTGTCCTGGCCCTCGACCCGGATGATGTCGAGGCTGTTCGCCTGCAGCTCGATGCTCCCGCCCAAGACCTGCTCGCCGAGGCGGAGCCGGGCGTCGATCGCGGGGAGGGCGATCGGGATCTGCTTCTGGACATCGTCGACGCGCAGGCCCTGGAACACCCAGCCGGCGATCGAAATGTACGAATCGGGGGTGATCCGCTCGGCGTTGAGGAACGTCCTCAGCCGATCGTCGCGGGTCAGGTCGTAGCGCCGCGTCACGGTCTTGTCGCTGGCCCAGCGGAACGACCCGGTCAGGCTCCATTCCGGGCTCAGCTGGGCCTTGCCGTTGCCCTCGACATAGGCGCGGACGTCGCGGCGTTCGGACGTGTCGGTAACGTCCGGGTCTGCGCTCTCGATCGTGCCGTAGGTGATGAAACCGCCGATCTGGAACGCGCCGAAGCGATCCAGCTGGCGATATTTGCCTTCGAGCGCGGGGAGCACGCCCGAATAGACGTGCGGAGTGAGAGTGAAGTCGCGGTTCGGCGCGATCTGCCAATGATAGGGCAGTGCGACTTCCAGTCCTTTCTTGGTCGAAAAGCTGATGTCGGGCACGAGGAAGCCGGTCAGCCCCTCGTTCCCGGTGCCGATGCTGAAGATCGGGAGCAGGGGCAGGTTTACCCCGAACAGCTGCAGCCGGCCGCCGACGAAGCGAACTCGATCGTGGGCTGGATCCTGGATGACTCGCGCCGCGGTGATCGACCAGCTCGGCCGGCGGGGGCAGCCCGCGGGCGTGGTCACCGGGCACGGCGAATAGATTGCATTCTCGAGCGTCGTGACGTCGCCGTTGCGGGTGCCCTTGGCGGCGGCGATGCGGCCGCCGCTGTCGAGCACGATCAGAAGATTGCGCACCGTCCCGTCGCGCAGCGTGTCGGTGAGGACGACATCCTCGCCAATCAGCTTGTCGCCCTGGGGGGTCAGGACGACGACATTGCCCTGAGCGCGGACCTGGCCCGACTTGCGGTCCCACACGACCTGATCGGCCGCGAGGTAATTGCCTTCGCGGTTCATGCGCACGGCGCCGCTTGCCGTCACGACGTCGGCATCGCTGTCGTAGATCACCTGGTCGGCGCTGAACTCGACCGAGGATTCGTTTTCTGCTGGCGGCGCGGTCCCAGTCTGAGCGGCGGCCGCGGCCGGAATGCCGAGCAGCAGCGGCAGCGCCGTCCACCAGACGAATGTCCTACGCAACGCTGCCAGTCCCGCCCGTTCGATGTCGCATGCCTCGCGCGCTATTGCACCTTGGATGAACCGCGACAATCGCGGTGTCCATCAACTTTGCCAAGGCATCTCATGCATCCTAAAGCGCGCCGCAACGTTCGCCTTTTCGAGGGTTAAGAGGAATGGAAATTCGTTTCGCCGATCGCCGGCCCGAGGGGGATTATGCGCTCGTCCTCCCCGTCGCGGGCAAGGACCGCAAGACACTCGAGCCGCTCGGCGCTGCTCGCCAGGCCGTCGACGCAGCTCTCGACCGCAGCCGCTTCGACGGCGATGCCTCCAGCACTTCGGAGCATTTTTTCGACGACAACGGAGCCGTCCGCCGGCTGCTCGCCGTCGGCATCGGCAGCGGCCCGCCGGCCGAGGCGGCCGAAAAGCTCGGCGGCACCGCCGCCGCGAAGCTGCTGACGTCGGGAGACAGCCGGGCAGTGATCGATGTCACTGGCCTCGACTTGGATGCCGACGCGGCGGCCAAGGTCGGCCTTGCCGCCGCGCTCCGCTCATGGCGTTACGATCGCTACCGGACGACGCTCAAGGACAAGCAGAAGCCGACCTTGACCGAGATCGTGATCGTCGGCGCGGCGACCGGCGCGGAGCAGCGCTACAGCTCACGCTGGGCGCCGGTCGTCGCGGGCGTAGAGCTCACTCGCGAGCTGGTCACCGAGCCCGCCAATATCATCTATCCCGAAAGCTTCGTCGAGCGGGTCAAGGCGTCGCTCGATGGGACGGGCATCGAGATCGAGGTGCTCGACAAGGCGACCATGACCAAGCTCGGTATGGGCGCGTTGCTCGGGGTCGCCCAAGGCTCGATCCGCGATCCTCGGCTGCTCATCCTCAAGTGGAATGGGAGCGGCGATGGCGGGACGCCGACGGCGTTCGTCGGCAAAGGCGTGACTTTCGATACCGGCGGAATCTCGATCAAGCCGGCTCAGGGCATGGAGGCCATGAAATGGGACATGGGCGGCGCCGGCGCCGTCGTCGGCGGCTTCAAGGCGCTCGCCCTGCGCAAGGCGAAAGTCAATGTCGTCGGCATCTGCGGCCTGGTCGAGAACATGCCGGGCGGCAACGCCCAGCGGCCGGGCGACGTGGTCACCACCATGTCCGGCCAGACGGTCGAGGTGATCAACACCGATGCCGAGGGCAGGCTCGTGCTCGCCGACGCGGTTGCCTACGTCCAGAAGAACTACCACCCCGGAACGATCGTCGACTTCGCGACCCTGACGGGCGCGATCCTGATCAGCCTCGGTCACGAATGGGCCGGATTGTTCTCCAACAACGACGAACTCGCGGCGCAGCTGATCAAGGTCGGCGAGGAAAGCGGGGACAAGTTGTGGCGAATGCCGATGGGCGAGCCATTCGACCGCCTCATCGATTCGCCGATCGCCGACATGAAGAACGTCGGCCCACGCGAAGGCGGCTCGATCACCGCGGCGCAGTTCATCCAGCGCTTCATCGACGAGGGCGTCCGCTGGGCGCACGTCGACATGGCCGGCAAGGCCTGGTCGGACAAGGCCGGAAGCACGTACGACAAGGGCGCGACCGGCTATGGCGTGCGCCTGATCGACCAATATGTCGCCGACGTCCTAGAAGCCTGATGCAGGTCGATTTCTACCAGCTTGGCGGCAGCGCGCCGGAGCAGGTGATTGCCAGCATCTCGGAAAAGATCACGGCGCAGGACGGCCGCCTGCTGGTCGTCGCTGCGGACGAGGGCGCCTTGACCCGCCTCGATCGGCAATTATGGGATCAGGGTGCCGCCAGCTTCCTTCCGCATGGCATCGCCGGTGGACCGAACGACGCGCGCCAACCGATCCTGCTTTCGACCAGTCCCGACGCTCCGAATCTCGCCCGCAACGTCCTCATCGCCGACGGCGAATGGCGCGAGGCTGTGCTGGCCTACGACCGGGCATTCTACCTGTTTGATACGACGACCCTCGAGAGCGCTCGGCTGGCGTGGAAGCTGCTCGCCGGGCGTGACGGCATAGAGCGGCGTTACTGGGCGCAGACCGAGGGCCGCTGGAAGCAGCAGGCGTGAGGGTTGCCGCGACAGCGCCGCGCGGCTAGGCGCTCGCGCAACTTCCAACCCGACTAAGTACAGGAGACCGCCCGGCCATGGCCGTCACGCGCACCTTTTCGATCATCAAGCCCGACGCTACTCGCCGCAATCTCACCGGTGCCGTGACCAAGATGCTGGAGGACGCCGGCCTGCGCGTCGTCGCTTCAAAGCGGATCCGAATGACCCGCGATCAGGCCGAGGGTTTTTACGCTGTGCACAAGGAACGGCCGTTCTACAACGATCTGTGCGACTTCATGACGTCAGGTCCGGTGGTCGTTCAGGTGCTTCAGGGCGAGGATGCCGTGACGCGCAACCGCGAGGTGATGGGCGCGACCAATCCCGCCGACGCTGCCGAGGGCACGATCCGCAAGGCTTTCGCCGAATCGATCGAGGCCAATTCAGTCCACGGCTCGGACAGCGACGAGAATGCAGCGATCGAGATCGCTTTCTTCTTCAAGCCTGACGAAATCGTCGGTTAGTGCCGCTCCGGGCTGTACGCCCAGCGCACTGCCTTGTCTCCGTCAATCAGCGAGATTTCGGTCAGGAGCCGGCCGCCCTTGAGCTCGTAGCGGATCCGCTGCGGGTAATCGTGGGTCGCGTTGGTGAACTCGATCGCCTTTGCGGTGACGGCGCGGCCGGCGAAGGGCAGCGCTGAGCGGCCGCCCGGCGAAGCGAACAGCGTGATCGTGCCGTCAGTGCCTTGCTCGATCCTCAATTGCTCCCACGAACTGAGCTTTGCCCCCGTCCCCTCGCGGGACGCGCCGAGCATCAGCCCAGCCTTGGGCTCCATCCAGCATTCGTGAGTCCAATGGTCGCCGTCGATCAGCTCCCAGCATCCGGTCATGAAGGCGGGCAAGGCCGGCGTCTGGGCCGCCGCCGCTGCGGAGATCAGGAAACTGGCAAGCATCGGTCCCTCCAGTCGCTTTAGGCCCGGCTGAACCCTCTCAGCTTGAGCGAGCGGCCGCCGAGCAGGCCGCCGCCTTCGACCTCGTAACGCAGCACGTACCGACCCGCGGCGCTCCGCTCCTTGCCCATTTCGACATAGCGGACCTCGACCTGCACGGGAATGCTGTGCCGGCCCTTGTCGTCCGCGCCGCCCTTGATCGCCGATTCGAGCTCGCTCGCGCCGAGCCGACCGTCGCTGCCGACCTGGATCGTCGATCCACTGACCGTGAGCGTCAGCGAATCGAGCGCATGGCTCGATTCGACCGGGCCGATCTCCAGCGAACGGCCACCGTCGTCGACTCTGCCCCGGAGCGTCAGCGGAATCGGCTGCTTTTGTTCGACGACGCGCGTCGGCTGATTGTTATTGCTGGCCTTCCACGTGATCCACGCGCCGAACGCCGAGACGATCAGGGCGGCGAAGGCGATCAGCTCGCCGATCGGAATGCGGCGGTTCGGGGCGGAATCGGTCATCGCCCGCCAGCTTCGAGCAAGCGCCGCGGCGCTGCAAGCTCCCAGCTCGCGGCGATGCGGTCGGCGACATGGTCCCAATCGACGTCGGGACCGGCCACACGGACGGAGATCCAGGTCGGGAGGTAGGCGGGCTTCGAATAGGTTTCAGGATCGGCCTCGAGCAGCATCGCCTGTTCGTCGAGGCTGCTGACGCGAAGGCAGACCACGGTCTTGCCGTCGCCGTGATAATTGGCGCGAAACTGAGCGAACTGCTTGCCGGCGACGAAGAAGGTCGGCTGGCCGTGGGACAGCCGCTCGCTCGTCTCCGGCAACGCCAGCGCCGCGGCCCGGACCCTGTCCAAACTGTCGCTCATCGGCTCACAAACTCGCTCAGCACCCGCGGATATAATTTGTGCTCGGCGGCGAGGACCCGCTGCTCGAGGCTTTCGACGTCGTCATCGGCCAGGACCGGGACTTGGGTGCTTCCCAAGACATCGCCCGCGTCGAGCTCCTCGGTGACGAGGTGGACCGAGCAACCGTGAACCGGGTCGCCGGCCTCAAGCGCCCGGGAGTGGGTGTCGAGCCCGCGATACTTGGGCAGCAGGGACGGATGGATGTTGAGCACTCGGCCGCGCCACTCCGCAATGAATCCGGGCGACAGGATGCGCATGAATCCGGCGAGCGCAATCGTCCCGACGCGGTGATCCTCCAGCGCCTGGCTCAGAGTCCGGTCGAATGTTTCCTTGTCGACTCCTATGCTGTCCCACGCCCAGGTCGGCAGGCCCTTCGATCGCGCCCAGTCGAGCCCCGCCGCAAGCGGTTTGTTCGAGCCGACCAGGACGACCTCGTAGCCCGACGCCTGCTCGACCAGCGCCTGCATGTTGCTGCCGCGCCCGGAGATCAGGACCGCCACGCGTCTCGGGTCACGCATGGTGCGTCGCGGACCAGCCTTCGCCGACGACCGTGCAACCGCGTCGTCCGTCTTCTATCCGGCCGATCTCAAAGACGGTCTCTCCGGCTCCTTCGAGTGCTCGGACGACGCCCCGAGCGTCCGCCTCGGCGACAATCGCGGCCATGCCGATGCCGCAGTTGAACGTTCGCGCCATTTCCTCAGGAGCGATCGCACCGGCGCCCTGGAGCATCGCGAAGATGGCCGGCTGCGGCCACCGGTCCAAGTTTACGATCGCATGGCAATGATCGGGCAGAACGCGCGGAATATTTTCGAAAAGTCCGCCACCGGTAATATGTGCCAGGCCGCTGATCCGGCCCTCCTGGACCAGCGGCAGCAGTGGGCGAACATAGATTCGCGTCGGCTCGAGGAGAGTATCGCCCAAGCTGCGACCGCCTTGGCCGGGAAGCCGTTCGCCAAGGTCCCAATTGTGTTGCTCGATGATCCGCCGGACGAGCGAGAAGCCGTTGCTGTGGACGCCCGAACTGGCGAGGCCGAGGATGACATCGCCCGCTGCAATGTTCTTGCCGGTCAGCACTCTCTCGCGCTCGACGGCGCCGACGCAGAAACCGGCAAGGTCATAGTCACCCTCGGAATACATTCCGGGCATCTCGGCCGTTTCGCCGCCGATCAGCGCGCATCCGGCCCTGCGACAGCCCTCGGCGATCGAGGCGACGACCGCGGCCGCGACTTCGTTGTCGAGTTTCCCCGTCGCGTAATAATCCAGGAAAAACAAAGGCTCCGCGCCCTGGACGATGAGATCGTTGGCACACATCGCAACGAGGTCGATGCCGACTCCGTCGTGGCGGCCGGTGTCGATCGCCAGCTTGAGCTTCGTCCCCACGCCGTCGTTGGCCGCCACGAGGAGCGGATCGCGGTATCCCGCGGCTTTGAGGTCAAAGAACCCGCCGAAGCCGCCGAGCTCGGCCTCTGCGCCCGGTCGCCCGGTGGACTTGGCAAGCGGCGCGATCGCCTTGACCAGCGCGTTGCCGGCGTCGATCGACACGCCGGCGTCGGCGTAGGTCAGGGGCTTTTGGCTCATCGCGAGCGGGCACTAGAGACAAGCCGCTTGGATTTCCACGCCGTTGTCGCCAAAAGGCGGCGCGAATGCTGCGCCGCCCTTTCGCCGTCCTCCTGCTCGTACTGCTCGCCGTCGCCGGAGTTTCCGGCGCGCTCTACGCGCAGCTGGAGACCGGCGACCGCGGGATCCTCCCGCTCGACAGCTCGGGCACGCTCGAAATCACCGGAATCCACGTCGACGTCGGCGCGGCGGACTCGAATGCGGCCCGCTATGCCGGTTGGCGCATCGCGCAGCGTCAGGGTTTCCGAGCGCTGTGGGCGAAGATGCACAATGCGCCGATCAACCAAGCGCCGAACCTGCCCGATTCGACGCTCGACGACATCGTCAGCTCGATCAACATCGAGCAGGAGCAGATCGGCCCCAACCGCTATATCGCCGATCTCGGCCTCCTCTTCGACCGGGCCCGGGCCGCGCCGTTTCTCGGTGTCGAGGGCGGCGAGGTGCGCCGTTCGGCGCCGATGCTGCTGATCCCGATTACGGTGACTGCCGGGACCGCGACCAGCGTCGAGCTGCGCAACGCCTGGCAGCGCGCCTGGGCCCAGTACCGGACGTCGCAGAGCCCGATCGACTATGTCCGAGTGAGCGGCCTCGGAGTCGACCCGATGCTGGTCAACGCCGCCCAGACCGAGCGGCCGGGCCGCGGCTGGTGGCGCAATATCGTGGATCTTTACGGCGCCGCGGACATCCTGGTGGCCGAAGTGCAGCTTCAGCGGCTCTATCCTGGAGGGCCGGCGCGTGGCCGCTTCATCGCCCATCACGGTCCGGACAATGAGATTATCGGCGGATTCACGCTGACCACGCCGAGCAGCGCCGGCATACCCAAGATGATGGCCGAAGGCGCCCGAAGGATGGACGAATTGTTCTCGACCGCGCTTGCCGCCGGCCGGCTGGAGCGCGACCCGTCGCTCAATCTCCCCGCGCCGCCGCCGCTGCCGGTCGAAGAGAAGCCCGTCGAGGTCAGGCCGATTACCGTCGCCAACGCCTTCCAGGTGCAGATCAATTCGGGCGGCGACGTCAACATCTACAATTTCGCGATGGCCCACCTGAGGACGATCGGCGGCATCCAGTCCGCGATCCCGCAACAGATCAATCCGGGCGGGATCAGCTACGTGCTGGTCACCTACCAGGGCGGCATCGGCCAGCTCGCCGGCGCGCTCGCCGGGCGCGGCTGGATGGTCGAGACTGCGGGCACCGTGGTCCGGATCCGCTCGGCGTCCGGCAAGCCGCCGCCGCTTCCTCCGCCGCCAGTTCCGACGCCGCCGCCACAGCCGGTGGTTCCACCGCAGCAGCCGCAGGGGCGGCCCCAGTGAAGCAGCGGCCGGACCAGATCGCGCTTCCGCTCGACTGGCCGCTGACCGAAGGCGACGTCCGGTTCATCGTCACCGACGCGAACCGGGATGCGTTCGAGCATTTCCGGTCGTGGAGCCTGTGGCCGGTCAAGTCGACCATCCTCACCGGACCTCGCCGCTCAGGGCGGACGCTGCTCGCGCGCAGCTTCGTCGAGCGGGTCGGCGGGCGGCTGTTCGACGAGGCCGAGCGCCGGGACGAAGAGGAAATGTTCCATGCCTGGAACCAGGCGCAGGATAGTGGGCGGCCGCTCATCATGGTCGCGGACGAGGTCCCGCCGGCGTGGACCCCGAGGCTGCCCGACCTCAAGACTCGGCTGGCCATCACTCCGGTCACCCGGATCAATCATCCCGACGACAAGCTGTTCGCCGCGCTCATTCAATTGTTCTTCGCCGACCGCGGACTGCACATCCCGGCCGACGCGCTGCGCTTTATGGGCGACCGGCTGCACCGCGATTATTGGACGGCGGAGCGGGCGGTCGAGGCGGTCGACCGCTACGCGATCGGCGAACGCGCGCGCCTCAGCCTGCCCACGATCCGGCGGGCGCTGATCGATTCGCGGATGATCGGGGAAGCCGCCTAGGATCGCCTAGCCGCAGGTCACGGACAGCACTCGGTTCTGCTGGTCGAGCCGGACGGTCACCCGCTCGTCGCTATATTCCATGGTGATCATCGCACCGAACGGGACCCAGCGCAGCGTGTGAGCCCGCGACGCCGTCATGATCTGAGCGGCGAGATCGACCGACGCCGGCTGACCCTTGAATGAATCGAGGCCCACTGACGGAGTGCATTTCGACCCGGGATAGACCGAGGCGATCGGAACCGGCTTGTCGTCATTGGCACAGGCGACCAGCAGCAGCGGCGAACACAGCAGCAGCTTACGCATCGACGGGTTCCTCCTCCTTGACCACCCGGCTCATCTTGAGCTTTCCATTCTCGATTGCAAAGGCCATCCGCCCCTCGACCAGGTCGAGCGCGTCCTTCCCGAACTCATTGTAGCGCCACCCCGACAGGATCCGGAGATTCTTGCGCACGCCCGCAGCCAGTGCTTCGAGATCGTCGGTGCGGGCAATCAAGCGAGCCGCGACTCCAGTCTCCTTCGAGCGGATCTTGAGCAGCAGCTTGAGGAGGTCGCTGACCAGCGCCGCATCCTTGGTCAGCCCCGGTCTTTTCGGTTCGCGATCGGGCAACTCGTCATGTTCCAGCGGCTTGGCCGCGGCAATGGCGGCGATCAGCCGTGCCCCGATGTCATTGTTGCGCCAGCCCGCGGAAAGCCCGCGAATGCGGCCGAGATCGTCCTGGTTCTTCGGCGGGTGCAGAACGATTTCGCTCAGCGTGTCGTCCTTGATGATCCGCCCGCGCGGCAGGTTCTTCGACCGCGCCTCGGTCTCGCGCCAAGCGGCGAGCGCCTTCAGCCGGCCGAGCACGGCGGGATTGCGGCTCGGCAGCTTGAGGCGCTTCCACGCATCCTCGGGCGGAAAGGCAAAGCTCGACGAATCGGCGAGCCGCTCCATCTCCTCGTCGAGCCACGCCCCACGGCCGGTCTTTTTCAATCTCTCGACCATGCGCGGGAAGATCGTCGCGAGGTGAGTGACGTCGGCGATCGCATAATCGATCTGACGCTTGTCGAGCGGGCGCCGGCTCCAGTCGGTAAAGCGCGCGCCCTTGTCGAGGCTGTGGCCGAGCAGGCTTTCGATCAGGTTCGAATAGCCGATCTGCTCGCCGTGCCCGAGGGCCATCGCCGCGATCTGCGTGTCGAACAGCGGATAGGGGACCTTGCCGGTCAGGTTGTGGATGATCTCGAGGTCCTGGCCGCCGGCGTGGAAGACTTTCAGCACCTCGTTATCGACGACGAACAGGTCGAGCAGCGGCTTCAGGTCGAGACCCTCGGCCTTGGGATCGATCGCTGCAGCCTCGTCGACCGACGCGACCTGGATCAGGCACAGGTCGGGCCAATAGGTGTTCTCGCGCATGAACTCGGTGTCCACGGCAACGAACGGCTGCTTGGCGAGACGATCGACGAGCGCTTGGAGGTCGCCGCTCTTGGTAATCAGGGGATGAATTTTCATGAGTCTGTGGGCGCTTTAGCGGTGCCCTCGCGGGTTGACAAAAAGGTTGCGCCCAGTGAAGCGCGGCGCGCGGTTTTCTCCACAATTTTCGCTGAGCAGGGCTTCATCATGCACGCCTATCGTACCCACACCTGCGCCGAGCTGCGCGCCAGCAATGTCGGCGAAACCGTCCGACTGTCGGGTTGGGTGCACCGCAAGCGCGACCACGGGCACCTGCTCTTCGTCGACCTGCGCGACCATTATGGGATCACTCAGATCGTCACCGACACCGATTCGGCGGCGTTCCAGACGCTCGACCGGATTCGCGTGGAATCGGTCGTCACCGTCGAGGGCAAGGTCGTCGCGCGATCGAATGAGACCGTGAATCCCAATCTCGCAACCGGCGAGATCGAGGTCGGCGCCGGAACGGTGACGGTTCAGTCTGCCGCCGCCGAGCTGCCGATGCCGGTGTTCGGCGAGCAGGATTACCCAGAAGAGATTCGGCTCAAATACCGCTATCTCGACCTCAGGCGGGATCAGGTTCACGCCAACATCGTGCTGCGTGCGTCGGTCATCAGCTCGATCCGCCGCCGGATGATCGAGCAGGGCTTCACCGAATTCCAGACCCCGATCCTGACCGCCAGCAGCCCCGAGGGCGCGCGCGACTATCTGGTGCCGAGCCGGGTCCACCCGGGCAAATTCTACGCGCTCCCGCAGGCGCCGCAGATGTTCAAGCAATTGATCATGGTCGCGGGCTTCGACCGTTATTTCCAGATCGCGCCCTGCTTCCGCGACGAGGACGCGCGCGCCGACCGGTCTCCAGGCGAATTCTACCAGCTCGACTTCGAGATGAGCTTCGTCACCCAGGACGATGTGTTCGCGGCGATCGAGCCGGTGCTGTCGGGCGTGTTCGAGGAGTTCGCCAACGGTAAAACGGTCACTCCCGCCGGAGAATATCCACGGATTCCATATAAAGAATCGCTGCTAAAGTACGGAACAGACAAGCCGGACCTGCGCAATCCATTGCTGATCAGGGACGTCGGCGGCCATTTCAAAGGCTCGGGCTTCGGCCTGTTCGCCGGGCTCGTCGAGAAGGGCGCGGTCGTCCGCGCGGTCCCGGCCCCGGGGACGGCCGAGAAGAGCCGCAAATTCTTCGACGACATGAACGAGTGGGCGCGGAGCGAAGGCTTCGCCGGGCTCGGCTACGCCACGCGCAAAAGCGGCGAATGGGGCGGACCGATCGCGAAGAACCATGGCGAGGACGGCATGAACCGGCTCGCCGACGAGCTCGGCCTCGGCCCCGACGACGGCATTTTCTTCGCCGCCGGCAAGGAAGAGGAAGCGGCCAGGCTCGCCGGCCTCGCCCGCGCCCGCGTCGCCGAGCAGCTCGACCTGATCGAAAAGGACGCGTTCCGTTTCTGCTGGATCGTCGATTTCCCGATGTTCGAGTACAACGAGGAGCAGAAGAAGATCGACTTCAGCCACAATCCCTTCTCGATGCCGCAGGGCGAGCTCGAGGCGCTGGAGAGTAAGGACCCGCTCGACATCCTGGCCTGGCAGTATGACATCGTCTGCAACGGCGTTGAGCTGAGCTCCGGCGCGATCCGCAACCACCGCCCCGACATCATGTACAAGGCGTTCGCGATCGCCGGCTATTCGAAGGAGGAGGTCGACACCAACTTCGCCGGCATGATCAACGCGTTCAAGTTCGGCGCTCCGCCGCACGGCGGGTCGGCGCCGGGAATCGACCGGATCGTGATGCTGATCGCCGACGAACCCAACATCCGCGAGGTGATCCTCTTCCCGATGAATCAGAAGGCCGAGGATCTGATGATGAACGCCCCGGCCGCGGTCATGCCCAAGCAGCTCAAGGAGCTCCACATCAAGGTGGTCGACCCGAGCTGACTAGACCCGTGGCGCTGCCGCCACGGTCTGTGCCAAATCGGGACGCGACGTTTCGTTCGGTGTGGCATCAATTGTGGACCTATCGCGGCGCGGTTACCTTGCGGGCATGACCGAAGCGGGTTCGGATTGGGCGCAGACGGCGGGCGAGGATTCGGCCCTGGCGCTGTTGCGCGAGCATGTCGCTGAGCTGCAGCTGGCGCAAATCGCCCACGGCCGGCGGGCAGTCATCATCTTCGAAGGACCTCAGGGCGCGGGCAAAAAGGCCGCGCTGAAGCAGCTCGCGTCCGCGTTCGACCCCTGTCATTTCGCGGTCCATTCGACACAACACGACCGCCGCGAGGCGTCCGAAGGCCATTGGCTGGCCCGCTTCTGGCGCGAGCTGCCGGGGGCCGGCGGCACGGCGATCTTCTTCCGCAGCTGGTACCGGCGCGTGCTCGACGACCGGATCCTCGGCCGGATCGAGGACAAGGCGATCGCCCGCGCCTTCGACGAGATCAACGAGTTCGAGGCGCAGCAGCGCGATTACGGAACGCTCATCCTCAAGCTCTATTTCAACGTCAGCGCCGAGGTTCAGGAGGCGCGGCTGCGCAAGCGCGCGGCCAGCGTCTGGGGCCGATTCCTGGCCAAGGACGACGTCGTCCGGGTCGACGAACCGTCCTACGCGAAAGCGCTCGCCGATCTTCGAACCTATTCGAACACGCGCTGGTCCCCGTGGCATATGATCGACGGCGACGATGAGGGCGCGGTCGTGCTGGCCGCTCTGGCCGCCGTCGCCGACGCCTGGGCCGAGGCCATGCCCGCCGAGCCGCCGCGGCTGGTCGGCGACGTCGCCTAGCTCGCCTCAGGATAGCGGATGGCGACCACCTCGTAGCTCTTTTCGCCAGCGGGCAGGCGTACGATTCGCTCGTCGCCGACCCTGGCGCCGATCAGCGACCGGGCCAGCGGCGCGCTCCAGCCGATCCGCCCGGCCGAGGCGTCGGTCTCGTCGTCCCCGACGATCGTCAGCGTCCGGCGATTGTCGTCCTCGTCGGCGAGCTCGACCGTGGCGCCGAAGCGCACCTGGCCTTGGTCGTCCTGCTTCGCCGGGTCGACCACCTTCGCCGCCTTCATGATCCGCGCGAGATGGGCGAGGCGGCGGTCGATCTCGCGCAGGCGCTTCTTGCCGTAGAGGTAGTCGGCATTCTCCGAGCGGTCGCCGAGCGACGCCGCCCAAGATACAATTTCGACCACCTTCGGCCGCTCGACGCCGAACAAATCGTCATATTCGGCGCGGATCCGGGCGAGGCCCTCGGGGGTGATGAAACGGGGCTTGGGGTCGGACATCGCGGCCCGACTATCAGGCCGGCCGGTCCTTCCCAAGATAGCGCGAGACGTGAACCGATTGCTGGGCTCGGGCGCCGCGCAGCGAATCGTAGACCACGCTGTTCTCGATCACCCGCTGCACATAGGCCTTGGTCTCGACGAACGGGATCGCCTCGATCCATTTCAGCGTGTCGACCCGGCCGCGCGGATCGCCATAGGCGTTCACCCATTTGCGGACATTGCCGTAGCCGGCGTTGTAGCTCGCGACTGCCAGCGGGACATTGCCGTCCCACAGGTTGAGCATGCGCTGGAAGTAGGCCGAGCCGAGCATCACATTGTAATTCGGGTCGCGGGTCAGCCGGTACGTATCGTAGCCGACGCCCATCTTGCCCGCCTGCTCGCGCGCGGTGCCGGTCATCAGCTGCATCATCCCGCGCGCTCCCGCGTGGCTGACGGCATAGGGGTCGAACGAGCTTTCCTGCCGGGTGATGCCGTGCGCCAGCGACCACAGGCTCGGCGACACGGCCGCGGAAAAGGTCGGATAGCCTTGGCGGACGTAGAACATCGTGCCTTTGATCCGCGCGGAGCGCGCGACCCACACCGGAATGTCCTGCCGACCGAGCTGCTGGCCGAATTCCACCGCGAGCCCGCGGTCGGAATCATTGGTGAGCGATTCGCCGAGGGCGCGGGCAAATTGCGACCGCTCCGTGGCCGTCCCTGCTTGCTGGATGATTCGAACCGCCTGGACGAGTCGGTTGGCGCTGAATGCGCTGCGCTGGGCCGGGCTCGCCGCATAGGCCGCGACCGAGGCGCTGGGCGGCGTGACTGACCGCCCGAGCCGTTCGAGGGCCAGTTGGCCGTAGAACAGCTCGGGATAGGCGGCGGCCCGCTGGAAGTAGGCATTGGCCTGCTGCAGCTGTCCGGCGGCAAGGGACGCGCGGCCTGCCCAATAATAACCCTTGGTCTGGACCTGGAGCGAGCGTCCGCCGCGGGCATAGGCATCGTACATCCACACGGCGCTTTGCGGCCGGTTCAGCCGGTCGAGGGCGATGCTCCCGGCAAGCCATGTGAGGCTGGTGTAATTGTCGCGAATCCCGATCGGCTGCCGGCTGATGTCGGTGCCGGCCGGCAACGCGTCGCTCAAATGCCGGGCGATATTGTAGGCCGTGTCCCACTGCCGGTCCTGCGCCGCGTCGTTGGCGAGCGTCAGCAGCATGTCGTAGAAGCGTTCGGGGTCGGCGGGTTGGTAAATGAAATTGTGCTGCCTGGCCGCGAGATCGCGCGCGGCCTGCTGATAATTGCGGGCGCGAAGGTAGCGCGCGCGGTCCATCATCAGTCCGGCGTCGGTGACGACCTGGCCCATCACCGGCTGATACAGGCTTTCCGCATCCGCCGATTCGCGCAGCATCGCGATCCGTGCCGCGAATGCAGCGCGCCGCGCCGGCGTGGTGTAGGGATAGAAGCGCGCCGCGTCGTCGGCCTTCTTGGCAAACAGCAGCGCGTCGACTCGCCGGTCGTGATCCGCGCCGGCGAAGCTGGCGCCGTAGCGGCTCCAGATCGCCTGCTCGCTGTCGCTGCCGAGGTCGGCCTCACCCCAGGCGCTGCGGGCTGCGGCGAGCGTTTCGCCCATGCGGCCGCTGGCGGCATAAGCGTCGGCCAGCCGGGCGAAGCCGTTGCCGGTGGTCGGCGCATCCTTGGCAAAAAAGCTCAGGACCGTGGTCGGATTCTCGCCGGGCCGCATCGCTCGCTCGGCCCACAGCCGGAGCTTGGTTTCCTCCGGGAAGCCGGGATTGGCGATCAGGAACCGGGCATAGTCGGCGAAGCTGTAGCCGCTGCTTTGGCGTAGGCGGCGCCAGTCGCCGATGGCGGCGGACACGCTGTAGCTGGAGTAAGCCGGCGCCGGCGCGTAGCGGACTGGCGCGGCATATTGCGCGGACGCGGTGACCGTGCCGAGGACGAGGAGCGGGATGGAGCAGAACACACGCCACATGCTGGACATCCTACGCTCCCCCTCCTTATCTGCCGCTTAACGAACGACCACTTCAATTAAGAATCTGCGGCGCGAAAAGGACTTAACCATGTTTTCCGGTTCGATTCCCGCCCTTGTGACCCCATTTGCGGCGGGACGAGTCGATCAAGCGATATTCCGAGAGTTCGTGGCCTGGCAGATCGACCAGGGCAGCAACGCGCTGGTCCCGTGCGGGACGACCGGCGAAGTCGCCACCTTGAGTGCGGAAGAGCATCGCGAGATTATCGCCGCCGCCGTCGAGGTCTCCAACGGGCGGGTGCCGGTGATCGCCGGCTGCGGAACCTATTCGACGCGGCATTCGATCGACCGCTGCCGGGCCGCAGGCGACCTCGGCGCCGACGCTGCACTGGTCGTCGTGCCTTACTACAACAAGCCGAGCCAGGCGGGCCTCGAGGCGCATTTCACCGCGATCGCCGACGCCTCGCCGATCCCGATCGTCGTCTACAACGTCCCGTCGCGAACCGTCGCCGACATTTCGGTCGCGACGCTGGCGAAGATCGCCCGGCACCCGAAGATCGTCGCGGTGAAAGACGCGACAGGCAATCTCGGCCGAGTCTCCGATCAGCGGCTGAAGTGCGGCGAGGGATTCTGCCAGCTCAGCGGGAACGATGACATGGCGCTGGGCTTCAACGCGATGGGCGGAGTCGGCTGCATCTCGGTCACCGCGAATGTGGCACCGAAACTGTGCTCCGATCTCCAGCTGGCGACCCGGGAACAACGGTGGGACGATGCGCTGAAGCTTCAGGACCGGCTCTACCCGCTTCACGCGGCCCTGTTCACCGACGCTTCGCCGGCGCCGACGAAATATGCGTTGACGCGCCTTCGCCCCGGCTTCCCGCCAGAATTGCGTCTACCGCTGGTCGAGGCGTCCGACTCGTCGAGGCGCGCGGTCGACGCCGCGCTCGAGCATGCGGGGCTGATCTAGCCGTTCATGGCCAAGCCGCTTCCGCCGCCGTTCGACAAGCAGAAGGTCGTGGCCGAGAACCGGCGCGCTCGGTTCGATTATTTCGTCGAGGAGCGGTTCGAGGCCGGGATCGCGCTGGTCGGGACCGAGGTCAAGGCGCTCCGCCAGGGCGAGGGCTCAATCGCCGAGAGCTATGCGACGGTCGAGGGCGACGAAGTGTGGCTGATCAACAGCCACGTTCCAGAATACAGCCACGGCAACCGGCTCAACCATGAGCCGCGGCGGCCGCGGAAGCTGTTGCTCAAGGGCCGCGAGATATCGAAACTGCACGGCGCCGTGGCTCGGCAGGGGCTGACGCTGGTCCCGCTTTCCATGTACTTCAACGGTGCGGGGCGGGCAAAGGTCGAGCTCGCGCTCGCACGGGGCAAGAAAGTGCACGACAAGCGCGAAACGGTGAAGGAACGCGAATGGAAGCGGGATCAGCAGCGGCTGCTCCGGCACCGCGCATGAACTGGCTGCGCAGCCATGTCCCGACCCGTGAGACGATTCATCGCTATCGTCTGCTGCGCCCGTTCGCCCGGCAGTTGAGCAAGCCGGAGCTGTGGCGGCTGCACCGTCGCTCGGTGCCGCGGGCAGTCGCGCTCGGGCTCGGAATCGGCGTGATCATCCCGTTTCTGCACACGGTCATTGCCGCAATCCTGGCGATTCCGCTTCGCGCCAATGTCGCCGTCGCCGCGGCCTTCACCCTGGTGGTCAATCCCCTGACCATCCCATTGCTGTACTACGAGGCCTACCGGATCGGATCCTGGGAGCTGCACCATGACGCAAGCCTGGTAAACCCGGCGGTGGCCGAGCACGTCTCCGGCGAACTCGGCCGGTTCCTGTTCTGGATCCACGAAGCGTCGGGGCCGGTGGCGATCGGCGTATTGACCATCGCCGCCGTGGCCGCGACGCTCGGCTATATCGTCTCTGCCGTTTTATGGCGGACGTGGCTCGCGAGCCGCTGGCGACGGCGGCGCAAGAAGGCGGCCGCCTGACGTTCGCAGCCGTGCCGGCGTCGGCTGTCGATTGTCGGTGGCGCTGCTCGGTTGCGCCGGTGACATCGTTCGGTCACAAATCACACAAATCGAGGGGATGAACATGGTTCGAGTAATCGCGTTCCTGGCCGCGACCACCGCTTTGGCGGGCTGCGCAATGAGCGAGGCTCCGCCGCCTCCCGTCATGTCCGCCGCCGCAGTTGCACCGGCCGCCGAGCCTTCGGTCGCTCCGGCGCCGAAACCGCAATACGGAACCTTCGGTTTCGACACGGCCGGCATGGATAAAAGCGTCGCGCCCGGAGACGACTTTTACCTTTTCGCGAACGGCACCTGGGCCAGGAACACCCCAATCCCGCCCGACAAGTCGAACTACGGGTCCTTCTCGGTCCTCCAGGACCTCAGCCAGCAGCGCGTGCGCGACATCCTCGACTCGGTCAAAGACGATCCGGCCAGCCGAATCGGCATGGCCTATGCGAGCTTCCTCGACGAAGGCGGAGTCGAGGCCAAGGGGCTGACCCCGATCAATCCGTGGCTGGACCAGGTCCGCGGCCTCAAGAGTCGTGCCGGCTACGCCGCGCTCGAGGGCGAGGCCGCGCGCAATGGCATCACCGGGCTATTTGCGGGCTTCGTCACGCAGGACGACCGCAATACCGATGTCTACATCACCTCCCTGAACCAGGCCGGGCTCGGCATGCCCGACCGCGACATGTACCTGCTTAATGAGCCGCACATGGTGTCGCTCAAGGCCGCCTATCTCGACCATGTGACCAAGATGCTGACGCTGGCCGGCGAGACCAATGCGGCTGCGCGGGCCAAGGCCATCGTCGACTTCGAGACCAGGATCGCCAAGGTTTCCTGGACCCGCGAGGACGTCGGCGACGCGACCAAGACCTATAACAAGATGAGCCTGGCGCAGCTAAGGAAGCTCGCGCCTGGATTCGACTGGGGCAGCTATCTCAAGGCACGCAACGCGGAAGTTACCGAGCTGCTCGTCGGAGAACCGAGCGCTTTCAAGGCGATCGCGGCGCTGTCGGCGAAGGCTCCACTCCAGGTGTTGCGCGATCAACTGATCGTCCAGTCGCTGGACAATTATGCCGACGTCCTGCCCAAGGCGATCGCGGACGAGAATTTCGCCTTCTACGGCACCAAGCTCAACGGCACTCCCGAGAACCAGCCGCGGTGGAAGCGCGCGGTCGATTTCACCACCAACATCCTCGATGACGACGTGTCCAGGCTGTACGTCGCCAAGTGGTTCCCGCCCGAATCCAAGGCGGCGATGGACAAGCTCGTCGCCAACGTCATCGCGGCGATGGGCCGGCGGATCGACAATCTCAGCTGGATGGCGCCGGAGACCAAGGTCAAGGCCAAGGCCAAGCTCGCCGCCTTCACGCCGCGCATCGGCTATCCCGCCCAGTGGCACGACTATACGTTCGACGTGCGCCGGGACGATCTGTTCGGCAATGCGCTGCGCGCCAATCAGTGGGCGCATGACTGGAACGTCAAGAAGCTCGGCCAGCCGATCTTCCGGTGGGAATGGGGCTTCGACCCGATGACGGTCAATGCCCAGGCGAACTTCAAGCTGGTGGCAATCACTTTTCCGGCGGCGATCCTCCAGCCGCCGTTCTTCGATCCCAACGCCGACCCCGCGGTCAACTATGGCGGGATCGGCGCGGTGATCGGCCACGAGATGAGTCACCATTTCGACGACCAAGGTTCGAAATATGACATCAAGGGCAATCTGTCGGATTGGTGGACCGCGAAGGACGTTGCGAGTTTCAAGGCCCTGACTGGCCGCCTGGTGAAGCAATATGATGCTTACGAACCGCTCCCGGGCGCTCACGTGAAAGGCGAATTCACGCTCGGCGAGAACATCGGCGACCTCGCCGGAATGTTCACCGCTTACGATGCCTATCACGCATCGCTGAACGGCCAGGAGCCGCCGGTGATCGACGGCATGACCGGGGACCAGCGCTTCTATCTCGGCTGGGCCCAGGTCTGGCGCCGCAACTATCGCGAAGCCAATCTCCGCTCGCGGTTGTTGACCGATCCGCACGCGCCCTCCGCGCAGCGCACCTGGATCGTCCGCAACTTTGATCCCTGGTATCCGGCCTTCAAGGTGCAGCCGGGCCAGAAGCTTTATCTCGCGCCCGCCGACCGGGTCCGCATCTGGTGATGCTCCAGCAGGAGCTGCCCCGGATCGATTCCAGTCCGCTTGACGGATGGAGCCGGTGGCTGACTCCGCTGCTGACCGTTGCCGCGGGCCTGACGGCCGGGTTGTTGCTGTACCTCGCCGGGCAGTCCACGCTCGCCGCCGTTGCGATTGTCGCGGGACTCGTGGCGGCAGGCGTCGCCTACGTCCGCGGTTCGAAGAGCCCGCCGTTCCATGAGCCGATCGTCGCCGGGCCCGACTATTCCCTGGTCGGATCGGCGCTCGGCCTGTGCAAAGCGGCCGCGGCGCTGACCGCTGAAAATGGGTCGCTCCTGATCGCCAACGCTGCCTATCGCGAGCGCTTCGGCGGCACGGTCCCGGTCGAGCTCGGCGTCGATGAGGAATCGAGCCAAGGCCTCGAGATCGCGCGAACGATGGCCTGGCGAGACGGCGCCGGCTGCGTCGCCGGAGTGAAGACGGCGAACGGCAATGCCGCCGTCGAGGTCGAGCGGGTCGGCGTCCACGGCGATCTGTTGCTGTGGCGGTTTCCGCAGCCGCCGCCCCCGGAGCCGGCCGCGGTCGCCGCGAAATGGCTGACCGGGTCGACCGGCGAGCGATTGTCCGCAGCGGGCGTCCTGGCCGCGCTCGTTTCGGACGATGGCGCGCTGATCGCCGCCAATCGCCTGTTCCTCGAGCGGGCGACGAACGGTGCTTACGACCCGGCGGGCGAGCGCTTCGCTCGGCTGGTCGAGATCGGCGACGACGGCCACGTGCGCCTGATCGCGGAAGGCGAGTCGGCGCGGCCGATGCGCCTCGTCCACGTCCCCGTCGATCCGAAAAAGGGCGGTAACGGCGGCACGTTCTTGCTGTTCGATCGGGGGGAAGCCGGTGGACCGAACGACGCCGGACAGCTCCAGGCCTTGCTCGACGTGCTTCCGATCGGCCTCGCCCTGGTCGACCGGGACGGCCGCTTCCTGACCATGAACGAGGCGTTCCGCGCCGCCGCCGGGATCCACGGCACCTCAAACCCGGCCTATCCGGGCGATCTGGTCGTGAAGGAAGACAAGGCCGCCGTCGCCGATGCCGTCCGGCGGAATGCCAGGGGGCCGGCGATGAGTGGCGACCTCGCCGTGCGCCTCGCCCGCCAGCCGGCCGACCCGGTGGCCCTGACCCTCGCCGGCTTGCGCGGGCTCGGGGACGCGGCCGTCCTCCTGCTGCTCAAGGACAATACGGAGGAGGCCAAGCTTAAGCGGCAGGTCGCGCAGGCGACCAAGATGCAGGTCGTCGGCCAGCTCGCCGGCGGAGTCGCGCACGATTTCAACAACATCCTCACCGCGATCATCGGCCATTGCGACCTCATGCTGATGCGGCACACGCCCGGCGACAGCGACTATGACGACATCCAGCAGATCAAGTCGAATTCGAACCGCGCCGCGGGGCTTACCCGGCAGCTTCTGGCCTTCTCGCGGCAGCAAACGCTGCGCCCGCAGGTGCTGCAGATTCCGGACGTCGTATCGGAAGTGTCCCATCTCCTCAAACGCCTGCTCGGCGAGACCGTCGAGCTGGTTGTCAAGCACGGCCGCAATCTCGGGCCGGTCCGGGCCGATCCCGGTCAGCTCGAGCAAGTCATCGTCAATCTCGCCGTCAACGCCCGCGATGCGATGGCGGAGAAAGGCGGCGGGACGCTCACCATTCAGACCTATGCGGTGAAGTCCGGCCAGGTCGCCGAACTCGGATCGGACATTCTGCCGGTTGCCGATTACAGCGCACTTTCGGTCACGGATACCGGCAGCGGCATCCGGCCGAGCGTGCTCGGCAAGATTTTCGAGCCGTTCTTCACCACCAAGGAGGTGGGGAAGGGGACCGGGCTCGGCCTGTCGACCGTCTACGGCATCGTCAAGCAGTCGGGCGGGTTCATCTTCGCCGAGTCCAAGGTCGGCGAGGGCACCCACTTCGTGATCTATCTCCCGGTCCATCGCGAGGAGGCTTCGTCGAAGGCCCGCAAGGCGGGCAAGTCGAAGCAGGACGAGCTCTGGGGCAGCGGAACGGTCCTGCTCGTCGAGGACGAGCCGATGGTGCGAGCGGTCGCCGAGCGGGCGCTGACCCGGCACGGCTATGCCGTCATCACCGCCGACAGCGGCGAGGACGCGCTCGAGGTCATCGGCCGCGGCGAGCCGATCGATTTGCTGATCAGTGACGTCGTCATGCCCGGCATGGACGGGCCGGCGATGGTCGAGGAAGCGCGCAAGCAGCGCCCCGATCTCAAAGTGCTCTTCATGTCTGGCTATGCCGAGGAACAGCTGCGGGATTCGATCGGCGTCGACAACGCCCATTTCCTGCCCAAGCCCTTCTCGGTGCAGGATCTCGCTGAAGCTGCCAAGCGCGCGCTGGCGGCGAAATAGCGCTTGCCCTCAACCGCTTCGCGGCTATGCCTTCGGGACAATGGCTGTGCGGCGTTCCATCCTGATTGTCGAAGACGAACCGCTAATCGCGATGATGCTCGAGGATTTCCTGGAGTCGCTCGGCCACACCGTTGCCGGCACTTGCGACACCGTCGAATGCGCGCTCGAGAAAGCGGACGAGGGCGGGTTTGACCTCGCCATCCTCGACGTGAACCTCAAGGGCGAGAATGTGTGGCCGGTCGCGTCGGCGTTACGCCGACTGAACGTGCCGTTCATCATCGCGACCGGCGGCCATGTCGATCCACCCCCGCCCGAGTTCAACGACGCCCCGGTGATCGAAAAGCCGTACACCGTCGATCGCGTGACGCCGGCGATCGACGCTGCGCTGGCCCTCTAACGCGCCACTGGCCGAACTTGGGACAGCCCGGTCGGGCCGTCCACAGCGCTCTTGCCGGACCGCCGCACCCCATCCATATTATTGAGAACAAAGGCGTCGTCGCTTGGAGCGGAGCGTTAAGACTCCGGCAGAGTTGATTGTGCGATAAAGCGGGCTAGCATGGCCCATATGGAACGGTCGTTCGCGGCCGGTGTATAAGGATACGAATGACCAAGCTTTCTGGCGGCGATGGCAAGAGCACTCTCTACTGCTCTTTCTGCGGGAAATCGCAGCACGAGGTGCGCAAGCTCATCGCTGGCCCGACCGTGTTCATCTGCGACGAATGCGTCGAGCTGTGCAACGACATCATCCGCGAGGAATCCAAGTCAGCACTGGTCAAGACGCGCGACGGAGTTCCGCCACCGGCCGAAATCTGCAAGGTCCTCGACGATTATGTGATCGGCCTGGACCGCGCCAAGCGCGTGCTCTCGGTCGCCGTCCACAACCACTACAAGCGGCTCGCCCACGGCTCAAAGACCGGTAACG
>JBJMUB010000071.1:0-22231 GCA_045811385.1 Sphingomicrobium sp. | reverse complement strand
CGACGGCGGCGTGCTGACCATCGAGACGCGGAACGTCCACGTCGACGCCGCCTACGTCGCCGAACATCCGGGCACCAGGCCCGGCCCGCATGCGATGCTCGCCGTGCGCGACACCGGTGTCGGCATGGACGACGCCATCCGCCGGCGCATCTTCGAACCATTCTTCACGACCAAGGCGCAGGGCAAGGGCACCGGCCTCGGCCTGTCGATGGTCTACGGCATGGCGCGCCAGTCGGGCGGCACGGCGCGGCTCGACAGCGTTCCGGGCGAAGGCACGACGGTCAGGCTCTACTTCCGCGCCGCCGAGGGCGACTCGGCGACCGATTCCGCCGCGACCGAGGAGGCCGAGGCGTCGGCCCGGCGCAAGCCGGCGAGCGTGCTGGTGATCGACGACGACCCCGACGTCCGCCAGTTCATCGTCGCGACGCTCGAGGAGCAGGGCTATCGCGTGCGCGAAGCGGCCGACGGCGAGCACGGCCTCAAGGAAGCGATGCGCGACAAGCCCGACCTCGTCGTCCTCGATTTCATCATGCCCGGCCTGAGCGGCGCCGAAGTCGCCAACCGCCTCCTGGCCAAGCGCCCGAGGCAGGCGATCCTGTTCGTCTCCGGCTACAGCGAGACCGAAGCCGTGCGCCGGGTCGCGCCCAACGCGCCGCTGCTGGCCAAGCCGTTCCGCGCCGAGGCGCTCGACAAGGCGGTGCGGGGGGCGCTGGCTGCGCGGGGTGAGCAGTCAATTCGGGAATAGGTCCATTGAGTGCACTGTCACCGTAATTCCACTGTCACCGTAATTCCCAGCCCGTAATTCGGCTCTACTGTCACCCGGGGGGTCGTCTAAGGCGCCGTCAATCGGCTGAACGCCGCGAGGGTTCGCGCGTTGTGGCGTGGCGATGCGCCGGTGGTTGATCCTGTTTGCAGTGTCTTCGGCACCGGCTTTCGCTCAGCCCGCGCCGACGGCGGCTCGCGCGGCGGTAACTCCTGAGGCGCGGGCGATTTTCGAGCGCGACTGGGTGCTGATGAACTGGGCGCTGAAATTCTACGACCGCGACCGCGACATCCTGCTCGAGCCTGACGAGGCGATGAATGCGGCGGCGGCGTTCCGGGCGATGGCCGACGCCAACAGCGACGGACGAGTCACCCGCGACGAATATCGCGCCGCTCGGGCCTTCATCCTCGCGCGATATTGAGCGATCCGGCGGCCCCAAAAGTAAAGAGGAGTGCAGGGACGGGCCTGCACTCCTCCGGGAAGGTAATGGTAGTGAGGACTGGGTAGCAAAGTCGGGTCGCGGCGCGAAGATATCGAAAGTTAGTGTTACGGCTCCGCATCGGCTAGAATTGGCGCGTGGGTGGGCTGCAACTCTATTCGGGGCGGGTGATCGCGCTCGGGCGGCTGTTGCTCGCGACGCTGTACATGGGCGCGCTGATGATCGACGTCAGCCAGCCGTTCCAGGCCCCGACCGAGACCTACGCGCTGCTGGTCTTCTATCAGCTGTTCGCGGCGGTGGTCGTGCTGGCGACATGGAGCAACTGGTGGCTCGACGCCAGGCTGGCGGGGCCGGTCCACGCGGTCGACATCGCCTTGTTCACCGTGCTCGTGTTCCTGACCGACGGCTACACCAGCCCGTTCTTCGTCTTTTTCACGTTCCTGCTGCTGTCATCGGCGATCCGCTGGGGCTGGAAGGAAACGGCGCTGACCGCCATCCTGGTCGCGATCCTCTATCTCCTCGCCGGAATGGTCGCGGCCCAATCCAACATCGGCCCGCAGCTGTACCGAGTCGTGATCCGCGCTGGCCAGCTGGTCATCGTCTCGCTGGTGCTGATCTGGTTCGGGATCCACCACTGGCGGGCGCGCGGCCCGTCGGTCGCTGCGGAGCTGCTGACCGAGCCGCGCCTCGACCGCTCGCCGCTGGAAACCGGCCTCAGCGCCTCCCTCAACGCCCTTGGCGCAAGCGGCGGCGGGGTCGTGTGGCTCGAATCGGGCAAGGAGCCGGCGGGCTTCGCGCAGCGCGGCGGCGAGATGGCGCTCGCCGCCTTCGCGGGGGATGTTCCGGTCGCCCCCGCGCCGTTCCTCTACGACCTCCCGCGCAAGCGCGCGCTGACTCGCGATCCCGAGCGCAACCTGGTCGCGAGCGAGCCGGCGGAGCTGATCGGCGCCGAGGTCGCCGCGGCGTTCCACCTGACCAAGGGCCTCGCGGTTCCGGTGCGCACCGGCACCGGCGAAGGGCAGATGTTCCTCGAAGGGGCGCGGAGCCTGTCGACCGATCATCTCGACATCGGCGAGCAGCTGGCCGGCGATCTTGCCACGCACATCCAGCGCCATGCTTTGCTCGAGGCGGCGGCCGACAGCGCCGAATCGCGCTCGCGCTTCGCGCTGGCGCGCGACCTCCACGACAGCGTCGTCCAATTCCTCGCCGGCGCCGCCTTCCGGCTCGAGGCGATGAAGCGGGCCGAAGCGGCCGGCGGCAAGCTCGACGCCGAACTCAACGAGCTGAAGCAGCTGATGCTGCAGGAGCAGGGCGAGCTCCGGGCGTTCATCACCGCGCTCAGAAGCGGTCCGCAGGTCGCCTACGCCGACCTGACCCGCGATCTCCAGGCGCTCGCCACCCGGCTGTCGCGGCAGTGGGACATCGAATGCGAAGTGCTCGCCGACCCGGCCGACATCATGGTTCCGACCGACCTCCACCTCGATGCCCACCAGCTGGTCCGCGAAGCGGTCGCCAACGCGGTCCGGCACGCCGGGGCCAAATCGATGCGGATCGGGGTCGCCTCGTCACGCGGCGAAGTGCGGCTCGACCTGGTCAACGACGGCAAGGCTTTCCCCAAGGCGGGCGGCCGCTTCCACCCGCCGCAGTCGCTCAAGGAACGGGTCGATCTGGCCCACGGGGCGATCGAGGTATCGCGCGGCATGGACGTAACCAAAGTGTCGATCTCGCTGCCGCTGACGGGGCGGGCCGCATGACCCGGATTCTGCTCGCCGACGACCATCCGATGATCCGCACGGCGATCGACGTGCTGCTGCGCGACACGCGCTACGAGCTCGCCGGAACCGCGGGCAACGGCGAGGACGCGCTGGCCGAGGTGAAGCGGCTCGCGCCCGATATCCTGCTGCTCGACCTCGAAATGCCGCGGATCGGGGGGATGGAGGTCGTCCGTCGGCTGCGCTCGAACGGCGCGAATACGCGGATCGTGATCCTGACCGCGGCGATCGACGACGGCTCGCTGATGGAAGCGCGGACGCTCAAGGTGCAGGGGATGGTGCTCAAGAATTCCGACCCCGCCTATTTGCTCGATTGCCTCGACCGGGTCCGCGCCGGCGGCAGCTGGACCGACCCCGAGCTCGAGGCCCGAGCGCGCGAGCTGGAAGAGGCGTACGGAGGGACCGCCCGGCCAGCGCTCGCGCCGCGCGAGCGGGAATTGATTCGCACCGTCCGACAGGGCCTCCGTAACCGCGAGATCGCCAAGGAACTCGGAGTCACCGAGGGCACCGTCAAAGTCTATCTCCACGCGATCTTCGAGAAGCTTGGGGTCAAGAACCGCACCGAGCTAGCGATCCGCGCCGACGAATTCCTCGCCGAAAGCTACTCGCGCGGCGGCGCCGGCTACAGCGGGTAGAAGGCCGCACGGGGCCGCCAACCGGGGCTCATAAGCACCGCTTATCGATCCGTTTCGGCGTTTCGTTGTTCGTTTGATCGCCGCGAGCGTAGGACGCCGCGCCAAGCCGGATGGGCAACGAAGGATTTGAAACCATGACCAAAGCCGCTGACTGGACGCCCGAGCTGGGCGTGGTCGGCACCGGATTGATGGGCTCGCGCCTGGCGGCGATGTTCGCTCGGGCCGGCCGCAAGGTGGTGCTCGGGTCGCGCGATTCGAGCCGCGCCGCGGCGATCGTCGAGAAGCTCGGCATTCGCACGCTCCGCGCGGGATGCAACGGCGATGCGCTGGAAGCGCCGGTGGTGCTGCCGGCGGTGTTCATCCGCGATGGGCTGTTCGACCTGCTCGACCGACACTGCCGCAGGCTGTCGGGCAAGCTGCTGATCGACATCAGCAATCCGTTCAACGAGGATTACAGCGACTTCGTCACGCCGTGGGATTCGAGCGGCGCCGAGGAGCTTCAGCGGCAATTCCCGCAGGCCCGCGTGGTCGGCGCGTTCAAGAACGTCTTCTGGGAAGTGTTCGACCACCCGCAGTTCGGCGAGAGCATAAGCGACGTGCTGATCACCGGCGACGATGCTCAGGCCAAGGCGCAATTCCTCGAGCTCGCCCGGGGAACGCCGTTCCGCTATCTCGACGCGGGGCGGCTGATACACAGCCGGACGGTCGAGCGGCTGACCTTCATTACCAGCAGCCTCGGCCGCCAGCTGAACTCCTATCCGCGAATGAACTGGCGCCTGCTGACTCAGGACCTGGCGCAAGCGGCCTAGCCGGCCATCCGCTTGGCGCCGAGGCCGACGACCATCTGGTTGGCGCGCTCGTAGCTCAGCGGCTTGCCGAACAGATAGCCCTGGATGGAGTCGCAGCCGAGGTCGCGCATGCGCTCGAAATCCTCGGCGGTTTCGACGCCCTCGGCGGTAATCGACATGCGGAAGCTCTTGGCGAGCTGGACGATCGACTGGATGATCGCGACATTCTCCGGCCGCGAGCCCGCTTCGCGGACGAAGCTTCCGTCGATTTTCAGCTTGTGGAACACGGCCTTGTTCAAATAGCCGATCGACGAATAGCCGGTGCCGAAATCGTCGAGGGCGATGCCGACGCCGAGTGCGCGCAGACGCTTGAGGACGTCGAGGGTCGAGCCGTTGTCGCCGAGGAACACGCCTTCGGTCACTTCGAGCTCGATCCGGTTGCCGGGCAGCTTATGGCGGGCGAGCGCCTCGCTGACGAGATTGGGCAGGTTCGGCTGGATGATCTGCTTCGGGCTGATGTTGAGCGCGACGGTGATGGGCTCGGGCCAGGACGCGGCGGCACGACATGCCTCGTCGATCACCCACGCGCCGATCACCGGCATTAGGCCGGTTTCTTCCGCGACCGGGATGAAGACGTTCGGTGGGACGAAGCCGCGCTGCGGGTGATTCCAGCGGATCAGCGCCTCAAACCCGACCAGCTTCTGGGTCTTGGCGTTGACCAGCGGCTGGAACGCGAGATGGAATTGTTTCGACGCGATCGCCGAGCGCAGGTCGCTTTCGAGGCGGACCCGGTCCTCCTGCTCCGACTGCAGCTCCGACGAGAAATAGCGCGCGCAGCCGCGGCCGGCGTCCTTGGCCTGATAGAGCGCGAGGTCGGCCTTGAGGATCAGGTCGTCGACTGTCGCTCCGTCGATCGGACCGAATGCGCAGCCGATCGAGACGCCGATCCGGATCTCGGTCTGGTCGATCATGTACGGCTCTTTGATCGCCTGGATAATCCGGTCGGCGAGCTGCTCGACCGTCTTGCGGCTTTGGGCGTCGGTGACGACGATGGCAAACTCGTCGCCGCCCATTCGGCCGACATGGCCGGCCTCGCCGACTTCGTCGACCAGCCGCTTGGCGACAGCGCGAAGGACCGCGTCGCCCTTGGGATGGCCGAAGGTGTCGTTGACCGGCTTGAAGCCGTCGAGGTCGAGAAACATGATCGCGCACGGGACGTTGCCGCCGGTCGCCGAGCGCAGCGCCTCGCCGAGCAACTGGCGGACTCGGCCGCGGTTGGGCAGGCCGGACAACACGTCGACATTGGCGAGATGGGTCAGCCGCTCCTGAGTCTGGCGGATCTCGGTGATGTCCGAACCGACCCCGCGGAACCCCTCGAAGCGGCCGGCGGTGTCGACGATGGGGTCGCCGGCGATCGACACCCAGCGCGCGCCGCGGGCGGTGTTGAGCTCCATTTCGAGTGAGTTGAACGGCTGCTTTTCGAGCAGCACCCGGCCGAGCTCGGCATGGCCGCCGAGCAACGCCGGGAAGGAATGGCCGAGCAGCTGGCCGGCGGGCTTGCCGAGCATGGTGCTCATGCGCAGGCTGACGTAGGTCACTCGATTGTCGGCATCGACCGACCACAGCCAGCCGACGCCGCGCTGCTCATATTCCTGGAGGAGCAGGCTGGCGCTTTCGCTCTGGCTGCCGACATCGGCATTGGTCTTGAGCTGGTGGAATGCCCAGCGAGCGACGGTGAGAACGCCGAAGATCGCCACTCCCAGAGTGAAGACGATCGACAGCTGGTGGTGGAACGGGACGGTGTGCCGGCCGATCAGCAACGAGCCGCCGACGCCGAGCGTGAAGGCGATCATCCACGCGGTGGCGCAGGCGGGAATGACGACGAGGCCGAGCGCGCCGACGCCGAGACCCGCCATTATCGAGGCGCAAATCACCTGCGAGCCGGGGTCGAGCGACGGGAAGGAATAAAGCGGCAGGCTGAGCCAGGCCGCGGCCCGGATCGCGACTTCGCCGACCAGCAGCCACAGCGGCACCCGGCGGCCCGAGCGGCCGACGCAGGTGATCGACTGGTGGCGGGCCAGCTGCATCGCGATGAGATTGATCGCGCCGACGCCGGCAACCCACGGAATCAGCAGCTCGGAAGCGACCGTGCCCCACAAGCTGGCGGCCATCATCACAGCGGCAACGATATTGGCGGCGGCGAAGAACGGCGCGAGATGGGCGCGCGAGATCAGTTGGACGTCGCGCAAGGGCGAGCTTTCACCCTCGGCCTCACGAGTCGCGAGACCCGCCGATTCCCCGCCCGGAAGCCGCGCCGAAATCAGGCGCTTATAACGATCTGGTGCCTCGTACATCCACCCGCCGTTCCACGTATGCGGGACGGAGTAGACAAAGACCGTTTAAGGCGGGTTAAGGCCGTTCTTTTCCGATCTTCGCCGGAACGGCGCCCGGGAGGCCCAATTTATCGAGGTCGCGGGTCACCAGCGGGTGATAAAGCGACCGCGATTCGGCGTAGATCCGCGCCGCGATCGGCCGGCCCCAGGACGAGTCCTTCGCCAGCGCCTGGATCAGCGGCCGGACGAACTTGCCGCGGCCCTGGCTGGTGAGGAACTGCCCGAGCGACGCGGTGGCCGGATCGTAGCGGTTGCCGACCGCCAGATCGAGCCAGGCGAAGCGCACCTCCATATTGCTTATGCCGTTGAGATTGTACGCGGATTGCAAGACGTCGAGGCGCTGCTTGGAAAGCTTGCGCGGAAGCCGGCTGAGGAAGCGCAGGCGCTCCTCGGTGTTCCAGCCGGTCCACGCCGGGGGCGGCGGCGACCCGGCGGCGAAGCCCGCGGCCGCCTTGTCCTGCTCGGCGAAGGTGCCGGCAGGCGGACGAACCATGTTCGGCGGGACACCGGGCCGATAAACCCAGCGATCGAGCATCAGCTTGTTTTCAAGCGCCTTGTCGCCCTTGACCAAATTCTGACGAAGGTCGGCGAGGAAGATCGCCGATGTCACGGGCTGGAAGCTGTGGCGGTCGAACCAGCCCTTGAGCCAGGCGTCGAACCGGTCGCGGCCGACGGTCGCCTCGATCGTGCGCAGGAACGCGGCGCCCTTTTCATAGGCGATGTCGCTGAGTCCCTCGTCGGGATGGCGGCCCTTGAGGTCGAGGTGAAGCCGGGTGTCGGCTCCGCTCGCGCCGCCGTTTTCCGCGACCGCCTTGTTCATCGCATCGACGCTGAGCGCCCAATGCTCCTCCGCCGCCTTCCGGCCATAGAGCTCCTCGACGATCCGGCCCTCGGCGTACGTCGTCATCCCTTCGTTGAGCCAGAAGTCGTTCCACGTCGCGTTGGTCGCGAGATTGCCCGACCAGCTGTGGGCAAGCTCGTGCGCGACCAGGCTGACCAGGCTCTTGTCGCCGGCGATGAAGGTCGGCGTCAGGAAGGTCATGGTCGGGTTTTCCATGCCTCCGAACGGGAAGGACGGCGGCAGGACGAGCATGTCGTAGCGGCCCCAGCGATACGGCCCGTAGAGCTTCTCCGCCGCCGCGACCATCTTCTCGCTGTCGGACAGCTCGCGAGCGGCGGCGGCGAGCGTCGCCGGCTCGGCCCAGACGCCGGTGCGCGCGCCGAGCGGCTTGAAGGCGAGGTCGCCGACCGAAATCGCGATCATATAAGGTGCGACGCTGTGCGGCATCTTGAAGCTGAACACGCTCTCGCCCCCTTGCGTGATCGGCTGGGTGGAGCGCGGCGCGCTCATCACCGCGGTCATCCCGGCGGGGACATGGATGGTCGCTTCCCAGCTCTGGCGGATCCCGGGCGAATCCTGGGTCGGGATCCAGCTGCGGTTCTCGATCGATTCGCCCTGGCTGAACAGGAAGGGCACTTTCTTGCCAGCGGTCTGCTCGGGAGTCAGCCACAGCAAAGCGCCGGCCTCGGGCGCGCTCTTGTAGCGGATGACGATCCGCTTTGTGTCGGGCTTGAGCGCAATCGCGAGCGGAGCGCCGAGGTTCGAATCCTTGGCGCCGACCTGCCATTGCAGGGGATGCTTGCCTGCATCGGCGATGCTCTCGATCTCGAGCCCGTTGTCGTCGAGCACGATCTGCTTCGAGTCCGGCTTGCGCTCGATGTCGAGAATCGCGGTGCCGCCGATGCGCTTGCTGTCGAAATCGACGTCGAGGTCGAGCGCGACGTGGGTCACGCGCGCTTCCAGCGGCTTGGCGAAGCTGTGGACATCGACCGCGTCGGGAGTCGTGAGGATCGGAGCGATCGCGGCTTCCGTCCCGTTGGACTTGGGTGCGGATTGCTTGTCGGCGGCCTTGCAGCCGGAAAGCAGCAGGAGCGCGCCAAACAGCGGCGCGGCGAGCGAGATCAGCTTCATCTGGGTCCTTTGGCCAACGGGATTCAGAATGGGGAACGCCTTTTGGCGCCTCCGGTGCCGCGATCAAGCGTGGCGCGGCGATGACCCCGCGATGCGAGCGCCCTTGGGCTGGCCGAAGCGCTGGCCTATATCGGACATGATGGCGACCGACAGCGCGACCCTCGAGCCGCGAGCGGCCACGCAGCAGCGTGCGCCCGACGCACCCAAGATTCAGTCGCCGGCCGAGCCGATCGCGCGGGTCACGGGCCTCGACCAGCCGTTCTTCGACGACAAGAACCGCGCCTTCTGGATCCTCCAGTCGATCGGCTGGAGCGGCTATTTCTTCCTCAGGACCATTTCCGGCTTCGCCAACAGCAAGGGCTGGATGTTCCTCGTCCACACGCTGCTGCTGACCGCGACCGGCTATTCGCTGACCCTGCTGATGGCCTCGCTGTTCCGCCGGCTGATCACGCTTCGGCCGCTGCTCACCCTGATCCTGTCGTTTGCCGCGGTCGTGCTCGCCTCGGCGGCATTCTCGGTGATCGAGACGTGGAGCTACGCGACCTTCCTCAATCCCGACGCCAAGCCGGTCGGAGTCGAATATCTCGGTGCGATCCTGCTCGATTTCTCGCTGCTCGCGGCCTGGACCGCGCTCTACTACGGGATCAACTATTTCCTGCTGCTCGAGGACCAGATCCGGCAGCGCGAGCGGCTCGAAAGCGCCGCCTCGACCGCCCAGCTGGCGATGTTGCGCTACCAGCTCAACCCGCACTTCCTGTTCAATACGCTGAATTCGATCTCGACCCTGGTGCTGCTCAAGCAGACCGAGCGGGCGAACGCGATGCTCGCGCGCCTGTCGTCCTTCCTGCGCTACACGCTGGCCAACGAACCGACCGCCAAAGTCACTCTGGCGCAGGAGGTGGAAACGCTGAAGCTCTATCTCGAGATCGAGAAAATGCGGTTCGAAGACCGGCTGCGGCCCCACTTCCGGGTCGATGCCGAGACCATCGGCGCGCGGCTGCCCTCGCTGCTGCTCCAGCCCTTGATCGAGAATGCGATCAAATATGCGGTGACTCCGAGCGAAAGTGGGGCCGACATCTGGATTACCGCGGCGCGCGAGGGCCAGGCGGTGCGGATCGAAGTTGCCGACAATGGCGACGGAACCGGCGGCGAACTGGCGGCGAGCCCGTCGACCGGGGTCGGACTGGCGAACATTCGCGACCGTCTGGCGCAAGCCTATGGCGCGTCGCACCGCTTCGAGACGAAGAAGAACGAACGTGGGGGCTTTAGCGTTATCCTCGAAATTCCCTCTGAAACCGGAGACAAGTCCTGATGACCGTCCGGACCATTTTGGTCGATGATGAACCGCTCGCGACCCAAGGGTTGCAACTAAGATTGCAGGCGCACGAAGATATCGACGTGGTGGCCACGGCCGCCAACGGGCGCGAGGCGATCCGGCAAATCAAGACCCACAAGCCCGACCTCGTCTTCCTCGACATCCAGATGCCCGGGTTCGACGGCTTCTCGGTCATCCAGGGGCTGATGGACGTCGAGCCGCCGCTGTTCGTGTTCGTCACCGCTTATGGCGACCATGCGCTTCGCGCGTTCGACGCCCAGGCGGTCGATTATCTGATGAAGCCGGTCGACGAGGACCGGCTTGCGGCGACCATGGACCGGGTCCGCCAGCGGCTCGCCGAGAAGCGCGGAGTCGAGGAAGCCGAGCGGCTCAAGGAGGCGCTCGCCGAACATGCGCCGGAGGCGGCGGAGGAACTCGCCGACGCGTCGCCGGAGGGACCGGCCGCCAACCGCTATGAGAAGATGATCAACATCAAGGACCAGGGCCAAATCTTCCGGGTCGACGTCGACACGATCGAGCGGATCGATGCCGCCGGGGACTATATGTGCATCCAGACGGGCGAAAATACGCTGATCCTGCGCGAGACGATGAAGGACCTTGAGAAGCGGCTCGACCCGCGGCGCTTCCAGCGCGTCCACCGCTCGACCATCGTCAACCTCGACCTCGTCCGCCAAGTGAAGCCGCACACCAACGGCGAATGCTTCCTGGTGCTCGATTCCGGAGCGCAAGTGAAAGTGTCGCGTTCCTACCGCGATGTCGTCGCGAGATTCGTCCACTGACCATCCTGACCGGCCGCGCCTGCAGGGCCGGCGGATTCTGGTCGTCGAGGACTCGCCCGTGGTCGCGCCCTTTACGGCGGATCTGTTGAGCGAGCTCGGCTACGCGGCGGTCGGTCCAGCGCCGAACATGGCAAGAGCGCGCGAGCTGATCGACGCCGGCGAGTTCGATGCCGCCCTGATCGATGTCCACATCCGCGGCGAGCGCGCGTTCGCGTTGTGCGATCTACTCGAGGCGAAGGGCGTCCCGTTTGCCCTGACCAGCGGGTATGCCGACTGGGACATGCCCGATCAGTGGAAAGACCGGCCGCGGCTGCACAAGCCGTACACGATCGACGACGTTGGGCGCGTGCTTGCCGAGCTGGTGACCTAGCTAAGACGCAGCGTCACAGGCTGAGGCTCAGGGATAACGAGGCGACGTGGTCGCTGGTGTCCTCGCCGCCGCGAACGAAGCCGTGCTGGTTGAGATAGCCGGCTTCCAGCGTGAGCGCCCTGGTCAGGGGCGTGTTGATGGCGATGAGGTTGCGCATCCGGTCGAGGCCGTCCTGACGCTGGAACGGCGTGCTGTTGAGGTTGATGAAGGTCTCGTTGCTCAGCGTGAGCGACGTCTTCGACCCCCTGGCCAGCGGCACGGACAATTTGAGGTAAGGCCGCGCCCTCCAGGCGGTGCCGTCGAAATGGTCGCGCCAGCGCTGCTCGACGCGCAGCCGGGCGCCGAGCTTCGCGCTGCCGATCCTCGCGATATTGTCGAGCGTCACCTGCTCCCGCGCACGATGCTCCATGACGGTGAAGTCGCCGTCGGAATATTGCGGGTTGTGGACGTAGCCGGCGGCGACCGTCACGTCCTTGCGCAGACGGTAGCCGAGCATGGTCACCGATTCGATCTCGTAGAGGCCGTGGCGATTGTCGCTGAACCGCGCGGTGAACTCCTGCTGGAGCCGCCAGTCGTCGGCCAGCTTCACGGTCGCGTTGGCGGTGGTCCAGGCCTGCTCGTCGGATTTGGCGGAAGCCGGCGAAGCGAGCCCCAGGACGGCGGCAATGATTGGCACGGCAATCAGGTTGAGCTTCATTCTTCCCTCTTCAGATGCCGGAACAGCCGGGTTTCACGTGGGAATTACGCCCGCACCGGGACACGCACGTTGCGGCTAGACTGCAGTTTTGTGACTGCACTCAGGCGTCGGCCTCAACGAGGCGCACGCCGGTCGCAGCGAAGTAGACCATCTCCGCGATGTTGGTCGCATGGTCCCCGATCCGCTCGAGATTCTTGGCGACGAACAGCAGCGTCGTCGACGGGCCGATGCTCTGCGGGTTTTCCATCATGTAGGTGAGGAGCGTGCGAAAGATGCTTTCGTAAAAGTCGTCGAGCGCATCATCGCGTAGGCACACGGCCCTGGCCTTTGCTGGATCTCGTTCAACAAACGCGGCCAGCACATCGTGCACCATCCCGCAAGCGATCTTCGCCATTTCGGGGAGCAGCGACAAAGGCTCGATCTCCCCCTTTTCCGGAAGCCGTCGAACTCGGCGTGCGATGTTCTTGGCATAATCGCCAACCCGTTCGACCACGCCGGCGATCTTGAGCGCGGCGATGGCGTCGCGCAGATCGTCGGCCATCGGGGCACGAAGGGCGATCAGCTCTACCACCCTCCGCTCCGCTTCCGCTTCAAGCTCGTCGAGCTGGATATCCGCTTCGACGAGCTCGCGCGCGCCTGCGAGATCACGCTCGACAAGGCACCGCATCGCCTCCTCGATCGCGGCTTCGGCAAATGAACCCATGTCGGTGATCAACCCGCGGAGTTCGGCCATGTCCTGGTCGAAGGCTTTCAGCGTATGTCCATGCGTCTGCTGCATTGGTCGCTCCGCTCAGCCGTACCGGCCGGTAATATAGTCCAGCGTCCGCTGGACCTGGGGATTCGTGAAAATCTGCGGCGTGTCGCCGACTTCGATCAGCTCACCGAGATGGAAGAAGGCCGTCCGCTGCGAAACGCGCGCGGCCTGCTGCATATTGTGAGTGACCACCACGATCGTGAACCGCTGGCGCAGTTCGTCGATCAGCTCCTCGATCTTGGCGGTCGAGATTGGGTCGAGGGCCGAGGTCGGCTCGTCGAGCAGGATGATTTCGGGACGGACGGCCAGCGTTCGGGCGATGCACAGCCGCTGCTGCTGACCACCCGACAGCGAGAGGGCGCTCGCGTCGAGCTTATCCTTGACCTCCTCCCACAGCGCCGCCTGCCGAAGCGCATCCTCGATCCGGTCGGCGAGTTCGGCTTTCGGCAGCCGCTCATAATAAGACAGCGCGAAGGCAACGTTCTTGCGGATCGTGGTCGAGAAGGGGGTCGGCTTCTGGAACACCATGCCGACCCAGCGGCGAAGCGCCGAGACCGGATATCGAGGGTCGAGCACGTCGCGCCCGTCGATGACGATAGCGCCCTCGGCGCGCTGGTCGGGATAGAGCTCGTAGATGCGGTTGATGGTGCGCAGCAGTGTGGATTTGCCGCACCCTGACGGGCCGATGATCGCCGTAACTGCATTTGCCGGAATGGCGAGGTCGACGCGGTTCAGCGCCCGCGTCTTGCCGTAGAAGAAATCCAGACCGCGGACGTCGATCTTCTGCGGGACGGCGGGGAGAGCCGCCTGTTCGGCACGGCGTTCGAGGAGAGCGGTCATCGTTGGCCCCCGCGCGCGGAGAAGCGAACGACCAGATTCACGCCCAGCACGAAGACGGTGAGGACGAGCGCCCCGGCCCATGCGAGGGCGTGCCATTCATCGTATGGGCTCATCGCATATTGGAAGATCACCACGGGCACATTCGCAAGCGGCTCGGAGAGGTCGGCGCTCCAGAATTGATTGTTCAGCGCCGTGAAGAGGAGCGGGGCGGTCTCGCCGGCGATTCGGGCCAGGCCCAGAAGCACACCCGTGACGATGCCGCTGAGCGCCGCCTTGTAGATGATTCGTGAGGTTATCCGCCAAGCGGGAACTCCAAGGGCAAACGCAGCTTCGCGCATTGGGTTTGGCACGAGCCTGAGTGCCTCGTCGGTCGTCCGCACGACGATCGGCAAGAGGATGATCGCAAGCGCCAGCGCTCCGGCCAATCCCGAAAAGTGCCCGAACGGCCGAACTGCCAACTCGTAGACGAAGAGGCCGATCACGATCGATGGAGCGCTCAGCAAAATGTCATTGATGAAACTGACGGCAGTTCCGAGGCGCGAGTGGCGCCCGTGTTCGGCGAGGTAGGTTCCGGCGGCGATTCCGACCGGAATACCGATGACGAGGGCAAGCATGACCATGATTGCACTGCCGTAAAGGGCATTCAGCAATCCACCGCTCGCGCCGGGCGGCGGCGTCATCTGCGTGAACAGAATTGGCGACAGTGCTGCAGCGCCCTGGCTGAACGTCGTCCACAGAATCCACACCAGCCACGCCAATCCGAACGCCGTCGCCGCGACGGCGAAAGCAAGGGCCGTGACGTCTGCGAGCCTGCGCCTGAAACGGACGATCAATGCACACTCCCGTGAGTGCGCCCAATACGCATCAGCATCAGCTTGGCAGCGGTGAGGACGAGGAAGGTAACGACGAAGAGCAGGAAGGCGAGCGCGATCAGCGACGAGCGATAAAGCTCGGTGTCGGCTTCGGTGAACTCATTGGCGATCGCCGCCGCAATCGAGTTGCTCGGCATCAGCAGCGAGGGCGAAAGATCGTGCGCATTCCCAAGCACGAAGGTGACCGCCATAGTTTCGCCGAGCGCGCGGCCGAGCCCAACGAAAATCGCGCCAATGATCGCCGAACGGGTGTAGGGCAGAGTCACCCGGCTGAGGATTTCCCAGCGGGTCGAGCCCAGCGCGACAGCGGCTTCCTTCAAGGAGGATGGAACGGCGTTGAAGACGTCGCGCGCCACCGCAGCGATAAATGGGATAATCATGATTCCGAGCACGACCGAAGCCGTTAACAGTCCGATTCCTATAGTCGGGCCCGAAAACAGCACGCCAACGAGCGGAAGCGGTCCCAACGTGTCGTTGACCCACGGCTCGACGTACATGGCCATGAAGGGCGCAAAAACGAACAACCCCCACATGCCGTAGATGATGCTTGGAATCGCTGCGAGCAGCTCGATCGCAATGCCGATCGGTCCGCGCAGCCAGCGCGGTGCGATGTCGGTCAGGAAGAGACCAATGCCGAGGCTGACCGGCACCGCAATGACCAGCGCGATCACCGATGTGACGAGCGTACCGTAAATCGGTACGAGCGCCCCGAATTTGCCGTTGACCGCGTCCCATTCCCGGCTCGTGATGAACGACCAGCCGAAGGTCTCGAAAGCCAGGCGGCCGCCCCACGCCATAGACAGCGCAGCGCCGCCAAGGAGGACCAGCACGAGCCATGCGGCGCCGGCAGTGGCAAGCCGAAACAGCCGGTCAGCGCCGGCGCCGCTGGTCGGCGCCGCGTGAGCGGGAGATCTCACCTGAAGCTGGAGCCGATATAGGATTCGACCTGCTTCACGAGCGCGTCGGGAAGCGGGACATAGTCGAGCTTCTTTGCCTGCGGCTGACCTTGGTGCAGCGCAAATTTGAAGAAGCTCAGTGCCGCGTCCGACTTGGCCTTGTCTCTCGGCTGCTTCGGCATCAGGATGAACGTCGTCGCGGTGATCGGGTAGGCGTTGGGTCCCGGCGCGTTGGTCATGACCAGATTGAAGTCCTTCGCCTGGCCCCAGTTGGCCGTTTCGGCGGCATTCGAGAAGGTCTCGGCGCCGGGGCTGACAAACGTCCCCGCTGCGTTCTGAAGCATGGCGTAGGTCATCTTGCTCTGAACGACATAGGCGTACTCCACGTAGCCGATCGAGTTGGGAATCTGTTTCACATAACCGGCGACGCCCTCATTGCCCTTCCCGCCGACGCCGGTGGGCCAGGACACCGTCTTCCCTTCTCCGGGACCACCCTTCCACGAAGGGCTGACCTGGCTGAGGTAATGGGTGAAATTGAACGTCGTGCCCGACCCGTCGGACCGGTGCACGACGGCGATGTTCGCCCGCGGAAGCTTCACTCCCGGATTGAGGTTCGCGATCGCGGGATCGGACCAGCTCTTGACCTTGCCGGCGTAGATGTCGGCGAGCAGCGGCCCGGTGAGTCTTAGCTGCCCGGAGCTGAGGCCAGGCACGTTCACGACCGCAACGATGCCGCCGATGACCAGCGGGAATTGCGCGAGCTTGCTCTGGGCGAGTTCGTTGGACGAGAGTGGCTGATCGGTTGCGCCGAAATCGACGGTGCCGGCCTTAACCTGGGTGATGCCGCCGCCGGAGCCGATGGACTGGTAGTTGATCCGAGTGCCGGCTTGCTTCTGATAATCCGCGGCCCAGGCGGACAGGACCGGATAGACGAAAGTGGAGCCCGCACCGGTAATCTGGCTTCCGGATGCGGACGCCTGCGTCGACTCATTGCCGCTGTTGGTCCCGCATGCAGTCGTGAGCAGCGCCGCCGCGCCGATGGCCAGGGTGATCGCTTTCACGCATTCCTCCGTCGTTGTTCGGAATGCCTGCTAGGTCTTTGTGGCGGCACGGCCGTGACACGCGCATTTCAGTTTTGTGACGGGGCTCAATCTTCCGCGTCGAGCGAGTAGCCGGCGGAGCGCACCGTCCGGATCAGGTCGGCCTGGTCGCCCGCGTTCAGGGTCTGGCGGAGCCGCCGGACGTGAACATCGACGGTGCGGGCATCGATGTCGCGGTCGTGCGACCAGACGGCGTCGAGCAGCCGTTCGCGGGAGAACACCCGGCGCGGATGCTCCATGAAGTGGCGAAGCAGCCGGAACTCGGTCGGCCCGAGCTGCAGCGGCTTTCCCGCGCGGTGCACACGGTGCCCTTCAACGTCCATTTCGAGATCGGCATAAGCCAGCCGCTCGCCGGCGATCGCCGGCCTCACGCGCCGCAAGACCGCGCCGACGCGGGCGAGCAGCTCGCGGGGGCTGAACGGCTTCGTGACATAATCGTCGGCGCCGGTGTCGAGACCGCGGATGCGATCGCTCTCCTCGCCCCGCGCGGTCAGCATGATGATCGGCACTGCCGCCGTCGACGCTTTGCGGCGCAGCCTGCGGCAGACTTCGATTCCCGATACGCCTTCGATCATCCAGTCGAGGATCACCAGGTCGGGCGTCCGCTCCTCGGCCAGGATCAGCGCTTCATCGCCATCGGCTGTGCGGGCGATGTCGTAACCCTCCCGGCCGAAATGCCAGATCAGCAGGTCGGCAAGGGCGCGATCGTCTTCGACGAGCAGAAGTCTCGGTTTGGTCACACGTCCTCCACCAGGCGCACGCCGGATTTATCGCCGGCGCATGACAGTTTCATGACGTCGCACCGGCGACCGGCAGAAGCACGTGGACGGTCGTGCCGCGGCCGACCTCGCTGTCGATGGCGAGCCGGCCGCGGTGGCGCTCGACGATATGCTTGACGATCGCCAGTCCCAGCCCGGTTCCGCCAAGCGACCGGCTGCGGCTCGTGTCGACCCGATAAAAGCGCTCCGTCACGCGGCCGAGATGCTCTGGAGCTATGCCCTCGCCCTGATCGGCGACGGACAGATGAACCATCCGTCCCTCCGGTTGGGCAGTGACCGTCACCGGCGTTCCCGGCTCACCGTAGCGCAGGGCATTGGTGACGAGATTATCGAGCAACTGCAGCAACTGGCCGCCGTCGCCGGCGATGCGCGGCAGGTCGGCGGCCAAATCACGAACCAGGCCGGACCCGCGCTCGTCGGCGATCCGCCTGGCGCTGTCGAGCGCGTGATCGATCAGCGGTTCGAGGGCCACGGCTTCGGTCGGAGTACTAAACTTCTCGGCTTCGATGCGCGACAGCGAGATCAGATCCTCGACGACGCGCTGCATTCGGCGCGCTTCGTCGTGGACGACCGACAGGAAGCGTTCGCGCGTGGCTGAATCGATCTCGTCAGCCTGCTCGCGAAGCGTCTCGGCATAGCCGATCAGAGTCGACAGCGGAGTACGCAGCTCGTGGCTGGCATTGGCAACAAAGTCGACGCGCATCTGCTCGGCGGCGCGCGCCTCGCTGCGGTCGACGAAGCGGATCAGGATGCTGCCGTCGGCGAGCTCGGCGGTCCGCATCAGCCAATGCCGGCGCGATCTCCCAAGTCCGGTGAGCTCGACTTCGGCCGTCAAATCGCTGCCCAGCCGCTGCAGCGCTTCGAGCGCGGCGGGATGCGAAATCGCTTGCCGCACCGGCGTCCCTTGAAGGTCGTCCCCGAGCAGCGCGCGCGCTGCTGCGTTCGCCACCACGACCCGGCCCTCATCGGCGATCAGAGCGGCCTCGGCGAGGCCTTCGAGCAGCAGCGGAACAGCGGCAGCGACATCGTTCATGCGACCCGCGAATTAGAGGAGCGGCGGAGCGAGCGCCAGCGATTGCGCGTTCCGGCGGACGGCTCTAACGCGCGCGCCATGGCCAGCAAATTCGAAACCTTCGCCGCCCTGCACGTGCCGGGCGATCCCTTGGTGCTGTACAATATCTGGGACGTCGGAAGTGCGCTCGCGGTCGTCGCCGCCGGCGCCAAGGCGCTGGCGACCGGAAGCCATCCGGTGGCCGACGCCAACGGCTGGCCGGACGGACAGCAAGTGCCCATGGACTTCGCCTTTGCCAACGCGAAACGGATTGCCGACTCGGTCGAGCTTCCGCTGACGGTCGATTTCGAGAGCGCTTATTCGGATGATCCCGAGCAGGGCGCGGCCAATGTCGTCCGGCTCGCCGCGACCGGCGCGGTGGGCTGCAATTTCGAGGACCAGGTGATCGGCGGCGAAGGGCTTCATCCGCTCGACCTGCAGGTGCGCCGGATCGCGGCGATCAGGGGCGCGGTCGGCGACCAATTCTTCATCAACGCGCGGACCGACCTGCTGCTGAAAACGAAGGACCAGGGCGACTCGACGATCGGCCAGGTGATCGAGCGCGGAAAGGCGTTCGCCGACGCCGGCGCGAGCGGCTTCTTCGTTCCGCGCCTCGCCGAGCCGAACCAGATCGAGCGAGTCGTCCGCGACGTCCCGCTGCCGCTGAACGTCATCGCTTTCCCCGGAGCGCCGGACAAAGCGACCTGGGCAAAGGCGGGCGTCGCCCGCATCAGTCACGGGCCGTTCCCGCACCGCGCGCTGATGGCCACGCTTCAGGAAATGGCGCGCGCGGCGATCGCCTAGGGGCTACATGGGGGCCGTGGTTACCAATTCCGCGACGCGCATGCGCACGTCTTCATAAACTGGCGCGCGGATCGCGATCCCGGCGGCATTCTTCGCCGGCTTGAAGCGGCCTTTCCGCTTGAGCTCGTCGCAGACAGCTGTGTCCGCCTCGGCTTTACTGGTCGGCGCGAGAACCCGGCAATCGTCGACCCGGCCGTTCGGCGCCACCCAGTACAACAGCTGCATGTCGAAGGGCAGGGGCGCCGATTTTACGAAAGAAAAAGTCGTGCCCTGGGGCTCGGCGACGATCGTTCGAAGAAGGGCCGGATCGATGCCGAGCGACCGGTGAAGGTCGTCCATGCAGCTATGCATCGTGCGCATCGCGGCGCGCAGATCGCTGACGTCGAGCAGGAAGTTGCCGTGGCGTTCGGGCTCAAGCCGCAGCGTTCTCGCCGTCCCGGCGACGTCGCGCTCGAAATCTTCGAACAGGAACTCGCGCGTCGTGCCACCCCTGGCGTTGGGATAGAAGTTGAAGTGCGTCGGCTCGGCGAGTTTCGCGCCGTCGACTTCGACAATGGCGTCGCCATCGTCCGTGTGGCGGCTCTTTTCGGCGCTACCGATGCGGAGCCATGCGCGCTGGTCGACCGGGGCGACCGTCAGCTGCACAGCATAGCTGGCGCTGCCTGACGTGAATTGCCGGCTGAGCACGCAACTGTTCGTATGATAATCGATCTTCCAGGCCGCTGCGGGCTTAAGGTTGATCGGTTCGGGCGATTTGGCGGCGGCCAAAAGCGCGACGAGGGCCAGAGAAGCAACGACTCGCATCACTCACTCCTTAAATCGAGTGTCGGCGCGGTTGAGCATGACTCAAGCGCGCGAAAAACGCCACCATTTGCCGGATGGGCCCGACTTCAGCACGGTCTTGCGGAACAGGCCCGAGCCGAGGCGCAGGATGACCCCGACCCACAGCATTTGCCAGACGATCGCGGCCACGTGCGGCCAGATGTCGGGCCGCTGGGCGGCGGGGGCGACCATCGCCAGCGGCGAAGACAATGGAAAGATCGCGGCGCCCAGCGCCAGCCCGGAGTTGGGCGCACCGACCGCGGTCGCGGCGAAGCCGAAGATCAGCACCTGGCCGAACGTCACGGGCATCGACAGGGTCTGGACCTCGCGCACCGTCGAGGCCTGCGCGCCGATGGTCAGGAACACCGCCCCGAGCAGCAAATAGTTCATCGCGAAATAAACGACGGTGAGCGTCAGGAACGCCGGCCAGCCGAGCGCTGGCGGGGGCAGCGTGGCGAGGCCGCCGGCCTTGAGCGACGCGATCACGCCGGCGCCGGCGGCGGTCCACACGACCAGGCCGAGGATCGAAGCCGCGAGCATCGCGAACAGCTTCCCGACGAACAAGGATTCGATCGGCACCGCCGCGGCGACCACTTCGATGATCTTGTTCGATTTCTCCTCGACCAGCTGCGACAGCAGCATGGTCGACAGCAGCAGGGTCAGGAAGAACAGGACCATCTGCCCGACCTGACCGGTCGTCGCCTGGTCTCGCGACAGCGAACCCGAGCTCGTCTCGGTTCGAGTCACTTTGAGCGACGGCAACGCGCCTTGCTCCGCGAGGTCGGCGAGGATCAGGCGCAACTGGCCCGCGGTGGTCCCGTCAGGCCGGACCGCTCCGGTCAGCTGGGCCGGGCCCTCGACCTTGGTGAGGACCGCCTGGACCGGCGGGTCGCGGTTGGCGAGCAGCCGCTTCTGCTGAGCGGCGAGATCGGGCTCGGGCTCGAACCGTGCCAGCCGAACGACTCGATCGGCGTCCATGGCCTTGGCGAGACGGTCGCGCGCCGCACCGATCTGCGCAAATTCTGCCTGCGATGCGACCACGGCGACCACCGGCCGTTCGCGCGAGCTCGCGACGCTGGCGCCGATCCCGCCGAAAATCCCGCCGAACAGCAACGGGAACAGCGGGCCGAGAAGGAAGAACAGGAAGGTCTTCGACAGCACCGTCGCGGAAAAGTCGCGCCGGCCGATCACGAAGGCGCCGCGCAGAAGCTTTTTCATTGCGGCTTCTCCTCGGCCATGGCGGCAGCGGCGGCTTCGCCGGCGATGGCGACAAAGGCGTCGTGCAGTCCGGGCCGCTCGATCGCCAGCGCCTCGATCCCGGCGCCGCCGTCGATCAGCGCCTTGAGCAACGGTTCGGGTCCGCTCGTGGGAAGCTCGAACACGAGATTGTCGTCCTCGGTCCGGGCGTCAGCCGGGATGGCCGAACGCCACGGGCCGTCGCTTTCGCGGGTCCGCAGGCGGACGATCGGCCGCAGCCGGGCGCGGGCCTCGTCGACCCGGCCGTCGAACGCGACCTTGCCCTTGGCGACGATCGCGACCCGCTCGCACAGCCGCTCGGCATGCGCGATGACATGGGTCGAAAAGATGATCGTCGCGCCATTGTCGGCCTCGCCGCGGATCAGCTCCTCGAGGCGCGCCTGGTTGATCGCGTCGAGGCCCGAGAAGGGCTCATCGAGCACGATCAGCCGCGGTGTGTGGATGATCGTTCCGAGCAGCTGGACGGTCTGGGCCATGCCCTTGGACAAGGTGCGGATCGGCTTCTTCGCCCAGTCGCCAAGGCCGTGGTCGGTGAGCAGGCTTTCGGCGCGGCGGCGGGCTTCGCGCAGCGGCAGGCCGCGCAGCGCGCCCATGAAGGCGATCCCCTCGACGCAGCTCATCGCCGGATAGAGGCCGCGCTCCTCGGGCAAATAGCCGACCTCGTGCGCCGCCTCGAGCGGGCTGGTCCGGCCGAGCAGGCAGCGCTCGCCGGACGACGGATCGATGATGCCGAGCAGCAGGCGGAGGCAGGTCGTCTTGCCGGCGCCGTTGGGGCCGAGGATGCCGTAGATCGTGCCTTCGGGAACGGCGAGGCTGACGCCGTCGACCGCGCGGGTGTCGCCGAATGCCTTAACGAGATCACGGGCCTCGATGGCCGGGTTACTGGCGTTCATCGCGGCTGTGCTAAGGCGAAAAGTCTAAATGACAATGACCATCGAGCAGGAAATCCGCGCCAAGGCGGCGGAACTGGGCTTCGTCGCCTGCGGCTTCGCGCGCGCCGATGCCGCCGCGCATGCCGGGCCGGACCTGCGCGGATGGCTGGGCGAGGGCCGCCACGGCGAGATGCTCTGGATTGAGGAACGCGCCGGGCAGCGCGCCAGCCCGCAAGGGCT
>JBJMUB010000070.1:0-22825 GCA_045811385.1 Sphingomicrobium sp. | reverse complement strand
TCCCGATTACGTCACCCCCGAATTCGTCCGCGATGAGGTCGCCCGCGGCCGCGCGATCATTCCCTCCAACATCAACCATCCCGAGAGCGAGCCGATGGCGATCGGCCGCAACTTCCTCGTCAAGATCAACGCCAATATCGGAAATTCGGCCGTCGCGTCCGACGTCGCCACCGAGGTCGACAAGATGGTGTGGTCGGTCCGCTGGGGCGCCGACACGGTCATGGACCTGTCGACCGGCCGCAACATCCACGACACGCGCGAATGGATCGTCCGCAACTCGCCCGTGCCGATCGGCACCGTCCCCATCTACCAGGCGCTGGAGAAGGTCGGCGGCATCGCCGAGGAGCTGAGCTGGGAAATCTACCGCGACACCTTGATCGAGCAGGCCGAGCAGGGCGTCGACTATTTCACGATCCACGCCGGAGTCCGCCTGCCCTACGTCCCGCTGACCGCCAAGCGGGTCACCGGGATCGTCAGCCGCGGCGGCTCGATCATGGCCAAATGGTGCCTCGCCCACCACCGCGAGAGCTTCCTCTACGAGCGCTTCGCCGAGATCTGCGAGATCATGAAGGCCTACGACATCGCCTTCAGCCTCGGCGACGGCCTCCGCCCCGGCTGCACCGCCGACGCCAACGACGAAGCGCAGTTCGCCGAGCTCTACACGCTGGGCGAGCTGACCAGGATCGCGTGGGCCAACGACGTCCAGGTGATGATCGAGGGCCCCGGCCACGTGCCGATGCACAAGATCAAGGAGAATATGGACAAGCAGCTGGCCAGCTGCGGCGAGGCGCCCTTCTACACGCTCGGGCCGCTCGTGACCGACATCGCGCCCGGCTACGACCACATCACGTCCGGCATCGGCGCGGCGATGATCGGCTGGTTCGGCACCGCGATGCTCTGCTACGTCACCCCCAAGGAGCACCTCGGCCTCCCCGACCGCGACGACGTCAAGGTCGGCGTGGTGACGTATAAGCTCGCCGCCCACGCCGCCGATTTGGCGAAAGGCCACCCCGCCGCGAGGCTCCACGACGACGCCCTGAGCCGCGCAAGGTTCGAATTCCGCTGGCGCGACCAGTTCAACCTCTCGCTCGACCCCGACACCGCCGAAGCCTTCCACGACCAGACCCTCCCCGCCGAAGGCGCCAAGACCGCCCACTTCTGCTCGATGTGCGGCCCCAAATTCTGCAGCATGAAGATCAGCCAGGAAGTCCGCGAATTCGCCCGCCTGAACCCTCTCCCGCTCGCGGGAGAGGGCGACTCGCCTGCGGCGAGCGCGGTGAGGGAACAAGCGGACCTATCCGCCGAAGCTTCAGCGCAGGCAGAAGCCGGCATGGCCGAAATGAGCAAGCGCTTCCACGACGAGGGCGGCGAGATCTACGTGCCGGCTGCCGAATGATTCCCGTCGACGAGGACGACTACGCCCAAGCCGTCGTCTGGCTGCACAAGGCGCTCCGTCCGGCGATTGTCTTAGTCAACCTTCACAACCGCATGTTCCAGGAACCTGGGGATCCGCGGATCGAGGTCGGCTTCGGCGGCATGGTGCGCTACGACGACCCCGACATGGACGCCCGCATGGCGATGCTGCTGGCAATGCAGCAGCGGCTCGCGTCTGACCCCCGCGTTCAAGCCCTGCTCGAGCGGCTGCGCGGCGCCGGCGTCGACCACCGCTTCGCGGAGGTTGGTGGCGATTACGGCGGCTCGGGTCGAGCCCTGCTGCTCACCGCCAAGCGCTCCGACCTGCGCGAGCTCGAAGCGCTGGCGGCCGCCGACGCCGGCTTCGCAACCCCAGCCGAGCGAGCCGAGGCAGCCGACAAGTTCCGCATCTACCTGGCCCGCAACTATTCTCCTGACTGGGAGGCCAACCGTACGCGCTATCCCGACGTCGGCGGCTCGCCGTACCAGCCGCGCGAGGAGTGGAGCAGGACGACCTAGGGCCCAAAGTTGACTCTTACCCATGTTAGGCCGACGGCAGCCCTACCGGCGGCCCTAGGGGCCAATCGTTGTCCCGCCGGCCGGTTACCGCCTCGGCGTTTTCTCGAAGCGGAGGATTACCCATGACGTATTTGAAAAGCTGGTCCCGCGGCGCCGCCGCCGGGACGATCGCCTTGTTGCTAATGGCCGGAACGCCGGTCCAGGCCGCCGACAACCCGCAGGTCAGTGCGGAAATCATGGCTTTGGCGCGCGCCCAGTGGGCAGCGGAAATCGCCGGTGCGCCGATGGCGCAGCAGAATGTCTCGCTGGCCGAGGACTATACCGAGTTCAACGGCGACTTCCCGACTTTGCTCGTCGGCAAGACCATGTCGACCCGCATGGGCGAGGTCACGCCCTACGACAAGGCGATGTTCTCCGACATGCAGAACGCGCGCGTTCAGACTTACGGGGACACCGCGATCCTGACCTACAATTTCGTGGGTCTCAGGCGCGGGGCCGACGCCAAGGTCGCGCCGTCGCTGGCCAAGTCGACGCGCGTCTATGTCCGCGAAGGCGGCCAGTGGAAGCTGGTCCACGCCAACTTCGCCCCCGTCGCACTCGGGCACTAGGCCGCGATTTGACTGGGCCGCGTCGTTCGCGGCGCGGCCTGTCACCTCCCCAACCGCGCCAACGCCGCATCCGGGGCGGGATTACGGTGACAGGGGGGATTACGGCGACAGTGCCGTAATTAGCCGCACGCCCACGCAACCACTCACTCGCCCTCCGTAGCCCCGACCCCGAACTTCGCCATCACCTCCGCCCCCGTCAGCTTCTCCGCGTCGCCGGCGAAGGCGTAATAATCGGGCTTTTCGTCGATGAAGATTTCCTCCGCCAGCGGCTCCAGCGCATTGTCCGGAAACAGCCCCGCGAGCAGGCCGTAGGTGCCTTTCGGCAGGTAATGGAAGAAGAGGTTGCTGCCGCACCGCCGGCAGAAGCCGCGCTCCGCCCAGTCCGACGAGCGGTAGCGGACGACATGCTCCGCGCCGCCGAATTCGACGTCGGTCCCGCACTGCACCCCGAGATAAGCGACTCCGCTCCAGCGCCGGCACATGCTGCAATGGCACGCCTCGACGTGGCGCCTCACCGGAGTCGCCCGCACCGTCACCGCGCCGCACAGGCACCGGCCCTCGATTCGCTCCGCCTGCTCCGTCATCTTTGCTCCCCCCTTTTTTGCATGTGACCCGAAGCTTAGCCCAAAACTGCAAGATTTCGCTGTCCTGCAGCAGCCCTTTTGTGATCCAACTTGGCGCCGCGCCCCAACCGTCTCCCGGGGTAGGACAAGGACGATGAAGCATTTCCTCCTCTTCTACGACTATGCCGCCGACGTGCTCGAGCGCCGCCCGCAATTCCGCGGCGCGCACTTGGAGCACGCCTGGGCCGCCGCCGGGCGCGGCGAGCTCATCGTCGCCGGGGCGCTCGCCGACCCGGTCGACGGCGCGGTGCTGATGTTCGCCGGCGGGGACAAGGCCGTCGCCGAGAACTTCGCCCGCGCCGACCCGTACGTCGTCAACGGCCTGGTCGAGCGCTGGCGCGTGCGCGAATGGACCACCGTCGTCGGCGCGCTCGCCGCGGCACCGGTGCGGCCCGACCAGACATGAGCCGAATCCTCGAGCTGCGCGTCTATACGCTCAGGCCCGGCACCCGCGACGCGTTCCACCGCCGCTTCACCGAAGAGATCGGACCGATGCTGGAGGGGTTCGGAGTGGAGGTCGTCGGCGCGCTGCCGTCGCTCCACGACGAGCGCAGCTTCACCCTGATCCGCGCCTTCCCGTCGCTCGCGGAGCGCGAAGCGCAGCTGGCGCGCTTCTACGGCAGCGAGGAATGGCGCACCCGCCACGAGGAGGCGGTGATGGCGATGATCGAGCAGTACGCCACCTGCGTGATCGATGCCGCCGCCCTGGCATTGGCGCTGGACTAGGCCTCCATGACCAGCCGCGCCACCGCACTCGACGTCGAGCGGATCTGGTTCGGATGCGGCAATTTCGGCGGGATCGGCTCGTCGCCCGCCTTGCGCGGCGCGGGCGACAGCGAAGCGGACGCGTTAGTGTTGCTCGACCATGCCCGCAGCGTCGGCCTGACGCGGTTCGATACCGCCAACACCTATGGCGGCGGGGCGAGCGAGATCATCCTCGGCCACTGGCTCGGCGCGCAGGACGCCGCCTTCCGTCAGCAGGCGCAGGTCGCGACCAAGGTCGGCAATCCCCACGGCTGTCGGCCGGGCGAGACGCCGCTCAGCGCTGCGCAGATCGCGTTCCATCTCGACGTCTCGCTCAGCCGTCTCGGGGTCGAACGGATCGGCGTCTATTACGTCCACGAGTTCGACCGCGTGACTCCGCTCGAGGAGACGCTCGAGGCGATGTCCCGCGCCGCGGAGGCCGGGAAGATCGACCGCTTCGGCATCTCCAACGCTGTGCTGGCCGACGTGACGGCGGTCCGCGACCTCGCCGGCGCCGCCCTGGCTGAGCGCTTCGAATATGTGCAGAACGAGTATAATTTCCTCGCCACCGCGGATGCCGAGGAGCTGATCCCCTACTGCGCCGGTCACGGCCTTCGCTACACCGCCTTCAGCCCGGTCGCCGGCGGCTTCCTGACCGGCAAATACCGGCCCGGCGAGCCGTCCCCGCCCGGCAGCCGCTTTGCCCATGCGCCGGAATTCGGCGCCGGCTATGCGAGCGCGGAGGCCTTCGCGGCGATCGAGCGGCTGCGGCAATTTGCGGTTGCGAAGGGAGTGGCGATGGCCGAAGTCGCGCTGCGTTTCGTGCTCGACACGCCGGGCGTCGACGGCCTGATCATCGCGCCGCGCAAGGTCGATCATTTCGCCAGCTACGGCCTAGCCGCGCGATGAGCGCTCCTGTAAATAGGCCGCCGCCGCGAGGTCCTGAGCGACGTGGCCGAGCGACTTGTAGATCGTGATCTGATCGTCACGCTCGCGGCCCGCCGCCCGCCCGCCCAGCACCTCGCCGATCTCCGCGACGACGTGACTGTCGTCGACGATGCCGGCCTCGCGGGCGACCGCCAGCTCGGCCGCCTGGGCGAGCACGCCGGTCCGATAATCGGCGACGTAGCGCGCCCCGGCGACCAGCGCGGAGTCGACCTCGACCGGGCCGAGCATGCTCGAGCCGACGAGGTTGACGTGAGTTCCCGGCTTGACCCACGCGCCGAACAGGATCGGCTCGCTCGACGAGCTGACGGTGCAGATCACGTCGGCCCTGGCGGCCGCTTCTTCGCCGTCGGCGACCGGCGCGATCGCCGGGCCCACCAGCGCGCCCATCTGCTCGGCGAGCGCGCGCGTCTTTTCGGGCGACCGTCCCCACAGCAGGATCTCGCGAAAATTCCGGACGAGCGGCAGCGCCTGCAAGTGCGCCTCGGCCTGGACTCCGCCGCCGAAGATCGCGAGCACCTGCGCATCCGCCCGCGCCAGCGCGTCGGTTGCGACCGCGCTCGCGCAGGCGGTGCGGATTTTGGTGATCGGCTCGGCGTCGGCGATGCAGCTGACGGCGCCGGTCGCCCCATCGAACGCGACGACCACGCCCTGGTGCCGGGTCCGACCCGGCCGTCCGAGGTCGCGGAACACGCTGACCAGCTTGGCGCCGAAGGTCGACAATGCCGGCAAGTCGCCGGGCATGATCCCCCACATCTCGCCGTCGCCGACCGGCCAGATCGTCCGTAGCGGCTGCGGCTTTTCGCCGCTCGACAGAGCGATCATCGCCTCGCGCATCGCTGCGATGCAGCCGGGGTAATCGAGAAGCTCTTCCACCTGCGCAGCGTCGTAAAAAGCGATGGTCATCGCCGCGGTGTAGCTGCGGCCGCAAACCCGCGCGACCCCCATTGCCTTGGGATGCGCAAGGAAGCGCGCACGCAACAAAACCGCCGCCCGGTTGCCCGAGCGGCAGCGTCGCTGTCCTTCGCTGGAAAATGGAAGTCAGGCGAGCTCGCGTTCTTGCTCCTCGACCATCGCCTCCGGCAGGCCGGCGTCGGTTTCGACCGGTTCGGCCCGTCCGGCTGCGACCTCGCGGTCGCGCTGGTCGAAGAAGGCCGCTCGGCGCAGCCGGTTGCGCAGCGAGACCGAGGGATTGGCCGGCGACGGGCCGCGGTAGGCGCGCTCGACCCAGCTTTCGCCCGGGCAACGGTCCGACCCGTCGTCCCTCGGGTCGTCGCATTTCGCCGGCTCGCCCCAGTTGAACGCCGACGCGGCGGGCGCGACGATCGGTGGCTGCGGTTCGGCCGCCGGCGCGGGTGCGGGCTCGGCGACCGGTTCCACCGGCGCCGCTGCCAGCTGTTCCTCCTCGGCCCATTGCGCGCGGCGGCGGCGACGGGCGATCGCGACGCCCGTCCCGGCAAGCGCCAGCAGCGCCACGGCGCCGGCGCCGAACATCAGCTGCTGGTCGGCATTGATCGCCGGGCTGGCCTGCGGAGTGGACGCGGCGGCGGGTGCCGCGGGGGGCGGTGCGGCCTCCGCAACCGGCGTCGGCTCGACCGGCGCCGGAGCGGCCGGGGCGGCCATCGTGGTCGCCGCGCGGCTCACCGGAACGGCGTGCGACGGAGCCCGCGTGTTCGTTCGCGCCGGGGTCCGGGCTTTGGCAACCGTTCGAGTCCGAGTCGCGGTCCTGGGGCTGGTCGCCACTGGCGCCGAGTCGCTCGCTGCCGGCGTCGCCGGCTCGGCGGCCGGGGCTGGATCGAGCGCCGGTGCCCGCTCGGTTACGACCGGAGCCGGAGCCGAGGTCGCCGGCTGGGCCTGCGTTCCGGCATCCTGGGCGTAGGCCACAGTGGAAGGGAGCGCGAAGGCCGCGGCAATCGCGGTCGCGCCGGCTCGTGCATAAAGCTTATTCATCGCCATCATTCCCGACCAACCCCCGAACGCACCCGATCGTGACATGTTATCGGCGATCCGAACCAAACGGCCGTCGAGCCGATACCGGTTTAAAGGACTGGTTTTCCGAGATAAAATCAATGCCAACTGAGGGCCTTCGCCAAGGCCTTGACGTTAACGGCGATCGTCGCTTCCGCGACTCGCTGGCTCAATCCACTGGAGGCGCTTCAATGTACGCCAAGGACGTTCCGCCCGGCACCGTCTTCTACCACGGGACCAAGGCCGACCTCGCCGTCGGCGACCTTCTTCGCCCCGGCTTTGGCAGCAATTTCGTCGAGCGGGGCCTGAAGCATATCTATTTCAGCGCAACGCTCGACGCGGCGACCTGGGGCGCGGAGCTCGCCAGGGGTGACGGCCGCGGCCGCATCTATACGGTCGAGCCGACCGGTCCGTTCGAGGACGACCCCAACCTCACCGACAAGAAATTTCCCGGCAACATCACCGCTTCGTACCGCACGACCCATGCGCTGCGCGTCACCGGCGAGATCGCCGACTGGGTCGGCCATTCGCCCGAGCAGCTGCAGGCGATGAAGGACGGGCTGGCCCGTCTCAACGCCGAGGGCCGGGCCGAGATCATCGAGGATTGAACGCGATTTGGTCGTACTGAACGGGCCCGTTTACGGGTGTCTCGGGCTGCGCTCGCCCGCTTCCAGCATGCGGCCGGTCGAATAGTTCGGCCATGTGTCTATAAGGGGTGGTAGGGAAAGGCGCCGTTCACGATGAGGGGGGTACGGTTCGCTTGAGGGAGAGAAGTCGCTTGGCAACGCCTCGCGCCGCTGTGCTGCTCGCGGTCGGGCTGACGCTCGCCGCGCCGTGCATCGCCGCGTCGGCGGTCGAGCCGCCGCGGATCGCCAAGCCCAAGCCCGCTCCGCCGACTCCGCCCGACGTTGCGCCGCTTCCGCCCGCTTACTTCGACCCGACGCTCGCGGTCGGCGGCGACGAGGTGAAAGCGCGCAAGGTCGAGACCCGGCTTGGAATCGACGTCCTGGTCAACGGCCGCGGCCCGTATAAATTCATCGTCGACAGCGGGGCCGACACGTCGGCGGTCGGGCTCCGCGTCGCGCGCGACCTCGAGCTTCCGCTCGGCAGCCCGGCGATCCTCAACGGAATGACCAGCCGCAATCTCGTCGATCGGGTCAAGGTCGCGCACCTGACTCTCGGTCCGAGCACGGTCCACGATCTCGAGGTTCCCGCGCTGCGCGAGCTCGACCTTGGCGGCGACGGCCTGCTCGGCATCGACGCGCTCGTCCGCCAGCGGCTGATGATGGATTTCGAGAAGCGGCTGATTAAGGTTGAGGACGCGGCCAAGCCGATGAAATATTCTCCGGGGGATATCGTCATCATCGCCCGGCGCCAGCGCGGTCAGCTGATCCTGACGGCGGTCCAGGCCGCTGGGCTCAAGCTCGACGCGGTGATCGACACCGGCAGCGAGATCACCATCGGCAACACCGCCCTGCGCAATAAATTGATCCGCCGGCGGGCCAAGATCACGACCGTCGAGGCGATCGGAGTCACGGGCATTACGGTGAAGATGGAGCTGGCGACGATCGACGAGCTTCGGCTGGGGCCCGTGATCCTGCGCAATGTGCCGATCGCCTTTGCCGACGTGCCTCCATTCAAGCTGTTCGGCCTGGCCGACGAGCCGGCCTTGCTGCTCGGGACCGACCTGCTCGAGACCTTCCGCCGAGTCTCGCTCGACTTCCGTTCGCGCAAGGTCCGCTTCCAGCTGCGCCGCTGTACGACCGAGGGCGTCGTGATCAGCACCTCGCCCGACACCTTCACCCGCCTGTCTTCGACCGGCGCCGCCGACGTGTGCCAGCATTGACACTGCCGCCGGGTTTGCCGCCGCTCGGCATCGTTTCGCTGGCGTTCACATAGGTTGAGCCGAGCTGAATTGCCGGTTCAGCCGGGCAACACGGCATGGGTCCTATCGTTCAATCGTCATACCCTTCACAGGAGAAGACGACATGAAACCTACCCTCGTCCTTGCCGCCGCCGGCGCTGCCGCGACGCTCGTCGCCGTCACTCCGGCCGGCGCCCAGTTCGGCCGCTGGACCGACCGCGGCTGGCGCACCGTCGCCTACACGCGAGTCGACGGCCGCGACACGGACACCATCCGCCTGCGTGGGCATGTCCGCGAACGCGCGATCCGCGTCTGCGCGATCAACCAGCCGTTCAACCTGCGCGACTTCGACATCCGCTTCGCCAACGGCGGCCACCAGGATGTCAACACCCGCGCCGTGCTTCGCGCCGGAACCTGTACCCGCGCCGTCGACCTCCGCGGCAACCGGCGCGACATCGCCAGTGTGCGGCTGAAATATGCGCCGATCTCCCGCGCCGTCCTGCGTCCATACGTCCGGGTCCAGGTGCGCTAGAACAGCGTGCATCGACGGGCGGGCCGCGACGGTCCGCCCGTCCTTCGTCGGTTGGTCGAACCGACCTATCACTTTCAAAAAACGCACTTATCCTGTCATTCGCGGCGAATCGGAGTGCCGCGGGGGAGGCGTAGAGATGTGGAAGCCGCTTGGCGCGTTGCTGCTCGCCGCCGGTGCTGCGGCTCCGGCCATTGCTCAGCCGACGGCACCTGAGCGTGACGCGTCGCCGAAAACGGACATCGTCATCCAGGGCGTCCGACCGTCCGACAAGCAGGTCACCGACTTCGTCCGGGCGCTGACCGCCGTGCCGTCCTCCGGGCAGATCAGCCGCTTTCATTCGCCGGTGTGCCCGGTCGCGATGGGCCTGCCCCAGGTCCAGAACGACCGCATCGCCGAACGCATGCGGCTGGTCGCTGCCGCCGCGACGATGCCGGTCGCTCCAGTCAAATGTTCGCCCAACGCCTTCGTCATCGTGGCGCCGGACAAGGCTGCGGCGATCCGCGACCTCGAGCGGCGCTTCCCGGCCTATTTGTCGCAACTGTCGGAGCGCGAAGTGCGCAAGCTCACCGATGCGGCGTCCCCGGCGGCGGCATGGCAGGTGAAGAGCCTGCTTACCGCCGACGGCGAGGCCGCCGCCAAGGCGGTCGGCGCGGACTATTACACGGTCAGCGGCACTCAGTCGCCGTCGCGGATCAAGGCGGCTTCGATGCCGACTTTTTCGGTCTCGGTCGTAGTCATCGACGTCAAGGCGGCGGCGGGGCTCACCTTGACCCAGCTTGCCGACTATGCGGCGATGCGCACCTTTGCCGACGTCGCGCCCGAGCGGATCGCCCGGGTCGGCGTTCCGAGCATTCTCGACGTGCTTGCCCAGCCCGACGACCGCCCGCTGCCGGTGACTTTGACCTATTGGGACCTGGGCTTCCTCAAGTCGCTCTACGCCACGGACAACAGCTATTACGCGAGCTACCAGCGGGGCGACATGCAGCGGGTCGTCAAGAAGGAAGTCGAGCACTCCGGCCGCGATCCGCGGAACTAAGTCTTTTTGCGCCCACCGTCGCGGGAACCATTTGTTCACATCTCGGGCCTCACACTCTCGTCCGGGAGCAACTCGCATGGCTCAGCAAGCGGAAGTCCAGTCCGAGCGGAGGCGCGCGGCGCGAAGCGCGCTGCGCCTTAACGCGACGATGCGCGACGGCAGGAAAAGCCGGTCCAAGGCCCGGGTGATCGACATCTCGACCCACGGCTGCCGGATCGAATGCACGTCCGGAGTCGCCGACGACAGCTGGATCTGGCTCAGCATCGCCGGGCTTGAGACACAATATTGCCGGGTCGTCTGGCACTGCCAGGAATATCTCGGGCTGGAGTTCGCCAACGCTCTCGCCGAGCCGGTGATCGAGAAACTGCTCCAGGACCATGACCGGTTGCCCGAAACCGCCATCAAGGACTTGCGCAAGATCGCCAGCCGGACTCACTGGCTCGCGCGCCAGGCGAGCGACGACGATATCGCGATCCTCGCCGACCTGTCGCGGCAATGCGCGGTCGATGCCGTGGTCGAGGGCTTGCGCCTCGGCGAAGCGCCCAAGCCGAAGAAGCGCTGAACCGGCCGCTCAGGCGGCCGCCTTCACATCTCCACTGAGGATCGGAGCGATCCCGCCGGCAGCCTCGATCTGCTCGGCGAGCGAGCCGCGCGGCAGTTCATTGTCGAGCGCCCAGGCGAGGACCGCTTCGAGCTGGCGGATGGTCGAATCGTCACACATCCCGTTGAACGCGAGCTTGACCACCGGGCGCATCGGCGAACGCAGCTGGATCTTGAGGCCCTCGGCCTCGACCAGCCGCAAATATTCCTCGGGGGCGTTCTCGGCGTCGAGCGCGAAGTCGTAGGCCGCGCTCAGCCCTTCATACAAAGCGGCATTGGCGCGAAGCTTGGCTTGCCGGGCCTCGTCGGCCTTGGCCCGCACGTCTGAGAGTTTGGTCTGCAAGGGTCCCTCCAATCCTGGCGTGGGGTTGTCTGCTGGCTGTTCGGCGACCGGCGCGTCTGCGTCGGTCTCGACGGCCGGCTCTGGTTCTTCCACCGGATCAGCCGCAGCTTGCTCGGCGATTTCCTCGAGCTCGATCGGAGCCTCGTCGACCATGGGCGCCGGCTCGGACGCGGCTTGGTCGACCGGCTCGTCGTCGAGCGGCCCAGCCGGCGGCGAGACCGAATCGACCTTGTAGCCGTGGCCGTAGAAGCCGGTCAGGCCGGCCAGATTATCGAGCAGCTTGGAAAATCCCGGCCGGCCCTTCGCGGACGCGTCGTCGGGTTCGCCGTCGACCGGTTCAGGTTCGACGTCGGCTTCGGGAGAATAGGATCGCGGCTCGTCGGGCGCGACGGCCGCGTCGGACGGCAATTCGAGTTCTTCGACCGGTTCGACCGGCGCAATCTCGTCCGTGTCGGCAACTTCCTCGGTCGGCGCAGGATCGTCATCGGGCTGTTCGTCCGGCTCGGCGAGCGGTGCTTCCGGCTCGGGAACCTCGACCAACTCCTCGGCGACCGGCTCCGCGACCTTGGTCTTTTTGGGCGCGGACTTGGCCGCTTTCGCGTCCGCGTCGGTGACGACCTCGAGGCTGACCAGCCCGTACACATAATCGACCCACGCGCCGCCGGCGCTCAGCGGCAGCAGCGTGACCCAGCAGCGAGTCGACTTCTCGAGGGTCGCGAATTCGTCCTCGAACGCCAGGAAGTCGCGCGAGATGGCGACGATCGGCAGCTTCTTGGCGATGCTCGCCAGGATCGACGGCGTTTCGGCGTCGATGATCCGGTCGGGCCGGCCTTCGCCGCGCAGCGCTTCGCCGATATGGCGCACCTCGGCGTCATGGCCGCCGCTGATCAGCTCGAGCAGGACGCTGTTCGGCCCGGCATCGGAGATTTCGAGCGGATCGAGATCGTGCAGCGGCGGGAATTCCTTGTCGCCGCGAATCGACAGCCAATAGTTGAGCACGCTCGCATGCTTGCGGCGCTCCGCCGGGTCGATCGTCTTGAACGCGCTCAGCAGCGCTTCGACCGACGGCTGCTCGGCCGCTTGCATCCCTGAACCGGGCGCTCCCATCCCCGTCTCCGCTCGCTTGTCCCGAGCGAGGTTCTGCGCCCGCGAGTCTTAGGAAAGGATAAATTTGCGGCGCGGTTCGAAAAAGCGGTGAGGGACACTATAATCGGCGCTCGTGAGGTCGGAACCTGCAGACGGCGGGTGCCTGTGCGGGGCGATCCGCTACCGGGTGTCGGGCGAGCCGGTGGCGGCGACCCTGTGCCACTGCCGCTCGTGCCGCCGAGCGACCGGCGGGACCAACGTCGCCTGGGCGGTGTTCGACCGTCGCGAGTTCCGCTGGCTGACCGGCTACCCGGCCGCTTATTCGTCGTCGCCGGGCCTAGAATGGCTGTTTTGCCGGGAGTGCGGAACGCTCGTCGCTTACCGCCGCGCGTCACGCCCGGATCATGTCGACGTCACCACGGGGTCGCTCGACGATCCGGGGCGCTTCCCGCCAACCGTCGAAATCTGGCTCGATCACAGGATTTCGTGGGAACCGCTCGACCCGGCTCTGCCCAAGCGGGCACAGAGCAGCCTCAATCCTCCGGACGACGACTGACAAGCCTAGCGGGCGGCGAAGGCCGACCGGGCCGAAGCGGCGATCGCCCTGGTCCGGCTGCGCTGAGCTCCGCGCACATAGCGATAGCCATGGATCCACGAGCCGCCGTAGCCGAACGTCAGCATCGGCGTGAATTCCGGCCGATGGTCGGTCGTGAACGGCGCGCCGCTGGTGTCGTCGAGGATATAATAGCGGCCGTCGAGGCGAACGACCAGGACCGTGATCGGCCCGCCGACCTTGTCCCGCCCCATGGTCAGGTAGAGGTCGCGATTGGGGAAACCGAGCGCGCGCAGCGCCTGCATCTTGACGATCGCCCGGTCTTCGTCGTCGCCGTAGCCGTGCTGCAGCGTCTCCGCCGCGCTCGCCCAATAATCGTGATAGCCCCATTCGGTGGCGTCGGACCGCCAGTGAACGCGCTGGTAAACCGCGGCCTGGACATAGCCGACCTGCTGGCCGCGGCTCAAACCGCGCGCCGGAGCGATCAGCGCCTGCATCCGCGGGTCGCCCGAATCGTCGCGCCGGGCCCGCTCCCAGCCGTCGAGGTAGCGTTCCGCCTTGATCGGGATGGTCAGGGTGCCCGACAGGTTCGGGGCGATGACCGGCAAGGTCCCGGAGACGATGATCGGCCGCTGGCCATAGTCCGCACTGTCGGCGGCGCGGGCAACTCCGGATAAAATGGCGAGGCAGCCGGCCAGACCGGCTCCGCCAACCGCCAGACGCACTAGCAACGGGTGTCGCATACTCCCTCCGCGGCGTCTCGCCGGTTTCCCCCACATCAGAGGAACACGGATAACGTCGCGACGAAACGTTAGGGTAAATGGTAAATAACTTACTAACGGCTACCCGTTCCGTTAACGCGACGAAACGAGTCATTGTTTCGATCTAAATCAAGTTTGCGAGTAGCTTGACCGGGCAATTCGATATTCTCTAGCGCTTTCTGGCACCTACCTAAAGTTAATGAATCGCCGATTCGTGGTGCGAACTTCGGTAACGATTTTCGAACTTCCGGCCATCGGCCGCGAGAGTGCACGAAAAAAGGGCGCCTGGGCTGATCAGGCGCCCTTCTTTCAACGCGTGCTCTCGCGCGAAAGCGGCTTAGTGCGAATTGTCCGCGCTGTTGCCGTCGGCGTCAGAACCGTTGCGAGTCGCGTCGGCCGCGTTTTCACCTTCGGCACGAACCTGGTCTGCACTATTCTGCGCGTTGGCTTCGACGTTCTCGGCGGCGTTCGCTCCGTTAGCCTCGATCATGTCCGCGGTATTCTCGGCGTTGGCCTCGATATTGTCCGCGGCATTTTCCTGCGGGCTGTTGTTGCACGCGGCGAGCGCGGCGAGTCCGGCGGCCGTGGCGAGCGTGGTGATAATCTTCATCGACTGTCCCCTGATTTTTAAAACAGCCGGGGCAAAGCGCACGACGCCTGTAACAGTTCCGTCACGACCGCCAGATGCCGCCAGGATTATCCCGGCATTATGTAGCAACTGCACCAAGCCGGAGCGTCGGTAGGTGGACCGGACTCCACAATGCCGTCGGTTCATGGAAGGATCGACTGCATGGCAGAAACTCAGACCGAGGAACGCAAGCCGCCGCGTTGGCGGTTGTGGCTTGGCGGGACGCTGTTCGTCCTTGGCGCAGCGGAAAAGATCATCGGTTGGGGCGGCAGTCTCGACTTCATCATCTCGCGTTGGTCCGATCCCGGATGGGTTGGCACAACGCTGCGGTTTGTTGCCGTGAACTCCTACTACTTTGGCTTCGTCCTAATGGCGGTCGGCCTGGCGTTTATCGTTTGGAATGAGCGTCGGCGCACCGACAGGTTGTACGGTCCGCTGAAGGATCAACTCGAAAATGCGCCTGACTTTGCGGCCATGTTCACCGAAGCCGTGAATGAATTGCCTCCCGTGCCGGGGAGTGGAGGGGATACATTGGTTGCGACTGGCACTGTAAGCGATCCGCCGCCCGGGGTGGCTTTGGAGCGACTGCTTCACGTCTGCTACATTCTCGCGGGGGTCGGAAAGCTCAAGGACGGAGAGTTTATCGAGCTTACCATCGTTGCATACAACGCGTCGCCAAAGACGCTCGCCTTGGCCGATGTTCGGGGAAACGCCCGTTGCACGATGATCGAGGGCGACAGGGAAATCGCGGAGAAGCTTGGGGTGCCTGACCTGATCCGCATCGCCCCGAAGCGCCAGATACCCCCGTTCTCGGAATTCGTGATGACGCTCCATCAGGTCGTGAGCGCTAGGCAGGCTCTGCTTATTCTCGGAACGATGCGGAAGAAAACAGTCACGTTCGATCTTCGGGAATTGCAGCTTGAGTTTGAGCCGTATCAAGAACCTGGCCCGAGGGCGCGCCTGCAACTTTGGGACGGCGTGACCATCGGCGACAAGAGCGGCGTGCGCTTTGGCCGAGTGACGATGATGAGCACTGGACCGGCTACAGGTTGAGCTGGCGACAACCGATAGCCTCAAGGCACTGGACCAAAAACACCGCTGTGAATTTACCCCGCGCGAACTTGTTGCGGATGTTCGGCTCGGAGTCCACAACACCAACCGCCGCCAGCTTCTCGACTAGCTGAGCATAGGTCACGCCCCGGCGCTTTAGCTCGCCTTTCAGCAAGCCCTTTACCTTCGACTCCCCACTCTGTGTTCGCCGCCATTTGCCACTCCATTCGTTGAAAGTGCACTCATATACAATACTTTTGCCCTTGCCTGTCGTTCGCTTCCATTCATCGTCGCCAATGAGGGTGACGCCTGCCCGATCGTTCGCGACCGCGTTGGAACGCTGGCGACCATCTATGCCGACGAAGGCACCGGTTGGGACGAGCTTCACAACGGTTGGGACACGCCGCGTGAACCACTCAGTGGCGTTCATGGACGAAGGCGTTTGCCACCACCAAGCCGAGAGCTATTTCAGCCGCCTACGCCGCGCCGAAATCGGAACGCATCATCATATCGCCGGGCCGTATCTCGCGGCCTACGCGAACGAAATGGCATGGCGCGAAGATCACCGCCGAGTCGCCAACGGCAATCAGGCCGCGTTGGTCGGCCGCGCCGTCATGGCAGCGCCTCAGTCGCGCCACTGGGGCGGCTATTGGCAGCGCGCCGCTTAGGAAAGTGAGTCTTTTGGGTCACGTCCCGGAACGAAACACTGTTTCGTTTATTTCGGATATTGCGTTTAGAGGCGTGAGAGAGCAATATCGTCGTGACCCTACCAAGGACCACCTGCCTATGAACGATCTGCTAGAGCCGACTGGCGCCCCCGTGGTGCCAGACGAAAGTGATTCCGAACTGGCGGCTACCGCCAGCAGGGAATTAGCGCGGGCCTCGAAGGCATCGATCACAGTCCGATTGGACGACGGGACCGATTTGACGCTGCCCAAACTAGTCACGCCTTTGCTCATCAAGATTTTGACCGAAATGGCGCAGGGAAACGCGGTGACGCTCATCCCGCTCCATGCGGAACTGACTACGCAAGAAGCAGCCAATTTACTCAATGTTTCGCGACCCTTCCTCAATAAGGTGCTTGATCGTGGAGAACTCAAGTTCCACAAAGTGGGGACGCATCGGAGGATCAAATTCAGCGATCTCGAAGACTACAGGCAGAAGAGGGAGCAACAGCGTTCCGCCGACATGGAAGCGCTAGCTGAGCAGGCGCAGAAGTTGGGGATGGGGTATTAAGCACTCTCGCTACAGCGTAATCTATGACGCGTGTGTGCTGTATCCTGCCCCACTCCGCGACTTTCTCATGGAACTCGCGTCTGCGTCTTTATTCCGCGCCAAGTGGAGCGAAGACATCCATGAGGAATGGACATCGGCTCTGCTGGAAAAGAGAGAAGACCTCACTCCAGAGCAGCTTCGCCGCACCTGCGATCTAATGAATGCTGCCGTGCCCGACTCTATAGTTGAGGGCCACCACTGCCTAATTGAGAGCCTTACCCTGCCTGATCCAGATGACCGGCATGTGCTTGCCGCTGCGATTCACGCCGGAGCAGATGCTATCGTGACGTTCAATCTTCGGGACTTCCCAAAGGACGTTATGGCGCAGTTCAACGTTGAGGTGCTGCACCCCGATGACTTCATCCAATTTCAGTATGATTTCAATAATGCGGCCGTCATCATTGCGGCGCAGCGCTGTCGGGAGCGGCTGAAAAACCCACCTAAGACCGTCGCTGAATACTTAGACACCTTAGCTCAACAGCGGCTGCCAAAAACCGTTTCCCTGCTGGCCCCGTATTCCACCGTCATTTAGGTCGAATCCTCTATTCCGTCACCGCGCTCGAATGCGCCCGCTTGAGCGCCGGCGATCAGCTTGAAATGCAGGCGCTCGGCAGGTCCCGCCCGCGCTTCCGCATGATGCGCTCGGCTAGATCGATGTCGGGGCGGGACACTCGAATTGTCGCGATAACGTGAGCAAGGTCCGCAATGAGCGCTCCTAGCTCGGCTTGTTTGGCCTCGACCTGGCCCTCCATTTCGGGCCCTTTTTCGCAGCAGGCCGCTTACGTCAAATCGTATCCGATGCGGCGACATTAGACATTGCAAACGACAGACATTGCAAACGACGTCTTGGTGCATCTGCTACATAAATACCGGATTATCGCTTGAGCGCCTTCACCGCCGCCAGCGTCTTGGCGACATGCTGGCTGAAGTCGAGATCGTCGTGGACCATCACGATCTTGCCGTTCCGGCCGATGACGTAGGACGTGCGCGTGGTTAGGCCCGGATGTTCGGCCCAAGCGACATCATAGGCCTTTTGCGTGGCGTTCGTCGCGGTCGCGACCGGAAACGCGTTGCGGCATTCCTCAACCGAGAATTTCTTGAGAGTGGTCAAGTCGTCCGCGGACATGCCGATCACGCTCGCCCCGGCCTTGCGGAAGTCCGCGGTCGCCTCGCTGAACGCGTGCGCCTCGGCTGTGCAGCCCTTGGTGAACGCCTTGGGGAAGAAATAGAGGACAACCGGGCCCTTCTTGAGCTGGTCTTTCAAGTGGATCCTGAACGGCTTGCCGGCAAGCGCTCCGGTGGTGACGAAGTCCGGAGCCTTGGCGCCGACCTTCAAGGCGGCGATGGCGGGGGAAGCGACGAGGCCGGCGGCGGCCAGGCCGACGAGAAGCTTGCGCATGGCGGACTCCTTCAGTGGCTGATCGAGGTGCGTGGGCTGATTACCGCTCCGAATTCAAAAGCGCGAGGGTCTGTTGATCGGCGCGGCCGTCAAACAGGCCGGTGAGGGCGGCACCAAAGATCGAACCGGGCTCGATTGCGTCGAACAAGGTCAGGCACGAGCGGAGCTTGAGCGTGTCGATCGGGCCGAAGATTTGCTCGGGACTGCGCTTGCCGGCCCAGGGGAGAACCGCCTCGATGCATTGGCGGAGGCGCGGGCCGAGCAGGTCGTGCGCGAGATACGCCCGGGCTTCGTCGATTGAGGCGATGCCGTAATATTGCGCGGCGGCGCTGCGCCCAAGCGACCGGAGCTGGGGAAAAACGAACCACATCCAGTGGCCGACCTTTGCTCCCGAGCGGAGCTCGGCGATGACGCCATCCAGGACCGGGTCCTGAGCGGCGACGAATCGGTGGAGATTGTAGGGGTCGTCCACGCCGGCATGATGGCCTTGGCCTGGCCGGCGGGAAAGGGCGGCCGGGCGCCTACTCGCGAGGCGCCAGCAGCCCGGTCAGGACATATAGCAGGAACATCGCCGGGCCGGTCACCAGGGTTAGGGCGACGATCGCCAGCCGGACGATGGTCGGGTCTATCCCGCTGTAGTCGGCGATGCCGGCGGCGACGCCCATGACCTTGGCGTCGCGCCGGTTGATCAGGAAACGTCCGTTCATTGTGGTTTCCTTAGGTTGGAGGGCTTCAGGCGATCGGGAGCGAGGTCGCGGCCGAAACGAACAGAAGAGCGGTGACGAAGGCGCCAGCGAAAGCGGTGGCGGCGTTGCGGATCGTCAGAGTCGAGGTCATTTTTGTGTCCCTTTTTGTATCGTCGAACCCACCAGCGGGTCCGTGCCAGATACAATGCAGGGGCCGTGCCAATTTAAAAATTTCATTTGTTTTCAATAGCAGGCAACGTCGATACGCGAGATTTCATGGCGAGTTTTGCCGCCGATTGGGAAAAATCGCCGCAATTGAGTCGTCAAATCCGCTGCCGGCACTGTCCGAAAGCGGACAGGCGCTACAAATGTAGTCCGATATCGGTCACACCGCATAGCCGAGCCGCTCGGCCCAGGGCAGAAGCAAAGGCAGCACGGGCTCAAGCTGCCGTTCGTAGCGCTTCCAGCGGCCCGCCGCAGCTTTGCTCAGCGGCTGCATGACCTGGTCGTAGCTGGGCGTACCGATCGCGCCGCGCTCGCGGGCGGTCGAGCGATGGTCGAGGAGTTGGTCGGTCCACTCCAGCCCGAGGAACTCGACCACGGGCCGAAGCTCGGTCTCCGGCGCTTCGACCAGCCGTTCATAGACCAGCGTGTGCACTTCGAGCGCGAGCAGCTCGCGGCTGCGAACCCAGAGGGTCATGATCGAATCATAGGCTTCCGCAGCGTCGCGGATGTCGAGGAAGCAGGCCATCGCATTGTTGAGCGCGAAGCCCTGCATGAAGCAGCTGAGGACCGCGTCGCACGGATGGCGCTGGGCGAACACCACCCGGGCACCCGGAAACAGGCAGTGGACATAAGGCATGGCGATGAGGTTGAGCGGCATCTTGTCCACCGCGAGACCGTCGAAGCCCGGCTCGAGATGGCGATCGAGCTCGGCGAAATAGGCTTGTCTTGCCTGGTCCAGTTGCGCGCGGCCGCTGCGCGGCAGGCCGGCGATCGGTCCGAGGACGGTCTCCACCTGATGCATCAGGGGGACTTCCTCGAGCACCGCCGCCTTCGGGTGACCCATCAGGAAGGTATCGAGCAAGGTCGTCCCGGAACGCGGAAAGCCGACCAAGAAGGCGGGGGATCTCCGATCAGGCGGCCGGAGCGTCTTCAACTCCTTCGCCCACTCGCTCGTCAGCATCGCGCTCAAGCCGGACACCCACTTGAGATAGTCCCGCGCGCGGCCGCGCCACAGGTCGTGGTCGGCAACCGAGCGGTTCATCCGTTCGGCTTCGGCGAACGCCGTGTCGGCATCGCCCATGGCATCGGCGACCCTCGCCATCAGCCAGTGCCGGCGGGTCGGGTCGCGATCGGCCGGCGTGGCCAGCAGCAATCGCCTCGCCTCACCGGGATCGCCGTCGCGCAAGGCGATCGCCGCCGCTGGATAACCGAGCCGCTCGCGGCCGATGCCATGAGCCTCGGCATCCTCGAGCAGCGTGCGAAGCGAATCGAGGCGGTTGGTCCGCTCGAGCAATTGGGCGAGCTCGCCGAGGATCGGCTCGTCGATGCCGCCCGCGACGCCGCTGCGCATCGCAATCGCGATCAACCCCTTCGAATCCGTACCGGGGGCACCGGTCGCTTCCTCGGCCGCCTTTTCGAGCTGTGCGTCCGAGTCCTTCTGACGGCCGAGGTCGGCGAGCAGGCGGGCGAGCATGATCCGCGCGGCCACATCGTTCGGCCGGAGCTCGATCCACTGGAGCAGGGTGTCGGCGCTGTCCTGATACCGGCCGGCGCGCGCCAACGCCGTCGCGAGCTGACGCAGCAGCTCAGGCTCGGCTGGATTGAGCCCGGCAGCGGCCCGAAAGACGGACGCCGCCGCTCCCCACCGAGCGAGGCTGGCCAGGGCGTGGCCATAAGCGCTCCAAGAGCGCCAATCGGCCGTTCCGGACTCGCACAATTTGGCCCAGGCCTCCGCCGCCTCCGGCCAGGCCCCGATCGCGGTCGCGGCCTCGGCGCGCGCGTGCCACAGGGCGAGTTCGGGCGGGCTCGATCCCGCCGCCGGCGGCGCGGCCCGCAGCGCCTCGCCAGCGCGGCCGCTTTCGGTCAGCGCGCGCGCCAGCATGACCCGGTAGGCAATGACGTCCGGCTCGGCCGCGCACGCCTGGCCGAGCCAGTCGATCCCGGCCTCGAGCCGACCCGCCCGACATTCGATCAACCCCATCAAATGCTTCACCCGGGCATCCGGCGCGGCCGTCAGTTGCTGCCGGGTGAGGTTTCTCGCGCGGTCGAGATCGCCGCGCTGAAACGCGTCAACCGCTTGCTGAAAAGCCTCGTCCGCGACCACCGCGAAGCCCTAGGAAGCCGGGCGCGGCGCCGTCAACGCTCAGCTCGAAGTCGTATCCCCGCCGTCGGGATGCAGCACCTGCCCGGTCATGTAGCTCGAATCCTCGCAGGCGAGGACCAGGAAGCTCGGCGCGACCTCGTTCGGCTGGCCGGGCCGGCCCATCGGCGTGTCCTTGCCGAACTTCGGCACATCTTCGGGCGGCTGACCGCCGAACGGGTTGAGCGGGGTCCAGATCGGGCCCGGAGCGACTCCGTTCACGCGGATCTTCTTCTTCACCAGATTCTTGGCGAGCGAGCGGGTGAAGGCGGTGATCGCGCCCTTGGTGGCGCTGTAATCGAGCAGGTCGTGCGATCCAGCGTACATCGTTTCCGACGTGCAATTGATGATCGCCGAGCCCTCCCCGAGATGATCCATCGCCGCCTGCGTCATATAGAACATGCCGAAAATGTTGGTCTGGAAAGTGCGCCGAAGCTGCTCTTCGGTGATGTCGCGGATGTCCTTGTCGGGATGCTGCTCGCCGGCGTTGTTGACGAGGATGTCGAGCCCGCCGAGCGCGTCGACCGCCTGCCTGACCGCATCTTCGCAGAACTGCTTGTCGCCGATGTCGCCGGATATGGTGATCGCCCTGCGCCCCTCTTTCTCGACGATCTCCTTGGTGAAGGCCGCATCGTCATGCTCGCACAGGTAGAGGATCGCGACGTCGGCGCCCTCGCGCGCGAACAGCGCGGCGACGGCGCGGCCGATGCCGCTGTCCGCACCGGTAATCAGCGCGATCTTGCCGTCGAGGCGTCCCGACCCCTTGTAGCGCGGCTTCCAGTCGGGCTTCGGCTCGAGCTTGCTCTCGTGACCGGGCAGCTGATCCTCGTGGATCATCGGCTCCATGACGTCGGGCATGGGCTTCACTCCTTGGGCGCGATGCCGAGGCCTTCGCGCTCGAACTCCTTGGCGGTGGCCTGGTGGACCTCTTGCGTGTCGGGCGTGTGGCCGCGCCGGCCGCGCGGCATCCTCGGCTTCGACTTGGTCGGCTTGCTCGTCTTGGTCGTGGTCTTCATGCGCTGGAGGAACCGCCGCAGTCCGCCCCGGTTCCGCGGCTCGGCTATTTGCGGGCGCGTGGCGGCGCTCCTACCTAGGGCGTGATGGCGGACGAGACGGCAAGCACTGCAGCCACGCCGAACGCGGGCTTCAGCGCCTTGTGGCGCTTCCTGCCGATGCTTTGGCCGAAGGGCGAGGCGGAGCTGAAGCTGCGCGTCGTCGCGGCCGTCCTGCTGGTCCTCGCCGGCAAGGCGGCCGTGCTCCTGATGCCCTTCGCCTACAAAGCGGTGATCGACGGCATGTCGGCGCGGACCGCGCCGTTTGCGGTCATCGCCGGTCTGGTCGCGGGCTATGCGACCGCCCGCTTCGCCGGGGTCCTCTCCGACAATTTGCGCAACGCCTTGTTCGAGAAGGTCGGGCAGAGCGCCGCGCGGAGGCTCGCGCGCCAGGTCTTCCGCCACATCCATGACCTGTCGCTGCGCTTCCACCTCGAGCGGCGCACCGGATCGCTGACTAAGATCGTCGAGCGCGGCACCAAGAGCATCGACATGATGCTCTACTTCATCCTGTTCAACATCGGTCCGACGGCGATCGAGCTCACCGCCATCTGCGTCATATTCTTCGTCAAGTTCGGCCCCGGCCTGGTTGCCGCCACCCTCGTCATGGTCGCGATCTACATCACCTTCACGCGCAAGGTGACCGACTGGCGCGCGCAGCTCCAGCGGCAGATGAACGACGTCGACAACAAGGCGATCGGCCGCGCCGTCGACAGCCTGCTCAACTACGAAACCGTCAAATATTTCGGTGCCGAGGAACGCGAGGCGCGGCGTT
>JBJMUB010000069.1:0-6453 GCA_045811385.1 Sphingomicrobium sp. | reverse complement strand
GAGTAGGGTGGCTGTATTATTCTGTCAATACACCTGCTAGTGCAGGCCGCGGACCGCCGCCGTCAGCTGCGTGCCGTAGCGCTCCATCAGATGCTGGTCGCGGCCATAGGGGTCGGGCATGAACTGGACTCCGCCGGCCGTCGGCTGTGCGGTGAGATAGGTCATGTACACCGGCACCGGCTTGGGCAGGTCGACTTCCTCCTCGACCTTGGGGTCCTTGCCCTTGGGCACGTAGCCGCCGAACAGCCAGTTCGCGAAGCGCTTGTAATCCTCGACGCGGACGCAGCCGTTGCTGATCCACAGCTCGTTCTTGGTGAAATGCTCCTTCTCCGGCGAGTCGTGGAGATAGATGCCGAAGTAGTTGGGCAGCATGAACTTCATCATGCCCATCGAGTTGGCCGGGCTCGGCAGGCGGCGCAGGCGCACTTCCTTGCGCCCGTCGACGACCGCCTGCCAGTCGACCTGGCTTGGGTCGAGCAGCTGGGCATTGTCCGAATAATCCGACATCACCTCATATTCGCGTTCGGTCAGATAGCTCGGCCCTTGTGCGACGACACGCGGGGCGATGAGGCTGCGGACCAGCTCCGGCGGCACGTTCCAGTACGGATTGACGCTCGCAAATTTGATGTAGGCGGCCATCATCGGAGTTGCCGTCTCGGCCTTGCCGACGACGACCTTCATCTCGTCGACCTTGCGGCCATTTTCCCACAGCGAAAGCCGGGCGCCGCCGGAATCGACCACCGCATATTTGCGCTGGTCCTCGGGCGAGGGCAGGCGCCGCGCGCGCTCCATGTTGATGATGATCAGCTGCTCGTAATAGTTCGGCCCGCGGTTGAGCGCGTCGATCGTTCCGGCGCCGGCAATGCCGTCAGCCTTCAGGCCGTGGGCCGCCTGGAATTCCTTGACGACGGCGGCAAGCGCCGAATCGTAGCCGCTTCCCTCGGCGAGGCCGAGGCGGACGCGCAGCGCGTTCACGCGCTCGTCGGTCGAGCCCGGCTTGAGCGTCGGTCCGGACGGCACCGGGATTTCGGGCAAATTGCCCCAGCGCTGGCGATATTTGACGAGGCCGCGGCGGAGGTCGGTGTAGATCGGGTTCATCGACACGAACATGTCGAGCGGAGCCCCGCTCCAGTCGTCGAGCGAGATGTCGTGGACCGTCGGACCGCTGCTCTGGATGGCGTGCGGGACGAGCTCCTCGTCGATGTAGATCATGTCGACGCCCTGCTCGATCGCCGGCGGCAGATCGATCGGTTCGAGCGCCGGGCCCCGCTTGGGCGCATTGATCTGCTGCTGCTGACCCCACGGCTGCGGCGCCGGGCCCGGCGGCGGCGGCATCCACGGCTCGGCCCGAGGGGCGGGATAGGCCGGCATCGCGTACGGCTGGCCGTATTGCGCAGCGGCAAGTCCGGGCAGGGCGAGGGCGCTTAGGGCGAGCAGGGAATATCGAATGTTCACGTGTGCTTAGATAGCGAGTGAATGTGAACGGTTACAGAATCCGTTGTTCAGCCCGGCGTGAGTCATTCACCTTCCAGCGGGAGCGTGTCGCGCTCGGCGGTCGGCGCGTGAAGCGCGCGCTTGGCTTTCTCGACCTCCTCGTCGGTCGGCGCTTCGGGCAGTTCCTCGCCTGGCGCGAGCGCCTCGTCGGGAATGCCGGCCCCGGTTCCAACGATCGTCTCGTTGACCGGCCGATCGTTCGCTCCAGTGCTGATCTTTTCCCTGTCGTCGGCCATGTCGCTTCTCCCGCGGATCGCTTCGTCAAGAGCGAGCGATAGCTGGGGATTGTTCCCGGCCTTTGTTGCGCGAGGATAGTCCGCCGCCCATATATCATTGCATGACTCGCTCTCTGCCGATCCTGCCGCTTCGCGATATCGTCGTTTTCCCGCACCGCATCGTCCCGCTGTTCGTCGGGCGCGAGAAATCGGTTGTGGCGCTCGAAGCCGCGATGGCCGACAATCGGGAACTGTTCCTGGTCGCCCAGCTCGATCCGGGCGAGGACGATCCCGACCGGGACGCGCTGTACGACCTGGGCGTGATCGCCACCGCGATGCAGCTGTTGAAGCTTCCCGACGGAACCGTCAGGGTGCTGGTCGAAGGCGTCAAGCGGGCGCGACTGCAGAACCTGGTCCCCCTCGACGGCTACCTCTCGGCCGAGGTCGAGGAGATCGAGGAGGAAGCGGCCGATTCGCCGGAGGCCCAGGCGCTTATGCGCTCGGCGATCGACCAGTTCGAAAATTACGCCAAGCTCAACAAGCGACTGCCGCCTGAAACGGGCATCCAGCTGGCCGAGATCGAGGACGCCTCGGTCCTGGCGGATGCGATCGCCTCCAACCTGTCGATCAAGGTCGCCGACAAGCAGGCGTTGCTTGGCGAGCTCAACCCGGCCCGCCGCCTCGAGATGGTGTTCGCCTTCATGGAGGGCGAACTGGGCGTGCTCCAGGTCGAGAAGAAGATCCGCAGCCGGGTCAAGCGCCAGATGGAGAAGACGCAGCGCGAATATTATCTGAACGAGCAGTTGAAAGCGATCCAGCGCGAGCTCGGCAATGAAAGCGAGGAGGGCGGCGACGAGCTTCTCGAGCTGGCGGAAAAGATCCGCAAGACTCGCCTGTCGAAGGAAGCGAAGAGCCGCGCCAATGCGGAGCTCAAGAAGCTCCGGGCGATGGCGCCGATGTCCGCGGAAGCGACCGTCGCGCGCAACTATCTCGACGTCCTGCTCGGCTTGCCGTGGGGCAAGAAGTCCAAGCTCAAGAAGGACATCGCCGAGGCTCAGCGCGTGCTCGACGAGGATCATTACGGGCTCGGCAAGGTCAAGGACCGGATCGTCGAATATCTCGCGGTCCAGGCCCGGACTAACAAGCTCAAGGGCCCGATCCTGTGCCTGGTCGGCCCGCCGGGCGTCGGCAAGACCTCGCTTGGCCGCTCGATCGCCCGAGCGACCGGCCGCGAGTTCGTCCGCCAGTCGCTGGGCGGAGTGCGCGACGAGGCCGAAATCCGCGGCCATCGCCGGACCTACATCGGCTCGCTTCCGGGGAAGATCATTTCGAACATCAAAAAGGCCGGGACGTCCAACCCGCTGTTCCTGCTCGACGAGATCGACAAGCTCGGCCAGGATTTTCGCGGCGACCCGTCGTCGGCTTTGCTCGAAGTCCTCGATCCCGAACAGAACAACAAATTCCAGGACCATTATCTCGAGCTCGACTACGATCTGTCGGACGTGATGTTCGTCACGACCGCCAACTCGCTCGACATGCCCCAGCCGCTGATGGACCGGATGGAGATCATCCGGCTCGAAGGCTACACCGAGGACGAGAAGGTCCAGATCGCCAACCGCCACCTGATTCCAAAGCAGATGGAAGCGCACGGGCTCAAGCCCGAAGAGCTGGTCTTCACCGACGACGCCCTGCGCAAGATGATCCAGCATTATACCCGCGAGGCGGGCGTCCGGACGCTCGAGCGCGAGTTGGCGAAGGTCGCCCGCAAGTCGCTTCGCCAGATCCTCGAGAACAAGATCGAGAAGGTCGAGCTGACCCCCGAGAACCTCGGCGAGTTCCTCGGCGTCCGCAAGTATCGCTACGGCATCGGCGAGGAGGAGGACCAGATCGGCGCCGTGACCGGCCTCGCCTGGACCGAAGTCGGCGGGGAACTGCTGACGATCGAAGCGGTGACCGTTCCGGGCAAGGGCCAGATCAAGACCACCGGCAAGCTCGGCGAGGTGATGCAGGAATCGATCCAGGCGGCGATGAGCTTCGTCAAGGCGCGCGCCCCCGCCTATGGGGTCAAGCCGTCGATCTTCGCCCGCAAGGACATCCACGTCCATTTGCCCGAAGGCGCGGTGCCGAAAGACGGACCGTCGGCCGGGATCGGCATGGTTACGGCGATGATCTCGACCCTGTCGGGGACGGCGGTGCGCCGCGACGTGGCGATGACCGGCGAGGTCACGCTGCGTGGGCGGGTGCTGCCGATCGGCGGGCTCAAGGAAAAGCTGCTTGCCGCGTTGCGCGGCGGAATCCGCACCGTTCTGATCCCCGCCGAGAATGAGAAAGACCTGGCCGAGATTCCGGCGACCGTGAAGGAAGCGCTCGACATCATCCCGGTCCAGCACGTCGACGAGGTCCTCGCGCGGGCGCTGGTCGAGCCGCTGGAGGCGATCGAGTGGACCGATGCTGATGAGCATGCGGCGGAACCGCCGGTTCATCCGTCGAGTCCCGAATCGGGCATGCCGATCCGTCACTGAGCGCTGGACTCGGGGGACGGGTCCTGCCTTAAGGTCGCTTCCTTCGCGCGCCCGAGTCTCGGCGCCCAGGCGAGGAGGTCGGCCCATGAACAAGCAGGAATTGATTGGACATGTCGCCGATCGGGCCGGGCTCAGCCGTAACGATGCCATGCGCGCCGTTGAGACCATGCTCGAGGTGATCACGTCGACGCTGAAGCGCGGCGACGAGGTGCGGCTGGTCGGTTTCGGCAATTTCTCGGTGACCCGCCGCAAGGCCTCGACCGGCCGCAATCCGCGAACCGGCGAGCCGATGCAGATCAAGGCCACGTCCCAGCCAAAGTTCCGCCCCGGCAAGGTCCTGAAGGATGCGGTTCAATAGCTGGACAGGCTGGCTGACCGCACTATATCCGCCGCTTTCCGCAAGACGGGCGGGCGCGTAGCTCAGCGGTAGAGCACACCCTTCACACGGGTGGGGTCACAGGTTCAATCCCTGTCGCGCCCACCAGCCTTCGCTGCAAGCGATGGATGGCAAGCCGGCCGCGCGCCGAACCGCGGGAAGCCCGGCTGATCCTCAGAGCGTGCGGGAAATGGAGAAGAAGGCGCGGACGCTGCGGTGGGCGCGACTGCGTTCGACCGGAACTCCGACCTCGCCGGACAGCACGAATCCACCGGCCCCGAAACGGGCGCCGATACCGGTTCCGGCGAGCCATTCCTTCTTGGGGAAGTCGGGCGCCCCGTGCTTGCGGAAGGTAGCGCCGCCATCGGCATAAGCGAACAGCTCGGGCTTCTTGATTAGCCCCTTATTGTCGCCGAGCCGATAGGCCACCTCGACGACGCCCGCGAGGCCATGGTCGCCGCTGATCTCGTTATAATCGAAGGCGCGGCCGATCTGGCTCCCGCCGACGGCGAATTCCTCGAACGACAACAGTGAGCTAGTGGAATATTGCCCGGCGACCGCAGTCTGGAGCCGGACGTTATCGGCGAGGGGTGTGGCCACGCGCACGTTGAAGGCGCCCTTGACGAACCGGCCGCCCGCGTCGGGACGCGATGCCAGCGCATCGCCGGCTTTGGTCGCGGCGCCGAAACCCAGACCGGTCGAGACGGTGAACTCGCCGCGCAGCCGCATCCGGGTCTCGGTCGAGAGCTCCACGCCGAGCCGGGCGACGCGAAGGCGGTCGCGCAGCCGGGGCACGCCATGGTCGTCGGCCGAGCTGCGCCAGTCGTTGAGCGATGCCTTGCCGACGACGGTGAGCGAGCGGGCCCGGAGCACGGGATAGCTGACCTGCGCCAGGAAATTCCGGGAATCGCTCTCGATCCGATCGTCGGCGCGCAGATTCTGGTCGCCCTTGGATGCCGCGACGGTCAGCCGCAGCCCGTCGTGACCGAGCGGCGCGCTCGCCAGGACCTGACCGTACAGATAGCGTTTGCCGTGGCCCGGAATGCCGAACAGGTCGAAGCGCAGCTCGTCGCCGCCGACCGCCAGCGATGTCAGGGAAGCCGACGTATAGAAGCGGATCCGGCCAATGCTCTCGGCGCCACGGTTGTCGGCGTATGATAAGAGCTTCACGGGCCTGCGCGCGACCCGGATCTTGAGACCGTTCAGGCCAGAGTCGGTGTCGGAGCGGGTGAGCGAGACGTCGGTCAGGCTGATGCCCGGGAGGTCGCGGATCAGTCCGACTACCCGCTCGAGCGTCGCGGTTTTAAGCGGCGCGTCCTGGACCAGGGGCTCGGCAATCGCCTCCACGGCCGAGCGTCCCGATCCCCCGCCGCTGACCGTAATCCGATCGATCCTACCCTCGGTGACCGCGAGGTTGACGATCCCGCCGGCGACATTCTGGGCGGGGATCGAGGCATAGGAAAGAAGGTACCCGCTGCGGCGGTAGCGCTGAGTGATCCGGGCGGCGAGCTCGCCGAGCTTGGCCCCCTCGATCTCACGCGCGAGCATCGGCTCGAAATACTGGCTGAGTTCTTCGCGGGTGAAGGTCTTGGCGCCCTGGATGTTGACCGCGCCGAGTGTAAAGCGCTTGGGGGTTTTGACTCGGGCGGCCTTCGCCCGGCGTGGTCCGCTGATGCTGGGGCTCGGTTGGGTCTGGGTCTCCAGCTGGGGAATCGTGCGCTCGAGGGCCGCGGGTTCGTTTTGCGCAACGGCCGGCGCGGCCGCTACAGCGAGGACGCTGAGGCAGGCGCGGGACGCGAACCGGACTGTACGCGAAGAAAAGCCCCACATGATTGACGCTCACCAC
>JBJMUB010000068.1:0-8934 GCA_045811385.1 Sphingomicrobium sp. | reverse complement strand
ACAGCTGGACCATCGCCACTGCCGCACAACGAGCGCAAGCGGCGGTTCATGCCGACGCGCTCATCTGGGAAGCCGATGGCCGACCGTGAGTCCGAAGTCCTCGCCCGCCTGGCGAGCGGCGTTGCGGATATCGATCCGGAGAAATGGGACTCGCTCGCCGGCGGCGACCCGTTCCTCAGCCATGCCTTCCTCGCCGCGCTCGAGGATTCGGGGAGCGTCGGGCCGGGCACTGGCTGGTCGCCGGCGCCGATCCTGATCGAAGAGGAAGGCCGGCTGCTCGCGTCCGCGCCCGCCTACTTCAAGAGCCACAGCCAGGGCGAATATGTGTTCGACCACGGCTGGGCCGACGCGTGGGAGCGCGCCGGCGGCCAATATTATCCCAAGCTCCAGGTCGCGGTGCCGTTCACTCCGGTGCCCGGGCAACGCCTCCTCGGCAGCCGTGGCCAGCATCTGCTCGCGGCCATGGAGGCGGTCACCACCCAGAACGGCATGTCGTCGGCCCACATCACCTTCGCCGAGGACTCGACGATAGGCGAAGCCGAGCGCCGCGGCTGGCTGATCCGCGACGGGATCCAATATCATTGGTTCAACCGCGGCTATTCGAGCTTCGACGAATTTCTCGCCGCGCTGCGCAGCCCGAAGCGCAAAACGATCGGCCGCGAGCGGGCGGCGGCGCTCGCCGGCCTCAATGTCCGAGCGCTCCGCGGGAGCGACATCGGCCGCGCGGAATGGGACGCGATGTGGGCGTTCTACCAGGACACCGGCGCGAGGAAGTGGGGCCGGCCTTATCTCACGCGCGACTTCTTCGACCTGATCGCCGAGCGGATGGGGGACAAGCTGCTGCTGTTCCTCGCCGATCGCGACGGCCGGCCGATCGCCGGCGCGCTCAACGTGATCGGTGCGGATGCGCTTTACGGCCGTTACTGGGGATGCATCGAGGAAGTGCCCTTCCTTCACTTCGAGCTGAGCTACTACCGGGCGATCGAATGGTGCATCGACCACGGCCTGGCGTCGGTCCAGGCCGGCGCCCAAGGCGAGCACAAGCTGGCCCGCGGCTATGAGCCGGTGATCACCCGATCGGCCCATTTCATTCCCAACCGGAGCTTCCGCGCGGCGGTTGCCAACTTCCTCGAAACCGAGCGCTCGGCCGTTGCCCAGGAAGTGACCTGGCTTAGCGGCTCGCTGCCCTACCGTTCCTCTTCCTCGGCGTAGATCGCGACCGTCCGCGAACCTGCGTCGGCGATGCCGCGATACATCGCCGGGGTCGTGAAGCCGCATGCCGCTTCGCCGGTCGGGGCGACGGCAATCAGGCCGCCAGTACCGCCGAGCTCGCGGATGTCGGCGAGCACGCCGTCGAGCGCCTGTTGCAGCGTCGCGCCGGCGAGCCGCATCCGCTCGGCGAGCTGGTGAGCGGCGACCGCTCGGATGAAATATTCTCCCGAGCCGGTCGCGGAGACCGCGGCGGAACGGTCGTCGGCATAGGTGCCGGCGCCGATCAGCGGCGAATCGCCGATCCGGCCCCAGCGTTTGGCGGTCAGCCCGCCGGTCGAGGTCGCGGCAGCGACATGGCCGTCGCGATCGAGCGCGACCGCACCGACCGTACCGTATTTGACGTCGGCGTCGAATCCTCCGTGGGCGAGCAGCTCGTCGAGCTGGCGCCGCCGCTCCTGCGTGACGAACCATGTCGGATCGGCCTGCTCGAGACCGGCATCCTGGGCGAACTTGTCGGCGCCGCGGCCGGTCAGGAAGACGTGCGGACCCTGCTCCATCAGCCGCCGCGCGAGGGTGACTGGAGCACGCGTCGTCTGCAGTCCCGCAACCGCTCCCGCGCGCCGGTTGCGGCCGTCCATGATCGCTGCGTCGAGCTCGACGCTGCCCTGGTCGGTGAGGGCGCTTCCGCGCCCGGCGTTGAAGCAGGGATCGTCCTCGAGCACGCGCACGCTGGCCTCGACCGCATCGAGCGCAGCGCCGCCATGTTCGAGGATCGCGGCGCCGGCCTCGAGCGCCGAGCGCAGTCCGTCGCGCGCGCGGTCTTCGTGGTCGGGATCGCCGTTCCTCGGCCGCATCGCGCCCGCACCGCCGTGGATTACCAGTCGCCAACCTATCGCCATGCACTGCGCCTTAGCGGGCCTCCGCCGCCGATTCCAGTTGACGGCCAGCCCGCCGGCATATAATTATGATATCAAATTAAGGGAGGTAGAAGTGGCCAACAACGAAGTCATTGCCCTCACCGCGACGGCGGAACGGCCGGCGTCGACGATGAGCGGCTATGTGATGCTCATCGTGCTGTTCGTGGCGATCCTCGCCGACATTTACGCGATCACCACCATCTCGGACACGGGCGATGCGTTACTCAGCGTGATTACGCTGATCGCCGCGACCCTGGTCTTCATCCTGGTGATGCCGGGCTTCTATATGCTCCAGCCCAACCAGGCGGTCGCTATCACCCTGTTCGGCGATTATCGCGGCACCGACCGGACCACGGGGCTGCGCTGGACCTGGCCGTGGATGGGCAAGAAGAAGCTTTCGGTCCGCGCCAACAACTTCATTTCCGACAAGATCAAGGTCAACGACCTGCGCGGCAACCCGATCGAGATGGCGGCGCAGATCGTGTGGCGCGTGGTCGACACCGCCCAGGCGCTGTTCGACGTCGACGATTACAAGCAATTCGTTCGCGTCCAGGTCGAGGCCGCGATCCGAACCATCGGTTCCCGCTATCCGTACGACGATTTCGAGCATCTTGAAGTGACCCTGCGCGGCAACCACGACCAGGTCGGCGCCGAGCTCCGGACCGAGCTCCAGGCGCGGCTCGCGGTCGCCGGGATCACGGTCGACGAATGCGGCTTCACCCATCTCGCCTATGCCCAGGAGATCGCGGGAGCAATGCTTCGCCGGCAGCAGGCGCAAGCGGTCGTCGCGGCGCGCAAGACTCTCGTCGAGGGCGCGGTCGGGATGGTCGAGATGGCGCTCGACGCTCTGTCCGAGAAGAACGTCGTCGAGCTCGACGACGAGCGCCGCGCGGCGATGGTCTCGAACCTGATGGTCGTGCTGTGCGGCGAGCGCGACACGCAGCCCGTGGTGAACACCGGCACGCTGTACACCTAGGGAGGTGACGGTGAGCGGCGAGCGCAAGGCCTATCCGCTCCGGGTCGACCCCGCTTTGTGGGCGGCGGTCGAACGCTGCGCCGCCGCCGATCTGCGAAGCGTGAATGCGCAGGTCGAATGCCTGCTGCGCGAGGCGCTGTCGGAGCGGGGCGTAAAGCTGAAGATCCCGCAGCCGCGCAAACGCGGCCGGCCGCCGAAGGAGAGATAAGATGACCGACAATCCCGAATGGTTCGCGCCCAAGCGCTACGGCTATGGCGCCAGTCTGCCGATCAGCTGGCAGGGCTGGGCCGTCATGCTCGTCTTTATTGCCGCTGTGGGAGCCATCGCCTTTCTGTTCGGCGACCGGCCCGTGGTCCTCGTAGCGCTCTTCGTTCCGCTCGCGCTGCTGCTGATCCTCATTACGGCAAGAACGACCCGCGGCGGCTGGCGCTGGCGGTGGGGCGATCAGGACTAGCCGACCTCGAGATCGCGCCGCTGGTTGACCAGCCGCCACTCGTCGAGATCGGCCAGCATGCGCCGGGCGCCCTGCTCGACCAGATCGGACGCCCGACCGAGGGTGACGCCCTTCTTGAGTTCCTTTTCGATCTGGCGGAGCGCATTGGCGGTGCCGTGCGAGCGCTGCGCGCTGCCGCCGAAATCGGCCTGGAAGCGAATGCCGAACACCGCCGTGCCGAGCGCCGGAAAGCCGGCCGACACCAGCGTTGCCCAATCGCTGTAACGTTCGGTCACCTCGGGTGCGAACCACAAGCCGACGACGATGGCGATGCTGACCGCCAGGGTCGCGACGAACAGCAAGCCGCCGACCAGCTCGAGCCGATGGTCGAGCGCTTCGATCTCGCGGGCGTGGCGCTCGTGATAGGCAACCTGCGGGGCAATCTCGAAGTCGGCGACGGCAATCGCCGTTTGCGCGGCGCGTTCGGCGTTCATTGATCCCGACGGGCAGCCGAGCGCGCGCCACACGCCGCTGGCGTACCAGTCGATCCAGCGGCGCGGGATCGGGTTGGTCGAGGTGCCCGGCGGGTCGGGCGCGGCGAGCGCGAGCAACTTGAGGCTGCGCATCGGCCGCAGCCGCTCGGCGAGCTGGCGATAATCGAGCCAGCGCCGATGCCATTGGTTGCGCTTGCCGACCGCCGTGTTGATGATGATTGCCAGCGCAATCAGGAATTCGGCGATGGCGAATTCGAATTTGGCGTGCGGTGCCATGAACGCGCTGAGCCCCAGGCACACGGCGATTCCGCCGAGCACGAAATTGAAGATGTGCCCGCTGCGATAGGTTTGGGCGAAGTGCGACGCGAGCTGATCGGCCCAGCTGTAGGACCGTTCGAGCAGGTCGAGCGGAGTCGACAGCGGCTGGTGGCACAGGCAGCCGTCGCGAAACCGCCGCCATTCCTCTTCGATCGCAGCGGCGGCGGCCGAGCCGCGGAACTTGCGCGCGTCGAACCGCGACACCCCGGCGGCGGCGAGCAGCAGCGGATATTCGATCCGCCCGCGCATCCGGCCGATCCGTTCCTGTTCGAAGGTCGCCAGCGACCGGCGCTCCTCCGGATCGGGCGGCGGCACGACCAGGGCCTTGACCACCTCCCCGATATGCTCGGCATCGAGCGGCCGCTCGGCCATCGGATCGTCGCCGAGGGTGTCGACGACGGGATCGAACGCCGCCCACATGAGCCGCGCCGGACGCGCCGGGTCGGTCGGGACATGGACCACCGGAGTGCCGCGCGCGATCGCCAGCTCGACGACGTCGCCGGTTCCGCCCCGGCCGCGCGGCTTCTGCCCGTCCCACACGGCGATGATCAGGTCGCAATGCGCGACCGTCGCGCGGCCCGTGATGACATAGGCATCGAACGAGCTGGCGCGGTCGCCGGGCAGCTCGAGCACGCAGTCACACTGGCCAAGAAGCGCATCGAACCGTTCGAGCGCGCCGTTGCCGACCAGCTCCTGCCGATAATGTTCGCGCTCGAACGGCAGGACGGCGATCAGCGTGTAACCGAGTTCGATCGCGCATTCGGCGGCGATTTGGTCGGCCCCGTCGGCAAGCGGGGTGATGAACTGCAGCCGCGGCTCGGCGGTCGCGAACCACGTGCTTTCCGTCTTGTAAATCTCGATCGCCGTCGCGGTGATCAGCCGCAGCGCGTCCATCAGCCGCTCGCGCAGCTCGCCGACCGCGGCGTCGGCGATCGCGTCGCTGCGATGGCCGGTCACGCCGACCGTGAGGACGAACGGCAGCCGCGGCGGACCGTCGCGATCCAGGCGCGAAAGCGGTTTAGCCGGCGCTTGGATCGGTCCCTGTTCCAGACGGCCTCACTGCATGGTTTGGCGGCGCGCGCTTCGCCTCCAGACTATCAGCAGAACCAGCGCTACCACCACCCCTCCGGCGACCAGCAAGGCGGCCGTTTGATAGAACGCGATGCCCTTGCCGCCGTTTTGAATGTCCGGATCGATCGACATGATCCCGTTCCCGCCCTCGAACTGCAGCGCATATTTCAGGGTCATGGCTTCGGTGTTCGCGTCCTTGAACTTCAGCGTCGTGGTGCCGCCGCCGCTGATCTTGGACGGATCGATCTGGCTGGTCGGAGCGACCACCGGAGCGGTCGGCTTGGTGTCTTGCTGGATCCACAGCGGGTTGGTTTGAGCGAACGTGATTCCGTTGCCTTCGTCGATCTGGATGGTGATCGAGTGATCCGTGCTTCCCTTCTTGAGTTCGATCTTGGGATAGGGCGACGAGGTCTTACCCGTCCCGCAGGTCGTCTTGCCGTCACAGAGTTTCCACTCGGTGACCTGGCCGTTCACGATCGTCGGCGTTGCCGTCAGGTCTGCGTCCATGGTCTTGCCCCCTCTTCGTTATGATCGGGCGGTCAGATCTTGCCGCCGTTCTTGATATCGGGATCGTAGTCTTCGGCCTTCCCGTCCTTGTCCTTGAAGCGCAGTCGATAGTGCATATGGCACTCCTCGCTGTTCTCGTTGAACACCTTGAGCAGCTTCGGCGCCCGGTCGATCTTGTCGTCGGGAATCTCGCTGTCGCCGGACTTCGCGAGCGGACAGCCGTCGCGCTGGACCCAGATCGGGCCGTGGATGTCGTCGGTGAACGTGAATCCGCGATTCGTATTGTCACGCAGGTGGAAATGGATTGGGGTGCCGGATTCATGCTCGGCGCGAGGCGGAACGTCGATCGTCCCCTTCCCCTCGCTAGGACCATCGTGCCAGCGCCATTCGTGTGAGCAGGTCACGCCGGTCGCACTCGGCTCAATTGTTACGTCGACGATCGCCGGGGTCCCCGCCGGCGGCTTGTTCGACTGGGCCATTGTCGACCCGCTCGTCTCATTCGTCATGTCTTTCCTCCCGCAGTTCTGATCGCAGTGACATAGGCCGGGTAGCGGTAGCCGATGGCTGCGAGCGATGAGATCAATCGATTGGCGCCGGCGCGATCGCCGAGCCGAAGCTTGAGCGCGGCAAGCGTTCCTTGCTCGCTCGGACGCAGTTCGATCGACTTGGGCATGCTCTGCAGCGCCGCCCTCCACCACCGTTCTGATTCCTCGCGGCGGCCCATGGCGGCCAACGCGTTTCCGCCGACGTACATCGCCCGGAAGCTGAGGACGCCACGTTCAACTGGGCTCGGCGAAAGCCGTGCCGCCGCCAGCGATCTTTGCGCGAGGTCGAACGCTTCCTGGGAGCTCTTTTGCGCCAGGGCGACGCGGGCGCGGAGCTCGAGACAGCCGGCGTTGAATCGCGATTTCCAATCGGCGACGCTGCTGTCGCGGGCGAGCAGCCGATCGGCAATGTCGCAATAGGACCGGGTGGTGACCGCGGCGTCTTCGGTTCGCCCGGCGGCGAGCTGGATATCCGCAAGATCGTAGCGGCCGCTGGCGTTGGCCTGGAGCCATTCGGTGTTCGCCGGCTCGATCGCGAACAGGGTGTCCGAAATCGCCACGCCGGCGAGCGACTCCCTGATCGCCCCGGCGACGTCGCCGCGGCTTGCCAGCAGACGGCCGATCGACCGCCGGGCGGTCATGATATCCCGCGGCGTCTCTGTATCCCGCGGATCGATCCGCTGAATGTCGGTCAGCAGGCGCAGCTGCCGCTCACGCTCGGCAAGCGCAGGTTCCAGCGCTCCCGAATATTCGTGCGCATCGGCTAACCAGCCGAGAATGTTGATGACGCTCTTTTGATAGTCGACGTTTCGCGGGTCTCCCGCCGCGAGGGCCTCGGCGGATCCAAGCGACGCCTGGAACGACTGAGCCATTTCACGATAGCGCCGCTGGTCGAGCAGGACGGCGCCGAGGTTATTGTTCGCGTAGACCTGCTCGAGCCGGTAATCCTTCTTGTCCGGGGCAAGTTCGACCATCCGATTGGCAAGGGCTTTGTATTCGCGGAATTGCGTTGCCGCCGGTCCGAATTGCCCGCGCTGATAGGCGATGTAGCCGACCCAATAGACATTCTGCGCATGATCGAAGACCCGTTGAGGATCGTCGGGGTGCCGCCGCATCGCTTCGCCGGTGCTGGCCAGCGCCTCCTGATATCGGCTCAGCGCACCGCTGAGGTCACCGCGCGTGGTCGCGATCTCGCCCATCAGCGTCAGCGCCTTGGACCGCTGCGCCAGCGATTCGTCGGACAGGCTTCCCTTGTCCTGATGCTGGTAATAAGCCAGCGCCCGGCTGCCGACCGCATCGAGCGCATCGAGCCGGCCGATCGGCTCGAGCTTGTCTTTGAGGTCGCCGAGCATGAAACCGACCAGGCCCTCGGCCTCGCGGCGCTGGTCGCGGGCCGAGTCGCGCGACTGAACCGCGGTGATGGCGAGCGTGCTGGTTACCGCCATCCCGGCAAGCGACCCAGCGGCGAGCCACGCGAGCTGGCGATGGCGCCGCGTCGTCTCCCGTTGAACCAGGTCGTCGAGCCCGACCCCGAGCATTCCCGCGATGAGCTTCAGCAGCGCGAGACGCCGGCCCTCGCTTCCGTCACGGAAATCGGCCGCCAGCGGCTCGGCGCGCTTGCCGGTCGGTCGCCCGCGCCGGTCGAACTTCTGGCGAAGCGCCGGCGGGAAGCACTCGTCGGCCTCGCGGCCCGCGACCTCGCTCGCAAACGGCTCGCCGGCGACGATCGCGGCGAACACACAGGCGTCGGGCCGGCTGTGCTTGAAGGCTTCGATCTCGGCGTTCGTCCAGCGCGATGTCGCCGCCGTCGGGGAGCACAGCACGATCAGATATTGCGATGCCGCCAGGGCGGCGCGGATTCCGTCGCCGAGGTCGCCGGCTGCGGCGAGCTCCTGCTGGTCGCGGAAGATCGGAGTCAGCCGCCGCGGGATCACCCCGTTGACCGTTAGCCGCCCGGCCAGCGACCGTGGGACCCTGAACCGTTCAAGCTCGCCGTGCAGCCAGTCGGCAAGCTCCTTGTCCTTGTGGCTGTAGCTCAGGAAGGCGAAATAGCGGGTCTGCAGTCGGGGCATCGCCGGGGCATCGATTCCCCGCGCAGGCGCACGGTCAAACGCTGGCAGTCGAGCAAGCCTGCCCATAAGCCCCCAAGTATCTCCGGTTAAGCTCGTTAACACAAAGGGATACTGGACGCGATTGTCTTTGGATAAGGGCAGCGGCGGCTTTGCCGGCCGGCCCCGAGCGCCTATATGCGCGCTAATGTCTTCAATCCGTCCCTGGCGCGATATCGAGCGGCGCAAGTCGCGGCAGATCATGGTCGGCTCCGTTCCCGTCGGCGGTGACTCGCCGATCACGGTGCAGACCATGACCAACACGCCGACCGAAGACGCGAGGGCGACAATTGACCAGATCCGCCGCTGCGAAGAGGCCGGCGCGGACATTATTCGTGTTTCCTGCCCAACC
>JBJMUB010000067.1:0-11757 GCA_045811385.1 Sphingomicrobium sp. | reverse complement strand
CTGCAGCCGGTCATGCCCGTCGTACTTGTACTGCGCCTTGTTGCCGTTGGCGTCGGTGACGAACTGCTGCCTGCCGTTCAGCGTGTACCCGTAGGTCACGTAATCCTGCTGCAGCGCGGTGCCGAGCGCCTTCTGAACCTTCAGCAGCTGACCGGCATTGTCGTAGAGGTTCCTGGTGATCCGGTCGGGGCCTTGGGCGCCGGTCGTGTACAGCGTGCAGGCACTCGTCGCGGTCGGCGTCTGCAGCGCGGCGAAGTTCATCCGCACCGTGGTGCAGTCGGCAAGGCCGCGGTCGAGGAACGAGCGGTCGGTGATCCGGTAAGCCGTCCCGCCCGCCGACGTCAGCTCGCGGATCGGGTAGCGGCGGCTGTCGTAGGTCGTGTCGGCCTGCTCGAGCAGGGTCAGGGTCAGCGGGTCGCTGTTGCAGTTGGTCGGGCAGGTGACCGTGCCGGTTTCGACTTTCAAAACTTTGTTGTCGCTGTCACGGTAGGTGAAACGCTTGGCGACGCGGACGTTGTTGGCGTCGGCCGCGCCGATCTCCCAAATCTTGCGGCCGTGGATGTCGTAGCGGAAGTATTTGGTGGCGCTCACTCCGTTCTGCGGCCCCTGGATCGAGCGGACGCGGCCTGCCGGGTCGTAATCGTAGGTCGTGGTTTGAGTGGTTCCCGTGGCTTCATCCTTCCGGGTGACGGTGAGCGGCAGGAAGGTGTGGTTCCAGTAGCTATATTCGGTGCGGCTCTCGGCATTGCCGGCGCAGGTCGTGGTCTGCCCGCACACCCGCTCCAGGGTCTTGCGCGAGAGCGGCCCGCCGAACCCGGCGCCCGTCGCGTGCTGCTCGTAGCTGAGGTCGGTCTCCCGCCGAACGCCGTTGGCCGCGGCCGGGTCGAGCTGCTGGGTGAGGAGGCCCTTGTTGTTCCAGCTGTAGTTGGTCACGCGATTGAGCGCGTCGGTGTAGGAGACTGGCCGCCAGCAGAGGATTTCGTCGCTGAGGTTGCTGCAGCCGGGGCCGTTCCCGGCAGGCCCGTAATCGGCGTGCTCGACCAGGTCGGCGAGACCCGAGCCGGACTTGGCATGCACCGTCTTGGTCGTGATCTGGCCGTTGCCGCCATAGACCAGGTCGACCGAATTGCCCTCGGGCAGACCGATGTGATTGACCCGGTTCTCGAGATCGTAGCCGTAGGTGGTGGTCCGGTTGAGCGCGTCCTTGGCGCTGGTCACTCTGACGACCAGCGCCGTTGTCACCGGCTGCGTCGTGTAGGTCATCTGGTAGCCGTTCGGACCCGTCACCGTGACGCCGTCGAACACGTAATTGGCGTTGCCGAAGGCCACGGCGAGCGCCGGGTTGACGTACGAATAGGTCCACTGGACGCCGTCGCGGACCAGCGAGCCGATCAGCGGATAGGTCGAATATTTGCTGAGGGTCAGCGCAGGCGCCGCATCGGTCGGGAGCTGGGTCGAGCCCGAGAACAGCTCCACCGGGGCCGAGAGCTTGTTGTAGGGGGTCGCCGAGCCGCTCCCGATGACGAACACGCGCCCGCCGAGATCGGTGACGGTCGTTCCGTCCGCCGAATAGGTCAGCTTCTGCAGCGGATTGACCGGATCGGCCGGGCCGAAGAGCGCCGCCTCCTTGACCGTTTCCCACTGGCCGATGTTCGACTGGTCGATCGTCTCGGCCCAATATTTGACGGTGATGTAATAGCCGGTGCTGCTCGTCACCTTGGTGGGCCGGAATCGGCTGAACGGCGCGCCGAGATCGCCCTTGTCATAGGCGAGCAGCAAGACCTCGCCGTCCGGATAGCTGACGCTCTTGCCATAGTAGGTTTCAGTCCAGCTTTGCGGAGTGCCGAACGTCCCCGCCGCCTGCAGGTCCCTGGTGAAGGCGTACATCTCGCCGCTGCCGGCCTGGATGTAGGTCGCGCCGAACTTGGGCACCGGCTGGATGTCGGACCCGGTGCCGTTGGTGCTCTTGCACACGTCGTCGAAGCGGCAGCGGAAGGATTCGGAGCTTTGGCCGCCATAGTGGACCGACCATTGCGAGCTTTTATATTCGCCGACGGAATTGTTCTGGATCGTGCCGACGACGTACATCGCGAGGTTCTGGACCTTGTCGAACTTGAGCCGCGGCGCCGCCGGGACCGACAGCGTCGGAACGTCGATGTTGAGCTTGCCGGTCGCGATGTTCACCCCGTTGCGGTCGGGCTCGACGCTCAGCGGGGTAATCACCGCGGGCGGCTGCTGCTGGGCGAGGGCCGGTGCGGCGAGCGGAAGGAGCACGACGCTCGCCAGGGCGCATTGCTTCAGCATAGCGGGCACGGATCGTTCGGTTCGTTGAAGATGGTGCCGATGCCTTGGGCGTCGCCGATCGTCCCTGCGCTCGCACCCGATAGGTTGAGGAGCATGGTCTCGTCGGATTCGCCCGGACCCCCGGTCGCGGTGGTCACGCTGACGGTCTTGGACGTGTCCGCAGCGAGGAAGGTGAGGGTGCCCGACTTGGCGGTGTAATCGCCCGGCGCGACGGCCGTGCCGTTGGCGGTCGCAAAGTTGACGGTGATCGTCGCGCCGGTCGAGCCGGTCTTGGTGACGGTGAAGACGAGGCCGCTGCCTTCGCTCGCGGAAGCGTCGCTGACGGCGAAGGTCACCGCTCCGCCGCCGCCTCCGCCATCCGGAGGCGGACAGGCGCCAGTGCCGACGGTCAGGCTCGTTCGATTGCTCGCTTTGTCCAGCCCGTAGCAGGCGATCAGGCCGTTGTTGACCGCGCCGCTGCGGGCCACCTGCACGAGCCGCCCGAGCGCGTCATAAGTATAGGTGATCGTTTCCGACGCCGCGGCCGGCGCCGAGCCCAGGATTGCAATCGCAAATGCAACAATCGCCCGCATGGCCGCCTCCCCGCGACTCACCGAGCGACGCGAGCTTAACCCAGATCAGTCCGCGGCGGAACCGCCGTCATTCGCGGGCGGCGAAGGCGCGCGGCAATCCGGTAAATGGTTCGCACGGGGCACGAAGAGCAAAATCAGGCCACGAAGGGTCTGTCGAGCCGTCTTCGTGCCTTCGTGGCTTCGTGCGTGACCTATTTGGCCGCCGCCGCCGCGGCCGCGTCTCCCAGATACGCCCGTACGATTTTCGTCGGTTGCTCGGGCGGCTCGCCCGGCGCGATGGTGTCGACCGCGGCCATTCCCGAGACGACCCGGCCCCACGCCGAATATTGGCCCTCGAACGACATCATCGGCACGTACATGATGAAGAACTGGCTGTTGGCGCTGTTGGGGTTGTCCGCGGTGCGCGCCGCTCCGACGGTGCCGCGGAGGAACGGCAGGCTCGAGAATTCGGCTTTGAGGTCGGGCAGGCTCGAGCCGCCTTCGCCGGTCCCCTTGGGATCGCCGCTTTGGGCCATGAAGCCGGGGATCACGCGGTGGAAGGCGAGGCCGTTGTAGAAGCCCTGGCGGACCAGCTTCTGGATCCGCTCGACATGGTGCGGGGCGAGGTCGGGGCGCATCTGGATAACCACCTTGCCGCCGGTCGACAGCTCGAGGGTCAGCGTGTTGGCCGGGTCGGCGGCGACCGCGGCGGGGGCGGCGAGGCTCGCCATGGGCGCGGGCGCGGGCGCCGGAGCGGGCCTGGCGGCGACCAGGGCCAAGGCCAGAAACGGAAGCGCGAACAAGGCCTTGGACAACGTGGATTCCCCTTCCCGGAATGGTTCGCGCCGGCTCATGCGGCGCGGGCGCTGACGCTAGCGTGAATGACGGCCGAGATGGCGCTTGACGTCGGCCGCGACCGCCGGAGTGACGAACTTGTCGATTGTCCCGCCGTAGCGCGCGATCTCCTTGACCAGGTTCGAGGCGATCGGCTGGAGCGAGACGTCGGCCATCAGGAAGACGGTCTCGATGTCGGCGTTCAACTGCTGGTTCATCCCCGCCATCTGAAACTCATATTCAAAGTCGGCGACGGCGCGCAGGCCGCGAACGATCATCGACGCGCCCTGCGCTTCGGCGAAATCCATCAGCAGGGAATCAAACTCCACGACGTCGATGTCACCCGCGATGTCGGCGATCTCGCGTCGAACCGTGGCGACGCGCTCCTCGACCGAAAACATCGGAGTTTTCGACGGATTGGTCGTGACCCCGATGACCAGCTTGTCGACGAGATGCGCGCCGCGGCGGATGATGTCGAGATGCCCGAGCGTGATCGGGTCGAACGTCCCCGGATAGACTCCGATTCTCACTGGCACCCCCTAATGGTCGCGCTCGATAGCAAATCGGGCAATCGCACGCAGCAAATCCGCTTCGTCGCCGTGGCCCGACAGATGCTCGATCGCCTGGTCGACGAGAAAGCTGGCCTGCTGGCGCGCCCGGTCTTCGCCGAGCAGCGAAACGAAGGTCGCCTTGCCGGCGTGTGCATCCTTGCCGGTCGGCTTGCCCGCCGCACTTTCGTCGCCGCTATGGTCGATCAGATCGTCGGCGATCTGGAAGGCGAGGCCAATGTTGCGCGCATAGCCGCGGTACGGCGTCCGCGCTTCCTGCGGCAGCTTCACCATGATGCACGCGACTTCGACCGAATATTCGATCAGCGCCCCGGTTTTCAGCTGCTGCAGTCGGGTGATCGACGGCAGGTCGAGCTCCTGCCCCTCGGCGACGAGGTCCATCATCTGCCCGCCGGCCATTCCGGCCGGCCCGGCAGCGCGCGCCAGCTCGAGCACGAGGTCGCAGCGGACGACGGCGTCCTCGTGCGTCGCCGGATGGGCCAGGATCTCGAACGCCAAAGCGTGAAGGCTGTCCCCGGCGAGCACCGCCTCGGCTTCGCCATAGGCCTTGTGGATCGTCGCTTTGCCGCGCCTGAGGTCGGCGTCGTCCATGCACGGCAAATCGTCGTGGATCAGCGAATAGACGTGAATCGCCTCAATCGCGCAGCCGACGCGAAGCGCGCGCTCGCGCCCGATGGCGAACAGCTTCGAGGCGGCGATCGTGAGCAGCGGGCGCAGCCGCTTGCCGCCGCCGATCGCGGCATGGCGCATCGCCTCGTACAGCCGCTCGCGATTGTCGCCGGTCGGGGGCAGCAATCGGGCAAAGAAGTCGTCGACTTCGGCGATGACTCGCGCGGCCTCCGAGTCGAGCAGCCCGGCGAGCCGGTCGACCGCCTCAACCGGCATCGAACGGCTTGACGCCCGCCGGCTTGCCGTCGCTGCCGAAGGCGATCTGCTCGATCCGCGCCTGGGCTTCCTTGAGGCGGGCTTCGCAGTGTCGCTTCAGTCGGTCGCCCTCCTGATAGAGCTCGATCGACCGGTCGAGCGGCGCCTCGCCCTTTTCGAGCGTGCGCACGATCTCTTCGAGACGCTTCAGAGCGTCCTCGAAGCTCAGCTGGCTGACATCGGTCTCGGCGGCGGTGGCCATGGGCGGCTTGTGACCCTGACCGGCCCCTGAATCAAGGAGCGCGGCTTATTCGACGGGCGTGTTCTTGAACGGATCGCGAATGCCCGGAACGACCTCGTCGCGAAGGTCCTCGCCCTCGGCCGCGGCGAGCGCCGCCTCGGCGTCGCGGGCATGCTGCTCGCGCTCGGCGCGGAGCTGCACGATCAGCGCCTCGCGGTCGCCTTCGAGGCGCGTGTCCTGGAACGCGGTTCTGCCCGCCGCCTTGGCCGCCTTGGCGACCGCGGCGTCGAGCTCGCGCTGGGTCGTGAGGCCGAGCGTCACCGGGTCCTTGGGCGTGATGTTGGCCATATTCCAGTGGGACCGGTCGCGGATCGCGGCAATGGTCGTGCGCGTGGTACCGATCAGCTTGCTGATCTGGCCGTCGGTGACCTCGGGGTGGTTGCGGATGATCCAGGCGATCCCGTCGGGCTTGTCCTGACGCTTGCTCACCGGCGTATAGCGCGGCCCGCGCGTGCGACGGACCTGGTCGGGGATGCGGTGCATCTCAAGCCGGTAATCGGGATCCTTCTGGCCCTTTTCGATTTCGTCGTGGGTCAGCTCGCCGGCGCGGATCGGGTCGCGGCCGGTCAGCTTGGTCGCCGCCGTGTCGTCGGCGATGGCCTGAACTTCGAGAATGTGCAGGCCGCAGAATTCAGCGATCTGCTCGAAAGTCAGCGAGCTGTTGTCGACCAGCCAGGCGGCGGTCGCGTGGGGCATCAGTGGGGTGGCTTGGGCCACGTCGTTTCTCCGGTCTTTAAAAATGAATAGGGCCGCCCCTTGACGGAGCGGCCAGCATGCCCCCCTGTAGTCCCTGGCATTTTCAGCCGCAAGTATCGCTCGTTCGCCCGCAACTGCAGTTGTCGACCCCGCCAGGCTGGCGAAAAAGCCGTCGGCTCAAAAGAGGAGTCATGGTGTGCGTACGCTGATGTTGTTCTCGCTCTTCCTTGGCATCTTCGCCGCCCCGGCGGGGGCGGCTTCCGACCGCGCCGGTTCCGAATTACGCCCGGGCAGCTTCGTTGGCGCCCAGCTCAAGCTTTCCCTCGGGGGTAAGACTTCGTCGAAGCCGCTGGCCGCTCTCACCATCGCGCCAACCCGCAGCCAGATCTCGGCAACGGGCGCCGTTCGGACGACGATCGGCGACGGCCTCGCGCTCAACTTCGCGCCGGAATCCAGGCCGACATTCACGCTCGCCGGCGTGCGCGCCGACACAGCGCTCGCGCCGCAGCGCGGCCGGGGCACCGACGCGCAACCAAAGCTCGGCGTTTCAACCGGCGGCTGGGTCGCGATCGGCGTCGGCGTCGCCGTGCTGGTCGGAGGGGTTTACTTCGTCCACCTCGTCCACGAGGCCGACAAGAACAGCGACTAGCCGGAACTGCGGATCACGCAGCGTTCCGGCGAGCGGTCGACGCGCCCCGGTCCCGCTTGCCGAGGGTGCCGGCGCAGTGCCCCTCGCCATGTATCGGGTCAACCTATCCGCATCGTAAATATGAGAATCTCTTCGACAAAATTCGAGGCGTTTACTGCTGGCAGCAAAGTCGAGTACAAGACACGACGCCGTTCCATTCACTTCGGATTGTCCGTAAGCGCGCTATATTCTTGCCTTGCGGACAATCGACAGTGGTCGGCAAGGCGAGAGAGGGGATCGGGTCATGGCACGCAAGACGACCGAACTGCGCACACTGTGGAAGGCGTTCGAGTGCAAGGAGGACAAGATGGTCCTCGTGCCTTTCGGCCCCGACCGGATCAGGGCCGCGCCCGAGACTGCCGATGCGTGGACTTCGCTCGCGTGCGTCCTTGCGCACCACAATTATCATATCCGGACGAAGGACACGGACAGCTACAACTGCCGCGAGGCCAAGGGCGGGGGCAAGAGTCTGCATTCGTTCGGCATCGCGCTGGACGTTAACTGGAGTACCAACCCCTACCTCGCTCACAAAACCGCCCGCGCGGTGCGGTTCTCGGACAAGGCAACGCAGGACGAGCGCGCGGCCGACGTGCGCTTGGGACGCGCCGACACCGACATGACCAAGGCAATGATCGACGACGTGCTGCGGATCAAGACCAAGGCGGGCGTGGCGGTCTTCGAGTGGGGCGGGAGCTGGAAGACGGTCAAGGATTGCATGCACTTCGAGCTTGATCTCGCGCCTGACGAACTCGCCAAGGGGATCGACTGGGCGACGTGCGCCGGGGCCGACGCCCTCAGCGGACCCGGGCTCGACGTCGTCGTCCCGCGAGTCGTGCCGGCGCTTGCTGCCGGCCCCGCGGTCGCGGTGCCAAGCGCGGTAATCGCGGAGCCGCACGTAGTGATCGCGCGCGATGGCCTGAAGCTGCGCTCGGGGCCGGGCCTCGAATTCGGCACGGTGCGCACCTTGCCAATGGGTACAAACGTCCAGGTCCTCGCCCGCGAAGGCCAATGGGCTCAAGTCGATCTGCAGGGTGATGGCGGGGCGGACGGCTTCATGTTCCACGCCTTCCTGCGCCCGACAAGCGCAGCGGCGCCGGTAGCAGCGCCGATTGCGGCGGAGATCGCAGTTCCGCTGATCCCGGTGACCGCCGACGAACTCGCCGTGTTCACACCGGCGCTGGTGAAGTCGATGTTCCCGTTCACGCCGGCGGCGTCCATTGCCGCCAACTTGCCGCACGTTCTCGCCGGGCTGCGGGCCAAAGCCCTCGCCGACCGATCGATGGCCTTGATGGCCTTGGCCACCATCCGCGCGGAGACCGAGGGATTTCAGCCGATCAGCGAAGGCCGGAGCAAGTTCAACACGCGCAACAGCCCATTCGATCTCTACGATCCCGGAACGTCGATCGGACAAACGCTCGGCAACACACAGCCGGGCGATGGCGCACGGTTCAAGGGACGCGGGTATGTCCAGCTCACGGGCCGGTTCAACTACACGCGCGTCGGTCCGCAAATCAGCGTGGACCTTGTCGCCGCGCCCGAAATGGCGAACGATCCGACGACCGCCGGGATCATCCTGGCGCAGTTCCTGAGGAACGTCGAAACCAGGCTGCGCGCGGCGCTCGCCGACGGCAATTTGCGGCTTGCGCGCAAGCTGATCAACGGCGGCTCTCACGGCCTCGATCGGTTCGAGGACGCATTCGAGCGCGGCCAGCGGGCGCTCAGGGCCTGAGGCGGGACGAGCGTCGCCTAGCCGGCGGGGTCCGCGCCGGTGAGCACGATTTTCCCGACATGCGCGCCGGTCTCCATCCGCGCATGCGCCTCGGCTGCGCGGTCGAGCGGGAAAGTGCTGTCGATGACGGGCTTGAGGCGCCCACCCTCGACGTAGGGCCAGACGGTCCTGGCGATCTCGTCGGCGACCATCGTCTTGAACTCGACCGAGCGGCTGCGCAGCGTCGACCCGGTCAGGGTCAGCCGCCGCCGCATCACGTCCGAGATCGAGATTTCGGCCCGCGCCCCGCGCTGGAACGCGATCGAGACATGACGGCCGTCGTCGGCCAGCGCCGTGAGGTTGCGCGGCAGATAGTCGCCGCCAATCATGTCGAGCACGACCGCGACCCCCCTTCCGTCCGTCAACCGCTGCGCCTCTCCGACGAAATCCTCGGTTTTGTAATTGACCGCCGCGGCCGCGCCCAGCGCGAGTGCCCGGCCGCATTTCTCGTCGCTGCCGCAAGTCACGATCACGCTCAGCCCGAACAACTGGCCGAGCGCGATCGCCATCGTGCCGATTCCGCTCGTCCCCCCATGGACCAGCACCCAGTCGCCGTCGGCCGCGAAGCCGCGCTCGAACAGGTTGACCCAGACGGTGAACAAAGTCTCGGGCATCGCCGCCGCCTCGACCAGCGAGATGGTATCGGGGACGAACAGGCAGGTGCCGACCGGCGCGGCGCAATATTCGGCATAGCCGCCGCCGGCGACCAATGCGCAGACCTTCCGCCCGACCAGCTCTTCGGCGCCCTCGCCCGCCTCGACCACCGTACCGGCAAGCTCGAGACCGAGGATATCCGGAGCCCCGCACGGCGGCGGATAGAGCCCGCGCCGTTGGAGGATGTCGGGCCGGTTGACTCCGGCCGCCGCGACCTTGATCAGCACCTCGTTGGAACCGATGCGGGGCACCGGCCGCACGACCAGCGCCAACTCCTCCGCGCCGTCGGGCTGCGGCGCGACGATGGCCTTCATTGACGAGGGAACGGAGCTGCCCACGAGAGCCGGCTTATTGACTTGACGCGGCCAACGGTCAACGATTCCTCCCGATGGACCTGGAAGACCTCTTCCCAAGCAAGCCCGATGATCCCCTTGTCGCGCTAGGCAAGCAGGACCTCGATCCGATGTCGATCGAAGAGCTGGACGAACGGATTGAGGCGCTGAAGGCGGAGATCGCGCGCGTCGAGGCGCATATCCAGCGCGTCCAGACCCACCGCTCCGCGGCCGAGGAACTATTCAAGAAGCCCTAGCCGTTTCCGTTCAGGCTGCAGGCAGCCGGTCGAGCGATAATCTGGGGAAAAGCCGCCGCGCTGCTCTTGATTGGCGCGGGCAAGCGTATGACATTGTTAACCATGTTCGCCGCATCCCAGGCGGATCAGGAGTAGACCACCACATGCCCAGTTTCGCCCGCGAGCTCGAACAGACCCTCCACAATGCGCTTGGGGAAGCGAGCCGCCGCCGGCACGAATATGCGACCCTCGAGCATCTGCTGATCGCGCTGATCGACGACGAGCACGCCTCGAAGGTGATGACCGCCTGCGGAGTCAGCCGCGACGAGCTGCGCGCGTCGGTCAAGCAGTATCTCGACAATGAGCTCGGCGCCCTCGTCGCCGACAGCGCCACCGATCCGACCCCGACCAGCGGCTTCCAGCGCGTCGTCCAGCGCGCGATCCTCCACGTCCAGTCGTCGGGCCGCGACGAAGTGACCGGCGCCAACGTCCTCGTCGCGCTGTTCTCCGAGCGCGAGAGTTATGCCGTTTATTTCCTCCAGCAGCAGGACATGAGCCGGCTCGATGCCGTGACCTACATCAGCCACGGCGTCGGCAAGGGCGAAAGCGCGCCGGAGACCCGCGCCCCCGAAGGCACCGAGGAGAAGAGCGAGAAGGAGGGCGGCAAGAAGGAATCCGCGCTCAAGCAGTTCACCGTCGACCTCAACGAGAAGGCCCGGATGGGCAAGGTCGATCCGCTGATCGGGCGCATGCCCGAAGTCGACCGCACGGTGCAGATCCTGTGCCGGCGGTCGAAGAACAACCCGCTCTACGTCGGCGATCCCGGAGTCGGCAAAACCGCGATCGCCGAAGGGCTCGCCCGAAAGATCGTCGAGGGCGACGTTCCCGAGGTGCTCAAGCCCGCGGTGATCTACGCGCTCGACATGGGCGCGCTGCTCGCCGGCACGCGCTACCGCGGCGACTTCGAGGAACGCCTCAAGTCGGTCGTCAACGAACTCGAGAAACTGCCGCATGCGATCCTGTTCATCGACGAGATCCACACCGTGATCGGCGCCGGCGCGACGTCCGGCGGGGCGATGGACGCGTCGAACCTGTTGAAGCCCGCCCTCTCGACCGGGGCGATCCGCTGCATCGGCTCGACCACCTACAAGGAATTCCGCAACCATTTCGAGAAGGATCGGGCGCTCCTGCGCCGGTTCCAGAAGATCGACGTCAACGAGCCGACGGTCGAGGACACGATCAAGATCATCGCCGGCCTCCGCTCTTCGTTCGAGGGCCACCACAACGTCCGCTACACGCCCGACGCGATCAAGTCCGCGGTCGAGCTTTCGGCGCGCTACATCCACGACCGCAAGCTGCCCGACAAGGCGATCGACGTGATCGACGAGGTCGGGGCGATGCAGATGCTGGTGCCGCCCAGCCGCCGCAAGAAGATCATCACCACCAAGGAGATCGAGGCGGTGGTCGCGACCATGGCGCGGATCCCGCCCAAGTCGGTCAGCGCCGACGACAAGCAGGTGCTCGAGCATCTCGAGGCCGACTTGAAGCGCGTCGTGTTCGGCCAGGACCTGGCGATCGAGAAGCTCGCGTCGGCGATCAAATTGAGCCGCGCCGGCCTGCGCGATCCCGATAAGCCGATCGGCAATTATCTGTTCTCGGGCCCGACCGGCGTCGGCAAGACCGAAGTCGCCAAGCAGCTTGCGCAGATCATGGGCATCCCGCTTCAGCGTTTCGACATGTCCGAATATATGGAACGCCACTCGGTCAGCCGACTGATCGGTGCCCCTCCGGGCTATGTCGGCTTCGACCAGGGCGGTCTGCTCACCGATGCGATCGACCAGCAGCCGCATTCGGTGCTGCTGCTCGACGAGATCGAGAAGGCGCATCCGGATCTGTTCAACGTGCTGCTGCAGATCATGGATCACGGCAAGCTGACCGACCACAACGGCAAGCAGGTCGA
>JBJMUB010000066.1:0-3335 GCA_045811385.1 Sphingomicrobium sp. | reverse complement strand
TGACACTGCGCGCCATTGTCGCTCGCCTTACTCGCTGTCTAGAGTCTAGGGTCTAGGGACGTCATTTACGTTGTCGCTCTGCCCCGTTTACGCCCCCGCACGATCATCTTGTTCGACGGCTTCTTCCGATGGCGCGTCTTGCGCCCTTCGACCTTGCCCCAGGGCGACGTGGGCGGCCGGCCACCCGAGCTCTTGCCCTCCCCGCCGCCGAGCGGATGGTCGACCGGGTTCATGGCCACGCCGCGGACGTGCGGACGCTGGCCGAGCCAGCGGCTGCGCCCGGCCTTGCCGATCGAGACGTTCTCGTGATCGATGTTGCCGACCTGTCCGACAGTCGCGTAACACAGCATCGCGATGTGGCGGATTTCGCCCGACGGCATCTTTACCGACGCGTAATCGCCTTCCTTGGCGACGAGCTGCACCGACGATCCGGCGCTTCGCGCGATCTGGCCGCCCTTGCCGGGCTTCAGCTCGACGTTGTGGACGATGGTGCCGACCGGCATCTGGCCGATCTCCATGGCATTGCCCGGCTTCACGTCGACTCGCTTGCCGGCGATCACCTTGTCGCCCGGAGCGAGGCGCTGCGGAGCGAGGATGTAGGCCTGCTCGCCGCCGTCATAGGTGACGAGCGCGATGAACGCCGATCGGTTGGGGTCGTACTCGAGCCGCTCGACGGTCGCCGGGACGTCCCACGTGCGGCGCTTGAAATCGACAACGCGATAGCGCTGCTTATGACCGCCGCCGATGCCGCGTGAGGTCACGTGGCCCTTGTTGTTGCGGCCGCCGGTCTTGGTCTTGCCTTCGGTCAGCTGCTTGACCGGCTTGCCCTTCCAGAGGTTCGCGCGGTCGACCAGGATCAGGCCGCGGCGGGCCGGCGACGTCGGCTTATATTGCTTGAGAGCCATTACGCCCGAGCCCCTTCGGTAATGTCGATCGACTGACCCTCGGCCAGGCGAACGATGGCCTTCTTCATGTCCGAGCGCTGGTAGGGCTTGCCCTTCCACCGCTTGGTCTTGCCCTTGGTGACGATCGTATTCACGCTGACAACCTTGACGGGCCACAGGGCTTCTACCGCGGCCTTGATCTCGGGCTTGGTTGCCTTCGGAGCGACCTTGAACACGACCGAATTGGTCTCCGACAGCATCGTCGACTTCTCGGTGATGTGCGGCGCGAGGACGATGTCGTAGTGGCGCGCGTCGGGCGCCGCCTGCTGCTGCTTCTTAGCCATTGAACCGGGCCTCCAGCTTCTCGACCGCGGCGCGGGTCAGGACGAGCGTTTCATGGCGCATGATGTCGTAGACGTTGGCGCCGATCGCCGGCAGCAGGTTGATGCTGTCGAGGTTCGACGAAGCGCGGGCGAAGCCGACGTTGAGCGCGTCGCCGTCGATCACCAGCGCGGTCTTGCCGAAGCCGAGCTTGCCGAGCTGGCTCTTGAGCACCTTGGTCTTGCCCTCGCTGACATCGAGATTGTCGACGACGAGCAGCTTGCCCTCCATCGCCTTCGACGACAGCGCCATCTTCAGGCCAAGCGCGCGAACCTTCTTGTTGAGGCTCGAGGTGAACACCCGGGCGCGCGGGCCGTGGGCCTTGCCGCCGCCGACGAAGATCGGTGCGCGGCGGTCGCCGTGGCGGGCGGTGCCGCCGCCCTTCTGGCGGCCGAACTTCTTGCCCGTGCGGTTGACGTCGCTGCGCTCGCGAGCGGCGCGGGCCGGAGCGCGACGGTTGATCAGCTGCCAGGTGACGACGCGGTGGAGAATGTCGGCGCGCGGCTCGACGGCGAAAATCTCGTCGTTGAGCTCGATGTCGCCGCCAGCCTTGGCGTCGAGGGTCTGTACCTTGACCTTCATCTTAGCCTTCCTTGCCTTCATCGGCGTCAGAGGCAGGCTTCGCGCTGTCCTCGGCCGCCTGGGCCTGTTCATTTTCCGCGGCCTGAGCGGCATCAGCAACTTCGGCGTCGGCGGCCTCAGCAGCTTCCGCTTCAGCAGCAGCGCCCGCTTCCTGCTCGGCGGCGATGGCGGCGACTTCCTCGTCGCTCGGCAGCGCCGGAATCTCGTGGACCGCGGCGTCGTCGACCAGGCCGGCGGCCGGGAGCTCGGACTCGTCGATCTTCGCCTTGGTGTCGATCAGGCCCGCCGGGTACGGCGCGCTGTCGTGGCGCGGCACCTTGATGGCGTCGCTGACCGTCAGCCATGCGCCCTTGTGGCCGGGGACCGAGCCCTTGACGAACAGCAGGCCGCGGATCGGGTCGGTGCGGACGATCTCGAGGTTCTGCTGGGTGCGATTGCGCGCGCCCATGTGGCCCGCCATCTTCTTGTTCTTGAACACTCGGCCAGGATCCTGCCGGTTGCCGGTCGAGCCGTGCGAGCGGTGCGAAACCGACACTCCGTGGGTCGCTCGGAGACCGCCGAAGCCCCAGCGCTTCATCGCTCCGGCGAAGCCCTTGCCCTGGGTCACGCCGGCGACGTCGACCAGCTGGCCGGCAACGAAGTGATCCGCGCTGATCAGCGCGCCGACATCGAGCAGGCCGTCTTCGTCGACTCGGAATTCGGCCACCCGGGCCTTGGGCTCGACTTCGGCCTTGCCGAAGGCGACGCGCTGCGGCTTGGCGACATTCTTCGCCTTCGCCTTGCCGGCGCCGAGCTGAACGGCGGTGTAGCCGTCCTTGTCCATTTCGCGGCGGCCGACGACCTGCAGCTCTTCCAGCTGCAGGACGGTCACCGGCACGTGCCGACCGTCCGCCTGGAACAGGCGGGTCATTCCGACCTTCTTCGCGATCACGCCGGTGCGCATGACCAAAACTCCTCAACAGAGGCACCCGGACAGTCCGGGTGCGTGAAGCCCATTCCAATGTTCGCGTGCCCCGCCTGGGCTAGTGCTCCGTTCAAGGAGCGGCGGGGACGCTGCCCGGAGCTAGCCTCCGGCGGTATCACCCAGTTTCACCCCGGTGAGGGGCGCCGGCCGTCAGGCCAGCTTAATTTCCACATCGACACCCGCGGCGAGATCGAGCTTCATCAACGCGTCGACCGTCTGGGGCGTTGGCTGCACGATATCGAGCAGCCGCTTGTAAGTCCGGACCTCGAACTGCTCGCGCGACTTCTTGTCGACGTGCGGCGAGCGGTTGACGGTGAACTTCTCGATGCGCGTCGGCAGGGGAATGGGACCGCGAATGAGTGCACCCGTCCGGCGCGCCGTGTCGGCGATGTCGCCAGTCGCCTGATCGAGCACTCGATGATCGAACGCCTTCAGGCGAATCCGGATGTTCTGCGTTTCCATGTCCCTACCGATGCGAAAGAGCCGACGAGCCTCAGCCGGAGCCAAAGCCCGTTAATCAAACA
>JBJMUB010000065.1:0-27004 GCA_045811385.1 Sphingomicrobium sp. | reverse complement strand
GCCCGGAAACACGGCGACCGCCCGCGCGCGAAGCAGGAAGTGCATCTTCCGCAGCGCGAAATAGTGGAACTGGAAGCTTAGGTCCGGGGTCACGAAGCGGTTGGGCATCTGCTCGTGCGGGAGCACGATGTTGAGCCCGATCGACTCCTGGCCCTCTTCCGCTGCACCGCGGTTGGCGGCTTCCATGATCGACGGCCCGCCGCCCGAGCAGACGACGAAATGCTTCTTGCCTTCCTCGTCGCGGCTGCAGCGGCTGGCGAGCCGGGCAAGCTGATGGGCGACCTCATAATAGCGCGACTTTGCTTTCAGCCGCTCGGCGATCGCGCGCTGCTCGTCGTTGGTCGCCGCCGCGATCAAAGCGTCGGCCTTGTCGGGCGCCGGAATTCGCGCCGAGCCGTAGAACACGAAGGTCGAGCCGATCTGCGCCTCGTTGAGCAGCAGCTCCGGCTTCAGCAGCTCGAGCTGGAAGCGGACCGGGCGCAAATCCTCGCGCAACAGGAATTCGGTATCCTGGAAGGCGAGCGAATAAGCCGCGCTCTCGGTCTGCGGAGTCGACGGGACGTGGCTCGCGGCCTGGGCGTCGACCTTGGAAGTGGGGAAAATGCGCTTCGGCGGGACTGCATCGCTCATATGCAGCCCCGCCTAGCGGCAAACTTTTACAGCGTCACGCGTCGGCTGGCGCGTCCTCGGCATCGCGCCGGCCGCCCCAATCGATGCGGCGCGTCGCGTACATCACCCCGGCGAGCGCGGCGAAGAGCAGCAGCGAGCCGATCAGCAGCGAGAACGCCTCGAGGCTGAGCAGGATGTAGAGCACCGCATAGAGCCCGAGCAGGAGCCCGCCGATGAACGCCGCGCGTCTCCAGCTACCGAGCACCGCGGCGGAATAAGCAGTGTTCAAACCGGCGATGGCGCCCGACGCGACGACGTAAGCGGGCGTGAAGCCGATCACTTCGGCAAAGGCCAGCAGCAGCACGAAGAACAGCACCAGCGCCGCGCCCATCAGCAGATATTCGACCGCCGACACCCGCACCCCGCCGATGACGTCGAACATCAGCAGCGCGAGGAAGGTGAAGCCGATGAACAGGAAGCCGTATTTGATCGCCCGGTTGACCTGCGAATAAAGATCGACCGGCTGGATCAGGTCGATCTGCGCGACGTCGGCACTGTCGCCTTCCACCACCGGCCCACCGGGGTCGGCGGCATAGCGGCGAGATGCCATCTCCGAAGGAGTCGCACCGACGTCGCTGGTGCTAACCAGCGAATGGCCGAGCGCGAGGTTGCCCACCCGGTAGCTCGCCGTGAAGCCCTTATCGCTGATCTGCCGAGGACCGGGCAGGAAGCCGCCGACAAAGCTCGGATGCGGCCACGACGATTTTACCACCCAGTGCGTATCGCCGGCCTGCGGCGCGAGGCCGAGCGAGGCATTGCCGCGGAACTCGTAAGCGAAGTCCACGATCATCGGCTGACCCGGAAGCGCCGCTGCGTCGACCCAGGCGAAGAAGCCGCGGTCCTGGCCGGTGCTGCCACCGCCGGGCTGGAGGCGAAGCGGGCGGCCGCCGACACGCACCCGCGGATTGGCGCCGAGCCCGCGCGCATCGCTAAGCCCGAAGCGCAGCTCGGCGCGCGAAAGATCCATCTGCTCGAGCCTGACGCCGGTGCGGTTGAGGTCCGGCGGAAAGGCGAAGCGCGCCTTGCCCTGGACCTGCGCGTCGTAGACGACCGCCTCGTAGATCGAGCGCTTGCGAACGTCGGGCTTCATGTCGGTCGACAGTTCGACCACTTCCGGCACGAGCGTCAGCTCGCGCGTCACCTCGTTCGTCCGAGTGACGCTCTGCCCGTTTTGAAGGGTCGTCTCGGTGGTCGTCGCCTTGTACGGGATGACCAGCTTGGGCCCGGTCATCTCCTGCGGCCCGCCCCACCCCGCGGTGATCGACCGCGCCGCCTCGCGCGATTGGGATTCGCGGTCGTACGCAAGGAAATAGACCGACACCAACGGAATGGTCAGGACGAACCCGACCACGATGGCGAGAAACAATTTGAAGCCCGGCGTCCGGTCCGCGTCACTTCTGAACACAAGCGTCTCCCTGTCTGATGCTCAGGCAGGATGCTCGCGCGAAGCTGTGACGGTCATGAGCGAACGCTGAGCAATTTCTGAGCAGCCGGCTTCGGTTCGTCTACAGAAATGCACGGCTCGTCGTCAAGGATGTGCTCAAGCGGCGATCAGCGCTCCGCGCAAAACCTGGTCCTCAAGCGTCCGGCCGGCGCCGAGCGCGACGCAGCTCATCGGATTGTCGGCGATGCGCACCGGCAGGCCCGTCGCGTCCTGTAGCACCATGCAGATGTCGCGCAGCAGCGAGCCGCCGCCGGTCATCGTGATGCCCTGGTCGATCACGTCGGCGGCGATCTCCGGCTGGGTGTTCTCGAGCGCCGAGCGGACGACTTCAACGATCTGGCCGACGGGCTCCGCCAGCGCGTCGGCGACCTGCGCCTGGGTCAGCTCGATCTCGGCCGGCACTCCGCGGCTGACGTCGCGGCCGCGGACCGGCGCGGTGAGCCCGTTGCCGTCCCACGGCCGAACCGCCGAGCCGATCTCTAGCTTGACCCGCTCGGCCGTCCCTTCGCCGATCAGCAGGTTGAAGTTGCGCCGGACGTAGGAGGCGATGGCGTCGTCCATCCGATCGCCGCCGACCCGCGCCGAGCGGCTGAACGCCAGCCCCTGGAGCGAAATCACCCCGACCTCGGTCGTGCCGCCGCCGATGTCGACGACCATCGACCCGATCGGCTCGGCGACCGGCAGCCCGGCGCCGATCGCCGCGGCCATCGGCTCCTCGATGAGCGAGACCGAATCCGCACCGGCATTGCTGACCGCATCCCGGATCGCCCGGCGCTCGACCGAGGTCGCTCCCGACGGGATGCAGATCACCACCTCGGGCCCGCGCGAAAAGCGGCTCGGCCCGCCGTGCGCCTTGCGGATGAAATGCTTGATCATCTCCTCGGCCACCTCGAGGTCGGCGATCACGCCGTTGCGAAGCGGCCGGATGGTGCGCAAATTGTCGGGGGTCTTGCCCATCATCAGCTTGGCGTCGTCGCCGACCGCGCGGACCTTTTGAACGCCGCCGACCGTCTCCATCGTTACCACCGACGGCTCGCTGGTGACGATTCCGGCACCACTGACGTAAACGACCGTATTGGCGGTCCCGAGGTCGATCGCGATTCCGCGTGAGGCGAATTTGAACAATGAGCGCAATGCCTGGCCCCCCAGCCTGGAGAATCGGGGAAAAAGAGAATCCCGTTCAACGGCTTAGGCGCGATTAGTAGCGGAGAAACATGGTTAATGCCCGTTAAAAGCCGGGCGTTGCTTTCCCGCGTCGAGTCGAAACCCTTCTACGCCCTAACCGCGGTGATGAGATAGTTCAGCCGCACGTCGTCGCTTAGGTGCAGGCCGCGCGTCGGCGACCACGCAATCCCCTCGACGTCGAGGCACTTGAGCCCGGCATCGCTGAGCAGCACTTTCATGCGCTCCGGCGCGACGAACTTTTCGAAATCGTGCGTGCCTTTGGGAATGCGGCCGAGCCCTTCGGCCAGCGTGATCATCATCAGCTTGGACCAGCCGGTGGCGTTCGGAGTCGACAGGATCAGCAGTCCGTCCGGGGCGAGGCGGCGTGCAAGCGCCTTGAGAAACGCGCCGGGGTCGGCGACATGCTCGATCACCTCGAGCGAGGTGATGAGGTCGAACTGTCCCTCCAGCTCCTGAACATCGCCGACCCGATAATCGATCTCGAGGCCCATCGCCGCGGCATGGGCACGCGCGACGTCGATCACTTCGGGCGTCGCGTCGATCGCGGTGACCGTCGCGCCGAGCCGGGCCAGCGGTTCCGTCAGCAAACCGGCGCCGCAGCCGACGTCGAGCGCGGTCCGCCCCTCGAGCGGAGTCCGGCCGCACTCGTCGCACTGCCAATGCTGGTCGATCTGGTCCCGGATATATTTGAGGCGCACGGGATTGAGCTTGTGCAGCATCGCCGACGCGCCGTCCGGGTCCCACCAGTCGGCGGCGAGCCGGCCGAACTGCTCGACTTCCGACGCGACGATGCTGGTCCGGGCCATGACGCGCTTCATGGCCCCAAGGCTTGCAAAGGGAAAGCCGGCTGTGCGTTGGGACGCCGGTATGGATCATTTCCAGCTGAAGGACGGCGAGCTGTGCTGCGAGCAGGTCCCGCTGACGGAGATCGCGACCGCGGTCGGGACGCCCGTCTACGTCTATTCGACGGCGACCATGCTCGACCGTGCCGCCGCGCTGCGCTCGAGCCTCGAGGGCCTCGACGATCCGCTGATCGCTTATGCGGTGAAGGCGAACCCCAACAGCGCGGTGATCGCGACCTTGGCGAAGGCCGGCCTCGGCGCCGATATCGTCTCGGGCGGCGAGTATCGCCGCGCGCGTGCGGCCGGCGTGCCGGGGGACAGGATCGTTTTCGCCGGAGTCGGCAAGACCGAGGACGAGATGCGCCTCGCGCTCGAAGGCGGAATCCATCAGTTCAACATGGAATCGCTGGCCGAGGCGGACATGCTTTCCGGCGTCGCCCGCCGCCTCGGCATCGCCGCGCCCGTCGGGTTCCGGGTCAACCCCGATGTCGCCGGCGGCGGCCATGCCAAGATCACGACCGGGACCGCGGCCAGCAAGTTCGGCATCGCGATCGGCGAAGCGGTCGAGGCGTTTGCGCGCGCCAGGGCCCTTCCCGGCCTCGAGGTCCAGGGCGTCGCCGTTCATATCGGCAGCCAGCTGACCAGCCTCGAGCCGCTCGAGCGCGCGTTCACCGCCGTCGGCGTCCTGATCGCCGAGCTTCGCGCAGCCGGGCACGACATCCGCGTGGCCGACCTCGGCGGCGGGCTCGGCGTGCCCTACGATCCGTCCCATCCGCCGCCGCCGAGCCCGGCCGACTATGGCGCGATGGTCCGCCGGGTGACCGCGGACTGGAACGTCCGGCTGGTGCTCGAGCCCGGCCGCCTGATCGTCGGCAACGCAGGCGTCCTGTTGTCGCGGGTGATCCGCGTGAAGCCGGGCGCGACGGATCCGTTCGTGATCGTCGATGCGGCGATGAACGACCTGATGCGGCCGGCGCTGTACGACGCCTGGCACCGGATTGAAGCGGTGCGTCCGTCCGGTGCCCGAAGGATCGCCAACGTCGTCGGCCCGGTGTGCGAGACCGGCGACACGTTCGCGACTGCGCGCGACATGGACTCGGTCGAGGCCGGCGACCTCATCGTCTTCGGCACCGCCGGCGCCTATGCGGCGGCGATGTCGAGCACCTACAATTCGCGGCCGCTGACGCCCGAGGTGCTGGTCGATGGCGGCCGCTGGGCCGTGGTCCGTCCGCGCGTCGGCATCGACCGGCTGATCGCCGCCGACCGGATGCCGGAGTGGCTCGGCGGTTGCGCGGAACCCGCCAGCAGCTAAGACCCGCGCCGATGGCGCGGATCGTGATGAAATTCGGCGGAACGTCGATGGCCGGGATCGAGCGCATCCGGAGCGTCGCAGCACGCGTGCAGCGCGAGGCCGAGGCGGGCAACGAGGTGCTCGTCGTGGTCTCGGCCATGGCCGGCGAGACCGACCGGCTGGTCCAGTTGTGCCGCGAGGCCGCGCCGCTTCACGATCCCACCGAATATGACGTGGTCGTCGCTTCCGGCGAGCAGGTCACCGCCGGCCTCCTGGCGATGACGCTGCAGGCGATGGGCCTGAAGGCGCGCAGCTTCATGGGTTGGCAACTCGTCCGCGCCTCGGGCGTGCACGGCAATGCCCGGGTCGACGCGATCGAGGCGGCGACGCTCGACGAGGCGCTGAGCGCGGGCACGGTCGCAGTGATCCCCGGCTTCCAGGGTGTGTCCGACGACGGCCGGCTGGCGACCCTCGGACGCGGCGGCTCGGACACGTCGGCGGTCGCCATCGCCGCCGGGGTCAAGGCCGACCGCTGCGACATCTACACCGACGTCGACGGCGTCTACACCACCGACCCGCGCATCGTCCCCAAGGCGCGCAAGCTCGGCGAAGTCACGTTCGAGGAGATGCTCGAGCTCGCCGGGGTCGGGGCCAAGGTGCTCCAGGTCCGTTCGGTCGGACTCGCCATGCGCGCCAACCTGCCGCTGCGCGTGCTATCGGCGTTCGAGGACAAGCCGGGCACGGACATCGTCACCCAGCTTTCAGGAGAAGGAATGGAACGCAACCTGATCGCCGGCATCGCCGCCGACCGCAATGAAGCGCGGATCACGCTGACCGGCGTGCCGGACCAGCCGGGCACGGTCGCGCAAGTCATCACGCCGATCGCCGAGGCCGGGATTCAGGTCGACATGATCGTCCACGCCGCGACTCCCGATACCGGCGCGTCCGACCTGACCTTCACCGTGCCGCGCGCGAGCCTTGCCCAGGCGATGGCGGTGATCGAGCAGCGCAAGGCGAATATCGGTTATCGCGACCTCGTCCACGACGATGCGGTCGCCAAGGTCAGCATCGTCGGCGTCGGCATCCGCTCCAACCCGCAGCTCGCGGCGAAGATGTTCGAAGTCCTCGCCGAACGGCAGATCAACCTGCTCGCCGTGTCGTCGAGCGAGATCAAGGTCAGCGCGCTGATCGCCGAGGACCAGCTCGACCTCGCGGTCCGGGTCCTCCACACCGCCTTCGGTCTCGATCAGGAGCAGGCGGCATGAGCGGCGAAGGGCTGATCGCCGAACCGCGCGCGGTCCACGCGTCCGCCGGCCACGCGCGGCTCAAGGAATTGATGCACCGCGGCACCGAGTTCCTCGGCTGCACCCACGCCATCATGGGCGGGGCGATGAGCTGGGTCAGCGAGCGCCACCTCGTTTCCGCCATCTCCAACGCCGGCGGCTTCGGGGTGATCGCCTGCGGCGCGATGGGCCCGGAGCTGCTCGACACCGAGATCGCCGAGACCAAGGTTCGGACGACCCGCCCGTTCGGGGTCAACCTCATCACCATGCATCCGCAATTGAGCGAGCTGATCGATGTCTGCGCCAAGCATCGCGTCGGCCACGTCGTCCTCGCCGGCGGGCTTCCGCCCGGCTGGGCGCTGGAGCGGATCAAGGCCAACGGCGCTAGGCTCATGGCCTTCGCTCCGGCGCTCGCGCTGGCCAAGAAGCTGATGCGCTCGAACGTCGATGCTTTGGTGATCGAGGGGATGGAAGCGGGCGGCCACATCGGCCCGGTCTCGACCTCGGTGCTGGCCCAGGAGATCCTGCCCGTCGTCGCCAAGGACATCCCGGTGTTCATCGCCGGCGGAATCGGCCGCGGCGAAGCGATCGCAGCTTATCTCGAAATGGGCGCGGTCGGGGTCCAGCTCGGCACCCGCTTCGTCTGCGCCCAGGAAAGCATCGCCCACGCCAACTTCAAGAAGGCGTTCATCCGCGCTTCGGCGCGCGACGCGATCCTGTCGGTCCAGATCGACCCGCGCCTGCCCGTCATCCCCGTTCGGGCGCTCAAGAATGCGGAAACCGAGCGCTTCGCCGCCAAGCAGCGCGAGGTCGCCAACCGCCTCGACACGGGCGAGATCGAGATGGCCGAGGCCCAACTCCAGATCGAGCATTACTGGGCCGGAGCGCTGCGCCGGGCGGTGATCGACGGCGACGTCGAGACCGGCTCGGTGATGGCCGGCCAGTCGGTCGGAATGGTCACCCGCGAGGAGCCCGTCGCCACGATCATCGAGGAGCTCGTCGACGAAGCCGCCGCCGCGCTGGGGAGCCGCGGCTGACGTGCCGTTTGGGCAACGGTCCGGCACGGATCGGCGGGAATCCGACAACATAGCTTGTTGATTGTCCGCAGCCGTGGAACATCGCCGGCGCATCAGGGGTGGAAGTAAGTCTATGCGCAAGGTTCTGACGATTGGGCTTCTGGTCTCGGCCGCGGTGGCCACGCCGGCAGCGGCGAAACCGGCCTACGACGACACCGTCTTTTTCGGCGACAGCCTGACGGACGCCGGATTCTTCCGGCCGCTGCTGCCGGTCAGCGCGCAGCCGTTCACCGGCCAATTCACGACCAACCCCGGGGACGTCTGGTCCGAGCTGCTCGCCGATTATTATGGCGGCGACCGCAATCCCAACGGCAATGGCCAGACCGGCGATATCTACGCCGCCGGCGGCGCCCGCGTCGGGATCGACACGGTCGGTGCGCTCGGTCCGATCCCGTCGCTCCGCACGCAGGTAAATTCCTACCTCGCCGCCAACGGCGGAAGCGCCGATCCCGACGCGCTCTACACCGTGTGGGGCGGCGCCAACGATCTGTTCGCAATCACCAATGCCGGCGCCGACCCGGCCACCACGATCTCCGGCGCGGTCGCCGCCGAGGTGGGAATCGTCCAGACGCTCCAAACCGCGGGCGCCCGCTACATCCTCGTGCCCACGGTTCCGGACCTCGGAGTCACTCCGGCGTTCCGGGCGCAGGGCCCGGCCGCCCAGGCGGCGGCAACGGCGCTGACCCAGACCTACAACCAGAGCCTGTTCTCGTCGCTGTCCGGTGCCGGCCTGCGAGTCATCCCGCTCAACACCTTCGCGCTGATCGGCGAGGTCGTCGCCGATCCGGCCGCCTACGGCTTCACCAACGTCACCGGAACCGCGTGCCAGCCGCAGATCACTGCCAACTCGCTGCTGTGCAACCCGACCACCTTGGTGTCGCCCGATGCCCCGGTCACCTACGCGTTCGCCGACGGCGTTCACCCGACCACCGCGGCGCACCGGATCCTGTTTCAATATGCCGTCTCGGTGCTCGAGGCGCCGCGCCTCATCCAGCAGCTCCCGCATAACGCCGCGGTCACCGGCCGAAGCCGCGCCGAGCGGGTCGCGCAGCACGTCTCGGACGCGTCCGGCGACGGCTTGCGGTGGTGGGGCAGCGGCCGCTTCGACCTGCATTCCGACAGCCGCATCCGCAACCGCGGGCCGGGATTGCTCGCGGGCCTCGACTGGGTCCACGGCGGCCTCGTCGCTGGAGCCTTCGCCGGCTACAGCCGAATGCGCAACGAATTCAGCGCCGACAGCGGCGACGTCCGCCAGTCGGATCTCACCGGCGGCCTGTTCGCCGGCTGGTACGGCAAGGCTGTCTGGGCCAATGTCCAGGCCACCTATTCGTCGCTTAACTATGACGTCCACCGCGAAGTCGTGCTCGGCAATGCGATCCGCGTCCACCATGGCTCGCCCGACGGCCACAACCTCACCATCGGCGGCCAGGCCGGAGCCGACTTTGCGCTCGGGACGCTCAGGACCGGACCGGTCGGCGGCCTGCTGATGCAGCGCATCAAGGTCGACGGCTATGACGAGAGCGACGGCACGCTGTCGACCGCGCTGCGCTTCCCCGGCCAGACCTACCGGTCGCTGATCGGCAGCCTCGGGTGGCGCGCGGCGGTCGAGCTCGCGCCCGGGACGTCGCCCTATCTCCAGGCGACGTACGACCACGAGTTCAGGCACGTCCGAAAGGAGGCGTTCGCCGAGCTGCAAACCATCGACACCCTGCCCTACGCCGTTCCCGGCAACGACTGGGACCGCAGCTACGGGACAGTCACCGGCGGCATCCGGACGACGTTCGGGACCATCGACGCGAACCTCGGCGCAAGCGCCACCGTCGCACGCAAGGGCGGACAGGACATCGCGACCTTCCTCACGGTCGGGAGTCGCTTCTAACCCGCACGGCGCCACGGGTGAGGTGGCAGCGGGCGGCGCCATCTGATAGCGCGCACCCATGCCCACCTCAGCCGCCGTTTCCGCCCGTGAGATCCTGACCGGTCTCCATGAGGTGATGGCGGCGCGCGGCTCGGTCCAGGCCAAGCTGACCAAGGTCGTCGACCTGATCGCCGACAAGATGCAAAGCGAGGTCTGCTCGATCTATCTGTTGCGCGACAACAAGCTCGAGCTGTTCGCGACCCACGGCCTGCGCCAGGAAGCGGTCCACGTGACCAAGCTTCGAATGAGCGAGGGCCTCGTCGGCACCATCGCCGCCGAAGGCCGTATCCTCAACCTCGACGAAGCGGCCGAGCATCCCGCTTTCGCCTATCGCCCCGAGACCGGCGAAGAGCGCTTCCACAGCTTCGCTGGAGTGCCGATCGTCCGGCTCGAAACGCCGATCGGGGTGCTCGCGGTCCAGCACGCCGAGCCGCGCTGCTACGAGGATGTCGAGATCGAGGCGCTGCAGACCGTCGCCATGGTGCTGTCGGAAATGATCGCCGGCGCGCGGCTGGTCGACGGCGCCCGGCGCGGGCGCCTGCGCAGCGCCGGCCCGCTGCGCCTGACCGGGCTCAAGCTGGTCGCCGGAATGGCCAAGGGTGAAGCGGTGTTCCATGAGCCGCGGGTGATCGTCGAGCATACCGTCGCCGACGACATCGAGGCCGAGCGCGAGCGGGTCTACGGCGCCTTCCGCAAGATGCGCGAGCAGATCGACAACATGACCAAGGAGGCCGAGTTCGGGATCGCCGGCGAGCATAAGGAAATCCTCGAGACCTACCGCATGTTCGCCTACGACGAAGGCTGGTCGAGGCGGATCAACGAGGCGATCGACAGCGGGCTCACCGCCGAAGCGGCGATTGAGCGCGTCCAGCAGCGGATGCGCGCGCGGATGCGCGACATCGACGATCCCTTGCTGTCCGAGCGGATGCATGACCTCGAGGACCTGTCGAACCGGCTGTTGCGCATTGTCTCGGGGCGGATGGGCACCGCGGCCCAGACCGGCCTCGCCCGCGACACGATCCTGATCGCCCGCAATCTGGGGCCCGCCGAGCTGCTCGAATATGACCGCCGGCGGTTGAAGGGAGTGCTGCTCGAGGAAGGCTCCCTCACGTCGCACATGGTGATCGTCGCCCGCGCGATCGGCGTCCCGGTGATCGGCCGTCTCAGCGACATCCGTCACAGCGTCGCCGAAGGCGAGGCGATCCTGGTCGACGGCGACAACGGGAGCGTCATCGTCCGTCCCAACCGCGGGCTGCAGTCGAGCTTCGAGCATCGCATGTCGCTGAGTCAGAAGCGGCGCGCCGAATTTGCGGCGGTGAAGGCGCTGCCGGCGGTGACCCGCGACGGCGTGCAGGTCAGCGTCATGGTCAACGCCGGGCTGGCCGAGGACGCAGTGGCGCTGCCGATGACCGGAGCCGACGGAATCGGCCTGTTCCGGACGGAATTCCAGTTCCTCGTCTCGGCCACGCTCCCGGGCCGCGAACGGCAGCAGCGGCTCTATTCCAAGGTGCTCGAGTCCGCGGGCGATCGCCCGGTCGTGTTTCGCACCGTCGATATCGGCGGCGACAAGGCCCTGCCCTATCTCACCGACGTCCATGACGAGGCCGAGAATCCGGCGATGGGCTGGCGCGCGCTTCGCTTGTCGCTCGAGCGAACGACGCTGATGAAGGCGCAGGCGCGGGCCCTGATCGAGGCGTCGGGCGGCAAGGTGCTGCGAGTCATGTTCCCGATGATCTCGGAACCGTGGGAATATGAAGAAGCACGCGGCCTGTTCGAGGACCAGGTCGCCTGGGCTCGTAAGTCGCACCGCAAGGTGCCGAGCCGGATCGAGTTCGGCGCGATGCTCGAGGTGCCGAGCCTCGCCGAGATGCTCGACCAGCTGCTGCCGCGAGTCGACTTCATCTCGATCGGGACCAACGACCTGACCCAGTTCCTGTTCGCCGCCGACCGCTCCGAACCCCGGCTCGCGCAGCGCTACGATTGGCTGAGCCCGGCGATCCTGCGCTTCCTGAGGCGGGTGCTCACGGCGGCGCGCGAAGCCGGAGTGCCGGCCCGGATCTGCGGCGAGATGGGCGGCCGGCCGCTCGAAGCGATGGCGCTGATCGGCATCGGCGCGGAGAATTTCTCGATCACTCCGGCCGGCGTCGGCCCGGTCAAGGCGATGGTCCGCTCGCTCGACGCGGCGGCAGCTCGGACCCGGCTCGATCAGCTGCTCGCCAGGCCGCCGAGGGACATGCGCAAGGCGCTGTCCGACTGGGCTCGACGCCACAGCGTCGTGGTCGGCTAGGATCGGCGGTTGACAGGGCCGCGCCAGCCTTCAAACAGGGAAACGCATTCACGCGAAATCGAAGGCGGGGCGATGGACGAGGAGCTGGTCGAGACGGACGTCCCTTCAGCCGGCGAACGTCTTCGCGCGGCGCGTGAGGAGAAGGGTCTGACGCTCGAGGACGTCGCGGCCCAGACGCGCATTCCCCGCCGCCATCTGGAAAGCATTGAAACCGCCGACTGGGACAAGCTTCCGGCGCCGACCTACACCATCGGCTTTGCCCGCAACTATGCGTCGGTCGTCGGCCTCGACCGCGCCGAGATCGCCGACCAGCTGCGCGGCGAAATGGGGGGACATCGTCCGGCGACGACCACCGAGGTGTTCGAACCGGCCGACCCGGCGCGAACCATGCCGAAATCGCTGGTGATCGGCGCCATCGCCGCGGTGCTCGTGATCGTGCTCCTGATGAGCTGGCTCAGCCGCCGCTCGCTGGAGCAAACCGATGAGCCTGAGACGAACACGACGGTCGCGGCTGCTCCGGCGCCGCAGCAGCAGGCCGCGCCGGCCGCGGCGCCGCCCGCCGCGCAGGGACCGGTGGCTCTGACCGCGACCGACGCCGTGTGGCTGCAGGTCTCCGAAAAGGGCGGCGCGACCCTGTTCGAGGGTATGCTCCAGCCCGGGCAGACGTTCACGGTCCCGCCCACCGCGGCCGCGCCGCTGCTCAAGACCGGCAAGCCCGAGGCGTTGCGGGTGACGGTCGGCAATACCGCCGTACCCCCCGTCGGCCCGCCGGCGACGACGGTGAGCAACGTCAGTCTGCTCGCCGCCGATCTGCTCAAGGCACGCTCGGCCCCGGCTCCGGCGGCTGTGCAGCCGGCGAGTCCTCCGGCCGCAGCGCCACGCGCTCGGCCGCGGTCGACCGCGCCGCCCGAGCCGCCGGCACCGCAGCCGGCGCCCGCCGATAATGCCACGGCCATCTGAAGATTCATCGCCGGGAAAGCCGCCGGGCGCCATAGTGAAGCCGTTCAAGGGGTTGGGGAAAAGTTCAGTGACACTCTCGCGTGCAATTGCCACTCTCGCGGCCTCCGCAAGCATCGCATTCGCCGCCGCGCCGGCGCTCGCTCAGCGCCAGGCGCCGTCGCCCGAGCAGCGGATCGATCGCCTCGAGCGCCAGGTCCAGCAGGTCCAGCGGCAGGTCTTTCCGAAGGGCCGGCCGGTGGACACCGCCGGCTTCCTCGACGAGCCGGCGGCGAGCCAGTCGTCGGTGGTCACGCTCGACCAGCGCCTCGACGCGCTCGAACGGCAGATGGCGGACATCCTTCGACAATCGGAAGAAAACGGGAACCGGGTGCGGAGCCTGGAGGCGGAGCTGGCCAAGGCGCGAAGCGAACAGGAACAGCGCCTCGCGACGTTGGAACAGCGGGTGATGGATGTGGCGGCAGCGGCAGCTGCGGCACCGCCAGTCGTCACGACGTCCGTTGCGCCGGCAAGCACGAGTGCGAAGCCGGCGCCGATCAGACCGAAGATCGAGGCGGTGGTGACCACCGGAACGGGCGGAGCCGATGCCGCGGCCGAGACGGATCCTGGTGAGGAAGCCTACAGCCAGGGTTTCCACCTGTGGGAGGCCGGCCAATACGACCAGGCGATCGTCTCGCTGAAGTCGTTCACCTCGGCCTATCCCAAGCATCGCCGGGCGAGCTACGCCAAGAACCTGATTGGGCGCGCCCAGCTCGACAAGGGCGACGCGCGCACCGCCGCCGCGACCCTGCTCGCCAATTACCGCGCCGATCCCGACGGCGCGCGGGCCCAGGACAGCCTCTACTTCCTCGGCCAAGCGCTGATGAAGCTCGGCCAGCCGGGCCAGGCGTGCAAGGCCTATTTGGAGCTCGAGTCGGTCTACGGCGCAAAGGTCCGCGCCGACATCAAGAAGCAGGTCGCGACCGCCAAGACCGACGCCCAGTGCAGCTGATGCTTTCCTCGTCATTGCGAGGAGCGTAGCGACGCGGCAAGCCACTGGATTGCTTCGCTGCGCTCGCAATGACGATTGACCCACTGCTCTTCGACCGCTTCCGAGCTGACCTCGCCCAGCTGAGCAAGCCAGGCGAGCGCCTCGGCATCGCGGTTTCGGGAGGCCCGGACAGCCTCGCTTTGCTTGTGCTGGCCGCCGCGGTCCGGCCCGGCGAGATCGAATCCGCGACCGTCGACCATCGCCTCCGCGCCGAAAGCCGCGCGGAAGCGGAGATGGCCGCCACGGCCTGCGCCACGGTCGGCGTTCCGCACGCCATCCTGACCGCCGATTGGCCTGAACCGCCGGTTTCGGCGATCCAGGAACGCGCTCGCGAGATGCGGTATCGGCTGCTCGCGGACTGGCTTGATGCTCGGGGCCTGAGCGCGCTCGTGACAGCTCACCATGCCGACGATCAGGCCGAAACGATCGTGATGCGACTCAACCGCGGGTCGGGCGTCCGCGGCCTTGCCGGGATGCGGCCCAAGGCGCGCGTGCCCGGCAGCACCTTCCCACTGCTTCGTCCGCTGCTCAGCTGGCGCCGCGGCGAGCTCGAGCAAATTTGCATCGAGGCGGGGCTCGCCCCGGCGACCGACCCGAGCAACGCGGACGACCATTATGAGCGAGTGCGAATCCGCCGCGCCCTGGCCGGTTCCGAGTTGCTCGATGCCTCTGCGGCCGCGCGAAGCGCGCGCCATCTTGCCGAGGCCGACGAAGCGCTCGACTGGCTTTCGGATGGTCTCGCCCAGATGCGCGTGACCGACGATGCCGAAGCGTTGCGCATCGATCCCGAGGGCCTGCCGCGGGAAATCCTGCGCCGGCTTCTGCGCATCGCCTTCGCCCGGTTTCATGCGCCGGAGCCGCGCGGCGCGGATCTCGAACGGGCGATCGACACGTTGGCCGAAGGCGGCACGGCGACTCTCTCGGGCCTGCGCCTGCAAGGCGGACCGGAATGGCATGTGACGGCGGCGCCCGCGCGACGCTCGTGACGGCAACGGATCGGACTCGACCCGCGGCTAACTTGCGTTAAAATCACGGCGTCGAATCGAAAGTTTACAGTCGATGGGGAAAGACCGCGTGGAATCCGACGTCAGATTCTATCGGCGGAGAGCCAACGAAGAAATCGCCGCGGCCGATCGCGCGGTCACTGAAGCGGCTCGCGAACGCCGGATGCTCCTCGCCGGAATCTTCCTCGACCGGCTCAGGGACTTGGAAAGCGCTTCGGCATTCGACTGGATCGAACAGCGGCCGGTCGAACGGCGCTAGCTTTCGGTCGGCCGTTCACCACTCTCTAAGCGGCGCATTGTTATTGGGCGTCACAGGCCTATTTTAGGGCGACGGGCGTTGTGCCCCACGAAAGACGAGTGATGAGCGACAAAGACAAGAAGCCCGGCAACCCCTGGACCAAGAGCCTGCTGATCTGGGTCGGCATCCTGTTCGCGCTCGTCTTGTTCGTCCAGATGATCGACGGCGGCGCCCGGACCGCCACCGGGAACGCCATGGCTTATTCCGATTTCGTCCGCCAGGTCGACGAGCAGAACGTCCGCCAGGTGACGATGGCGACCAGCACCAATCGCGATTCGGCGATCAGCGGCAAGCTCAATTCGGGCGAAGACTTCCACACCATCGCCCCGGCCGGGTCGGACATCGCCGACCGGATGATCCAGAAGGGGGTCGGGGTCCAGGTCAAGCCGGAGGAAACCGGCAGCATCTGGCAGTACATCCTGCTCAACTCGCTGCCCTTCCTGCTGATCCTCGGAATCAGCTTCTTCGTCATGCGCCAGATGCAGAAGAACGCCGGTTCCGGAGCGATGGGCTTCGGCAAGAGCCGCGCGCGAATGCTGACCGAGAAGCAGGGCCGGGTGACCTTCGCCGACGTCGCCGGCATCGACGAAGCCCGCGAGGAGCTCCAGGAGATCGTCGAATATTTGAAGGACCCGGGCAAGTTCGCTCGGCTCGGCGGCAAGATTCCCAAGGGCGCGTTGCTCGTCGGTCCTCCGGGCACCGGCAAGACCTTGCTCGCTCGCGCCATCGCCGGCGAGGCGGGCGTGCCCTTCTTCACCATCTCCGGCTCGGACTTCGTCGAGATGTTCGTCGGCGTCGGCGCCAGCCGAGTCCGCGACATGTTCGACCAGGCCAAGAAGTCGGCGCCATGCATCGTCTTCATCGACGAGATCGACGCCGTCGGCCGCCACCGCGGCGCCGGCCTCGGCAACGGCAACGACGAGCGCGAGCAGACCCTGAACCAGCTGCTCGTCGAGATGGACGGCTTCGAGGCCAACGAAGGCATCATCATCATCGCCGCGACCAACCGGCCCGACGTCCTCGACCCGGCGCTCCTGCGCCCCGGCCGCTTCGACCGTCAGGTCGTCGTCCCGCGCCCCGACATCGACGGCCGCGAGCAAATCCTCGGCGTGCACCTGAAGAAGGTGCCGCTGGCGCCCGACGTCGACCCGCGGGTGATCGCCCGCGGCACGCCGGGCTTCTCCGGCGCCGACCTCGCCAACCTCGTCAACGAAGCCGCGCTCCTGGCTGCCCGCCGCGGCAAGCGCCTCGTCGCAATGAAGGAGTTCGAGGAGGCCAAGGACAAGGTGCTGATGGGCACCGAGCGCAAGTCGATGGTCATGACCGAAGACGAGAAGCGGATGACCGCCTATCACGAGGCCGGCCATGCGATCGTCGCCCTCCACGAGCCGGCGTCCGACCCGATCCACAAGGCGACGATCATCCCCCGCGGCCGCGCCTTGGGCATGGTCATGCGCCTGCCGGAACGAGACAATTACAGCTACCACCGCGACAAGATGTACGCGAACCTCGCCGTCGCGATGGGCGGCCGAGTCGCCGAGGAAGTCATCTTCGGCTACGAGAAAGTGTCGTCCGGCGCCTCGTCCGACATCAGCTATGCGACCGGCCTCGCCCGCGACATGGTCACCCGCTGGGGCATGTCCGACGCGCTCGGCCCGCTGCAATATGCCGACGCCGACGAGGAGGTGTTCCTCGGCTATTCGGTCAACCGCCAGCGCAACATGTCGAACGAGACCGCGCAGGCGATCGACAAGGAAATCCGTCGCATCGTCGACGAAGGCTATGAGCGCGCCAAGCATTTGCTCGAGGAGCATCGCGAGGAGCTTGAGACGCTCGCCAAGGCGCTGCTCGAATATGAGACGCTGAGCGGCGACGAGATCAAGAAATTGCTCGCCGGCGAACCGATCGACCGCGGCGGCGCCAAGGGCCCGGCGATCCCGGCGGCGGGCTCGTCGATCCCGAAGGCCAAGCGGCCCAGGCCCGGAGCCATCGGCGGACCGGCCGCGGCCGGCGCTTAATTTACGGCCGGTTCAAACCAAAGGACCACTCTGCGGCACTAAGCTTCGGAGTGCTTGTTTGATGCGCAAGACTGTCCTGTTGCTGTTCGCTCTGTCCGCCGTGTCGCCGGCGCTCGCCGCGCCGCCGGGCACTGCGCAGAATTTCCTCGATCGCGCCAACCGCCTCAAGGCCAAGGGCCCGCTCGCCTTGTTCGACCGCGACTATGGCCGGCTCAAGGCCGAGGCGACCGCGGTCGGCAAGGCGATCGGCGACGACCGCATCGCCGCCGAGCGCGCCCACCGCCCGATCTTGTATTGCTCGCCGAGCCCGCGAGCGAAGCTCGGCAGCTACGAATTCATCGACGGCCTCGCCGCGATCCCGCCGGCCGAACGCGCTCGGATGAGCCTCAAGGACGGCATGCTCCGGGTGCTTCAGAAGAAATACCCCTGCAGGCGCTAGCCCGCGCCGTTCAACAGCTGTTCAGTGGCAAGGCCCTCTTTGCGCGCCAAGGGAGGGCCGGATGCACCCGAGGATCGCTACCGCCGCACTAGTCTCTGTCCTCGCTTCGGCCGCCGTTGCCGCGACCCCGATGACGGCCGGCGAGTTCCTCGCCCGCGCCGAGCCGCTGATGGCCAAAAGCCAGATCTCTTTACTGTTTTCGTCCGAGGCTCGTCGGCTGATGGGCGTCGTTCGCGGCTCCGCCCAGTCGCTCCGCGCGCAACAGGACGCCGACCGCGCCGCCGGTCGCCCGTCGGCGACCGGCCTGCCGCCCAAGGGCCAGGCCGAGATCGGCGCGACCGAGCTGATCGGCTATATGCACGCGCTGACGCCGGCCCAGAAGAACCAGAGCTTCGACTCCGCCTTCCGCGGCTTCGCCGCCCGCAAATATCCCTGCCGCCGCTAGCGGCCGCGCCAGCTCCGCGCCGCGAGGCGCACGACGAGCGGCGACAGGCCGCGATGATTGGCCTCAAAATAGACCGACTCCGCGGAGAGCTCTTTCCTGAGCCGCCGATGGGCCTCGCCGAGCGCATGGTAAGGCAGGCCCGGCAGCAGATGATGCAGCGCGTGGTAGCGCAGGCCGACCGGCGCCCACAGCGCCGGCAGGGTGGCCGGCGGCGGGACGTTGACGCTGTCGAGGAACTGGGCGGTGACGCTCATCGGCTCGCCCTCATTCTCCCACAGATGCGCGACCAGGGTGCGCACCTGATTGAGAAACATCACGCCCGAGGCGACGCCGAGGAAGATCAGGAACTCGCGCAGCGGCACGACACCCGTCGCGACCAGCGCAAGGAGCGCAATCGCCCAGACGCTGCACGCCGCCTCCTGCAACGCCCAGTCGCGCGCGAATTCGCCTTCCGGCGCCGGGCGGACGAACCTGGGGTTGATCTGCAGTCCCGAATATTTTCCGACCACCGCCGAACGCAGCCGCGGAATGAGCACCGACAGCGGCGCGAGAATCGCGAAGCGGATCAGCATCCCGAGCGGCGCCAGCGCAGCGACGACCAGGAACAGCGGCAGCGTCCACGGATGCATCAGCGCCAGCGGCAGATATTCCGGGTCGTCGACCGTTCCGTAATAGCGCTTGGCGTGATGCTGGTTGTGGACTCCTTCGTACATGAAGCTCGGCACCAGCAACGGCACCCCGACCATGAGGTTCCAGGTGAAGCGGAAGCCCCTGACCGCGCCCTTTTTGATATGGGTCAGCTCATGGATGAACGATCCGGCGCGATACAACGCGAGCACCGCGACCAGCCCGGTCGCCAGCGCCAGCGGCCAGCCGAGCACCAGCGTCGCGAACAGCGCCGCATAGCCAAGCAACGCCGAGCCGAGCATATCCGCCCAGTAGATCGCCGAGCGCGGGGTGTTGAGGTCGCGCGTCAGGTTGGCCGCGGCCTTGAGCATCGTCGCATCGTCCTTGGCGCGCGCCGGGGGGCGCTGCCCGGGAACATTAGGCCTGGCAGCGTCGGTCGCGTTGCGCGCTAGGGTCGCGGTATCGGTCATGGCTTTTCGGAAGTGCCTCTATTGCATGGAGATAGTGGCGCCAATGCGGCGTTTGTAGCCTTCACATCCCGCGCACCCGCGGCACGGCGGGCGGGCGCACCACGAGCTCGGTCAGCGCCCACACCATCGCATCGGCGCGGTCGGGCGAGCCGGAGCCGCGATAGCCGTCGGGAGTCATCGCCGTCAGCTGGTCCTCGAGCTCGGCGAACTGGCCCGCGAACAGGCACCGCCCGGCCTCGAACTGCAGCGCGACCGGCTCGGCCCGGGCGCCCTTGCCGCGCCTCGCGTGGACCAGCCGCAGCGGCAGCGCCGGAGCCACCGTCCGCAGCACCTCCGCCACCATCTCCCCACCGTTGTTCGCCTCGGCGACCACGCGGTCCGCGTCCCATGCCCGCGCCGCCGCCGCGACCCTCCGCGCCCAGCCCTGCGGCCGCTCGCCGCCGACGCTACAGTCGGCCAGAACGACCCCGCGCCCGTCGCCCAGCCGCGCGCAGACCAGGATCCCGCATTCGTCGCCCTCGGCGCTCGCCGGCGGGTCGACCGCGACTACCACACGCGCCAGCTCGCTCCGCGCCGGCATCGCGCAGCGGCACGCCTCGATCATGGCGCGAGTCCACAGCGCGCCTTCGGTCTCGCCGAGCAGCTCGCCGCCGAGCTCCTGCCGGCCGAGCCTCGTGCCGGCGTAGCTGTGCCGCATCGAATCGACGAACGCGTCCGGCAGGAAAGGATTGTCGAAGCTCGGTCCGCCGCTTTTCGCAACCGTCGGATCGTCGAGCAGCCGCCGCAGCAGCCCGAGCGGCCGCGGCGTGGTGGTGATCAGCGCGCGCGGTTTTTCGCCGAGCCGCAGGCCCATGTTGAGCATATCCCACGTCCGTTGCGGGTGCGCCCATTTGCCGAGCTCGTCGGCCCAGGCGAAATGATGCTGCGGACCGCGCAGCCCCTCGGGACTCGCGCCCGAATAAAGCTGGGCAACCGCGCCCGATCCGAAGCGCAGCTCGCCCTTGGTCGGGCGCCACTCGATGCGCTCGCCGGTCTGGGCGCACGCCAGCAGCCCGCTCTCGCCTTCGACCATGACGCGCGCCGCTTCGTCGAGGCTTGCTCCGACCAGGGCGATCCGCGCCTCGCCCTGTTCGCGTGCCATCCGCAGCACCCACTCGGCGCCGGCCCGTGTTTTTCCCCACCCGCGGCCGGCCATGATCAGCCAGACGTCCCATGCGCCCTTTGGGCACAGCTGCGCCGGGCGCGCCTGCCACGACCATTGCTCCTCCATTCCGCGCCGGTAGCTCGCCGGCAGCAGCGCCCACACCCGTTCGCGGTCCTGCGGAGGGCATCCTCCGAACAGCCGCATCAGCGTTCGCATCGGGATCATCGTTGCTCGTCGGACTCGTTTAGGTCCTCGTCCTTGATCAACCCGAGCTTGCGCATGATCGTCTCGAGCCGCGCCCGCACCGCTTCGCCGTCAGTGGACCGGGGAAGGACGTCGCCGGGACGCGCGCCGCGGTTGCGGCGATAGGCTTCGAGCACCGCGAGCGCGACCTTCGGGTCCATGGTGCCGGTGGACTGTTCGGCGCGTGCGTTGCGCCGGATGGCGAAGGCTTGCTCGGCCCACCGCACGCTCAGCGCCTCGACCCGGGCATAGCCTTCCTCGAGCGCTTCGTACCATGCGGCGCGAAACACGGCATCCTTGCGCCGATGCTCGTGCACCGTCGATTTGGAAACACCCGCAGCGCGCGCGGACGCGTCGGCGTTCGCAGTCGCGGCGAAGAAGCTCAGGAACGAATCCTTGCGCTCGCGCGTGAAGCCGACCCGCTTGGCCTTCGCCTTCCGGCTGCCGCGCGCCGCGCGCAACTGGACTCGCCGCCCCCTGCTCCCGCCGATGTCCCTATCGCCGGCGCCAGATTCGCCGACCCGTTTCCTGCTCACATCGAGTGTGAACCAAATAGGTTCCTATTTGTCAAGAAAAATTCCGCCTCGACTAGCCGTGCCAAGTGTCTGCTTTCGACCCAAACCTGCCGTGACAGCAATCGACCCATTGCGCTCACGCGGAGTTACCGCAGCGGCGATACGCCGATCGACACAACGAACCGTCCCACGAGTTGGCCATCGCGTTCGACTTTGGCCTCCGCGCCAAAGAATGGCTTGCCCTTGATGACCTCGTCGGTCCCGATCTGCAGAGCTGCTTTGATCGCCTCGCGTTCCGCTTCTTCCTCGGTCGACAGGTGGTGCTCGTCCGACGAGGCAGAATGTTGATTTATGACGCTGATGCGGAACGGCGGCACCCGACGCCATCGTTCTAGACTGATGATTGTTCCCAATCCTAACGTGAGTCCGCTTCCACCAAAGCAGCCATCGGCGCGGCGTATTGCGTCGGGCGAACCCCGGGCCTACGGTTTCGTTTCGCCTGCGGTTTCAACCGCTGCATCCGCGTCGGGGGGACGCCAGATGAGTGTCTCGTCACCAGCCGCCGGCCGCACCTGGACCTATGCCGGACTGGCCATTGCGCTGTTTGCCGCCCCGGCGGTGGTGATCCTGTTCAAGCTCGCCGGATTCACCCGGGCCGACTTCGGGGCGATGGTCGCTCGGGAGCTGATCATTCTCGCCTTGGTCGGGATCCTGTTGTGGATCGTCCGCGCCCGCGAACAGCTGCCGCTGTCGTCGATCGGTCTCAAACCGCAGAAAATCCTCCCGGCGCTCGGGTGGAGCATCGCGGCGATGCTGCTGTTCGGGGTGGGAATCGCCGCCTGCCTGGTCGTTTTCCCGCTGATCGGGCTCAGTTACGGATCGTCCCCGGGCCCCGCCGTGCCGATCGGCGTCAGCCTGCTGCTCTACGCCCGGGCCGGGATTGCCGAGGAGGTCTTCTACCGCGGTTACGCGATCGAACGGATCGAGGCGCTGACCGGCAACCGTGTGGCCGCCGCCGCCGTGCCGCTGCTGATCTTCGCCGGCAGCCATTTCAGCCAGGGTGTCGCGGGCATCCTCATCACCTTCGTCATCGGCGCGATCGCCACCGCGATCTACCTGTGGAAGCGCAACCTGCTGATCCTGATCGTCGCCCACTTCATGGTCGATTTCATTCCCAACGTCCTGTTGCCGCTGATCTTCGGGGACTGACGCGGCGAAGATTCTCGGCTCGGAGACACTGGCCGGGGCTTCAGTCCGGCTGTGAGCCTGTTGAACCTTCTCCTCCCTTACCGGCGCATCGGTGAGGAAGAGGCACGAGACGCGGTTCGCGATTGCGGACTATCGCTCGACGACCTTGCATGGCGCGTCACTGAAGTTGGAGGATTCGCCTTTGGAAGGAAGAGTGCGGACGCTGACCCACTTCCAGAAGCAAAGGTGCGATGCCTGACGAAGTGGGCGCGGAAGCGCCGCGTGCGGCTTGCGATCATCGGCTGGGAAACAACGGGACGCTATTGTCTGCTTTCCACCCATTGCAGACATTAGCAGCGGATGCGACATTCAGGCGGTGTTCGGATCAATCCTCCTGTTCATGGCCGCTCCAGCCTCCACGCCGTTGGACGTTTTCGAGCGCATAACGGCTCAAGAGGCGGCTGAACGCTTCACCGAATGCGGCCTCGGACCTGTCACGATTCGGTGGAACGATCCTGATAGCGGCGGTGAGGACATACTAGTTGCCACGGCCGTGAAGTCGGCGACGGACGAGCAACTGAGGTGCGCCGACAAGGCGGTCAGCTATTACACCCTTGAGCTGCGACCGGAGATCCAGCGGCGCTTTGAGGTTTTGCGCGAGGCCCGCCTAGCTCCGGTGTTCCTAGCGCAAGCTCGCTCTTGGCTTTCTGCGCGAGGACTCCTCAACCGCGTTCCCGAGTATCGAGAAGGCGAGACTGACGATGCGCCTTCACGCGGCAAGTCGAGAGTCTCTGTGGTCCGCGAGCTAACGGCGCCTTCCAGTCCCAATTCGGATTCCACGCGCTCAGTCCTGATTGGGTGAAGCGAAACCTAAATCCACCTGATAAGGGCGGCGAAGTCCTGTCCTGCCTCATGAATGTCGCTACGGTCACTGGCTTCAAATTCGGCTTCATCGGCAACGAGTATTACCACAACTAGCTAGTGTCCGCTTTCCACCCATTGCGGACATTCGGTGGGCGTCTAAGCTCGAAGCAGGAGGCGCCCACATGCAGCTCGAGTTCATGGCGGATGAACCTGTCGGCGAGGGCCAGCTCCTTATCTATCTCGACGAGGAAGGCGCAGAGCAGCTGCTCCACGCGATTAATGCGGCTCGTCGGAGCGGGCACGAACATCTAATGACCGCGCAATGGGGCGGTGGCGAGCTGACTATCAGTAGCGGCTCGGTGCGAACCTTCAACAAGGTGACCGTCACGTTCGAGGCTGCCGGTTAGCGTCCGCTTTCCACCCTTAGCGGACACTCGTCCCGCAACCCAGCGCGCTGGCGCTGGCGCCGTCGGTCGGCTAGCCGTCGCCCATGAGCAGCGCGCCCATCGCCATCCGCCCGGTCGAGACCAAGGCCGACCGCAAGGCGTTCGTCGATTTCGCCTGGGCCGCCTACCAGGGCGACCCGGCCTGGGTCCCGCCACTCAAGGACGAGGTCCACGGGCTGATCACCCCCGGCAAGAACCCCTGGTTCGAGCATGCCAGGGCCCAGCTGTGGCTGGCCAAGCGCGGCGGCAAGGTGGTGGGGCGGATCAGCGCGCAGGTCGACGAGCTCGTCCAGCAGCATATGGGGCAAGGGACTGGCCAGTGGGGCTTCTTCGATGCGCTCGACGGCGAGGCCGCGGCGGCGCTGATCGCCACCGCCGAGGACTGGCTTCGCGCTCAGGGCATGACCGGCGCGCTCGGGCCGATCAGCCTGTCGATCTGGGACGAGCCGGGGCTCGAGATCGAAGGCTTCGCCGAGCCGCCGACGGCGATGATGGGCCACCACAAGCCCGAATACCGGGGCTGGATCGAGGCCGCGGGCTACGCGAAGGCCAAGGACCTGCTCACCTACGAGCTCGACATTACCAATTGGGAAGACCCCAAGGTCGACCGGCTGATCGCCATGGGCGAGCGCAACCCGCACATCCGCATCCGCACGGTCGACAAGTCGCGCTTCAACGCCGAAGCGAAGATCATCCTCAACCTCCTGAACGACGCCTGGTCGGACAATTGGGGCTACGTCCCGCTGACCGAGTCCGAGATTGCCTACGCCGGCAAGAAGCTGAAGCCGATCATCTTCGACGAGCTGGTGCGGATCGCGGAAGTGGACGGGGAGCCGGTCGCCTTCATGCTGACCATCCCGGACATCAACGAGCTGATCCGCGACCTCAATGGCGAGCTGTTCCCGTTCAACTTCGTCAAACTGCTGTGGCGCCTGCGGAAGCCGCGCACCCGGCGCCTGCGCGTCCCGCTGATGGGCGTCGCCAAAAAGCTCCACCACAGCCGGCTCGCGAGCCAGCTCGCCTTCATGATGATCGAATACACCCGCCGCGACGCGGTCGCGAAGTTCGGCGCCAGCGTCGGCGAGTTCGGCTGGATCCTCGAGGACAATAAAGGGATGCTGTCGATCGCCGAGCTCCCCGGAGCCGCGGTCAACCACCGCTACCGGATTTTCGGGAAGCAATTGTAGTTCCCCGGCGAAGGCCGGGGCCCGGGAGCCCGGTAGGGCTTCAATACCGAGCCGATGCCGCGCTTACGCGCGCCTGGATCCCGGCCTTCGCCGGGGAACTATGCCAACTCGACCCACGTCGGCGCATGATCCGACGCCTTGTCCTCGCCCCGCGCCTCGTTGCTGCTGGCGCGGCTGACGATCTGGCCCGCGGGATTGTAGGCATAATCGAACCGCACGTCCGACGCGCTGCCGAAGCTCGTGTTGGTCAGCGCCGACAGCCGCGACGCCGAGTCATATTCATAATAGGTCTGGCGCCCGTTGCGCCGCGCGAGCTGGCTCCGCCGGCCGAGCGGGTCATAGACCAGGCTGACCTGCTCGAGCCCGCCGTTCTCGCGGATGGCGATCAGCCGGTCGAGCCCGTCGTAATCGTAGGTGAAATAGGTCGTGTCGGGGTGAGTGATGCGGGTGCGGTTGCGTGCAGAGAAGCGCCGCGTTGCCGAATGCCCCACGTCCGATCTCGCGCGATGGGCCGATGCGAGGCGGCGCGCGGGCCAGGCGCGGCCGCGTTCACGCATTCAGTAAACTGTTGGCATAACTCTCTTTGTCACCCGTTCGGGCGACGACCGACACAATCACCATTTTCCCATTTACCGCCGCCATCCAGACACACGTCCTGCGAAACGCTTGGAGCGAACCTCACATAAAGCAGGAGCGCAATGACGAGAATGAGAGCAATCGCACCTGCAATCTTAATTCCGTTCATACCTCATTCCTCTAGAATTTTTCGGGCAAACCGTTTGGCCTCTCTGGTCGGCAAACAGCCGCACAGGATTCACTCAGTCTGCTCACGGCTCCTTCACGCCCTGCTCGGTTCGCAGCTTGATCAGGTAATTACGGTGACAGTTTACTGATTCACCCCATTTCGTTCGTGGTTCGGCTGACCGGCTCTTCTAGGAGCGGAGGCGTCCGCTCAACCGCTCAAGCTCGTGACCCACGTCGCCGATCGCTTCAGGCCTTCGGCTTCAGGGACAATCTAAACTGTCCCCAAATTCCCCCACCGCGCCGTAGCGGCCCTGCCACAAATGGCCGGTCCAGCGGTGGCGGGCGTTGACGAAGGCGGTGTAGCGGCGGTGCGCATCGGCGAAGGTCCGCCGAAGGCCGTGCTCATCGGCCTGCGTCTGATCCCGCGTGACGGGTCGTCGCGACCGGTGCGTTCAGTAAACCGTCACCGTAATTCCGTAGTCCGTAATTCCTACCTAAAAAAATCGTTCTCCTGCACGCCGCCCATGCTCACATCCTCAGCGGTCACACCGTTAGCAGAGGCGGTTTGCTGCATGAGAGTGAATACGCGGTGCAAAGCGGCTAAATAGCCTTCATTGAACGCGTCGTCGCCAGAATGCGCCGAGGCTTCGACAATCCGCTCGTCGATAATCTTTCGTAGCGCTTCTCCGAACACAATTGCAAATGATTCCAAGCTCATAGCCCTAATCTTTCGTTCAATACTCGCCTCGCCATGGTAGCATAAGCTTCGTTGCGTTTCACGTCTTCCTTCCAGTGATGCAGAATGTTTCTTTTCTGATCAGAAGACAGTTGATCCCAGTTCTTAATTTTCGATTTTGGATCAGCAAGCCAGCCCTTGTGATCAGCGACATTCTTCTCGAAAGAGCGCAGTGATCGCTGGATCTGCCGGGTTTCCATTCTCAGTGTCTGTTGGAGCTGCTTTGGAAAGGCCGAAGTGGCACGTTGAAATGCAGCGCGCTCGACTGCAGTGGCTCGGCTGATTCCCGGTGCTCGTGCGCCAAGTGAGAGTGCCGCCTCGCACGCTCCGGCGAGGCAAGCGAACCCTGCGCCGGCTGCAGCCAACGTGGCCAATCCCCATCCGAGCCGCTCCTTCGGCGTCATCTCAATCGCCGCCTCACGCATTGCCTCGTCTTGGGGGCTTCCCTCGGCGGGCAGCAGTCCATTCGGGTCGGTCCTGTCGACCGGATCGTCGCCAACATAGGCGTACAGGTTGATCCCGCCGTCGTACCCGACCGGGTCGGTCTGCAGGAACCGGCCGATATCGGCGCGGTAGATTCTCGCCTTGTAATAATAGAAGGCGTGCGGCTGGCCGGTCAGGCTGAGCTCGCTCATGAACTGCTGGCCGGTGTAG
>JBJMUB010000064.1:0-15185 GCA_045811385.1 Sphingomicrobium sp. | reverse complement strand
CGGCGAAGCTCGAGAGCTGATCGACCATCACGTTAATGGTGGTCTTGAGGTCGAGCACCTCGCCTTTCACGTCGACCGTGATCTTCTTCGACAGGTCACCCTTGGCGACGGCGGTCGTCACCTCGGCGATGTTGCGGACCTGGCCCGTCAAATTGCCGGCCATGAGGTTCACGCTATCCGTCAGGTCGGCCCAGGTGCCGGCAACGCCTTCCACCTGCGCCTGCCCACCCAATTTTCCTTCCGAGCCGACTTCGCGCGCGACGCGGGTCACCTCGGAAGCGAACGAGTTCAGCTGGTCCACCATCGTGTTGATGGTGTTCTTCAGTTCGAGGATCTCGCCGCGGACGTCGACCGTGATCTTCTTCGACAGGTCGCCGCGCGCCACGGCGGTGGTCACCTCGGCGATGTTGCGGACCTGGCCGGTGAGGTTCGCCGCCATCAGGTACACGTTGTTCGTAAGGTCGGCCCAGGTTCCGGCAACGCCCGGCACCTGCGCCTGGCCGCCGAGCTTGCCTTCGGTGCCGACCTCACGGGCGACGCGGGTCACTTCCGACGCAAAGCCGTTGAGCTGGTCCACCATGACGTTGATGGTGTTCTTCAGTTCGAGGATCTCGCCCTTGACGTCGACGGTGATCTTTTTCGACAGGTCGCCGCGGGCGACGGCGGTGGTCACTTCGGCGATGTTGCGGACCTGGCCCGTCAGATTGTCGGCCATGAGATTGACGTTATCGGTGAGGTCCTTCCACGTGCCGGCAACGCCTTCCACGCGGGCCTGGCCGCCGAGCTTTCCTTCCGTGCCCACTTCGCGAGCGACGCGGGTAACCTCGCCGGCGAAGGCGTTCAGCTGGTCCACCATTGTGTTGATGGTGTTCTTCAATTCGAGGATCTCGCCCTTAACCTCGACGGTGATCTTCTTGGAAAGGTCGCCGCGGGCCACGGCCGTGGTCACTTCGGCAATGTTGCGGACCTGCCCCGTGAGGTTGGTCGCCATCGCGTTGACGTTGTCGGTCAGATCCTTCCAGGTGCCGGCCACGCCCTTCACCGTCGCCTGGCCGCCGAGCTTGCCCTCAGTACCCACCTCGCGCGCCACGCGCGTCACTTCGGAGGCGAAGGAGGCGAGCTGCTCGACCATGGTGTTCACCACCTTGCCGATGCGCAGGAACTCGCCCTTGAGCTGGCGGCCCTCGATCTCGACCGCCATCGTCTGCGACAGGTCGCCCTTGGCGACCGCGCCGATCACGCGCGACACTTCGGCGGTCGGCTGGACCATGTCGTCGATCAGCTCGTTGACCGCGCGCAGTTTGGTGTCCCAGCCCCCGCTCGCGCCGCGGACCCGCGCGCGCTGGGTGATCTTGCCTTCCTTGCCGACGACCTTGGAAAGGCGCTCGAATTCCTTGGTGATCGCGTCGTTCATGCCGACGACTTCGTTGAAGAGGCTGGCGATCTCGCCGTCGACTCCGTCGACTTCTTCAGGGAGGCGGACGCTGAAATCGCCGCGGCGAAGCGCGCGCAGCGCGCTGACCAGCTGGCGGCGATCGATGAAGTCCCGCGAGGCCTGTACGTTCACTTAGGTCTCCGTCGTGGTTTCTCCCCCCCACTCAGTTGACCAAAGGCGGCCTCTCGACCGCCATTCCTGCTACATTATCAGACCTTTTGGTTTTCGCTTCCTGAAAATTTAACGTTAATCCACAACTTCTTACACTTCCGCAACGACCGATCAAGGGCGGTGCATCCACTCTCCCGCGCTGATCGTTGTCGGGGCGGAGGTGATGCCATGCCCTCGCTGTGGAAAGCGCTTTACGACATGCCGTCCTTCGCGTCGCTGAACGAGGACGCGCGCTGCGACCTGGTGGTCGTCGGAAGCGGGATCGCCGGCCTGTCGTCGGCCTATGAAGCGGCGCGCTGCGGCGCCGAAGTCCTGGTCATCGATCGCGGCGACATCACTGCGGGAATGACCGCTCGGACGACCGCCCACCTCGTGACCGAAGTCGACGACCGCTATTTCGAGCTGATCGGCATGGTCGGCGAGGACGACGCCCGGCTCTACCACGAGAGCCAGGTCGCTGCGATCAACCGGATCGAGGCGGTCTGCCGCGACGAAGGAATCGACGCCGATTTCACCCGGTTGCCGGGCTACCTCATTGCCGCCGAACGCGCCCATGTGAAGGGGCTCGAGCAGGAATATGACGCCTGCCGAAGGCTCGGAGTCGCGGTCGAGTGGGCCAAGCAGACGCCCTATCGGCTCGGCGACGGCCTGCGCGCCCTGAAATTCGCCGACCAGGGGCGGTTCCACCCGCTCAAATTTTGCGCCGGCCTGCTCCGCGCGATCGTCGAGCGCGGCGGCCGGGTCCACGGCGGGACGGTCTATGTCGAGCATGACGAAGATGACGACGAAATCCTGATCCGCACCGAGGCAGGACCCTCGATCCGCGCCGGAGCCGCACTGTTCGCGACCAATTCGCCGGTCAACGACCGGGTCGCGATCCACACCAAGCAGGAGCCGATGCGGACCTATGCGATGGCCGGCCGGGTGCCCAGCGGGAGCGTCGAGGACGCGCTGATCTGGGACACGTTGTGGCCGTACCATTACGTCCGCCTGCAGCCGGCCGGGGACGGCGTGGATTGGCTGATCGTCGGCGGCGAGGACCATCGTACGGGAACCGCGAACGACATGGACCAGCGTTTCGCGCATCTCGAAGCGTGGACGCGCAAGCGCTTTCCGAGCTTCGGCAAGGTCGAATATCGCTGGTCGGGCCAGGTGATGGAGCCGGTCGACTGCCTACCCTTTTCGGGCCGCGACGGCTCCGACCGGATCTACGTCCACACCGGCGACAGCGGCACTGGGATGACCAACGGGGTCGCTGGAGCGCTCAACTTCATCGCGCTTTACCGCAACGAGAAAGCGCGCTTCGCCGAGCTGTTCGATCCGGCGCGCAAGCCGAAAAGCCGCACGTCGCTGACCGAATATGCGAGGGGCCAGGGCCCGGTGATGACCAACATGGCCGAGCATCTCGAGCCGGGAGAAGTCGACAGCGTCGATCAGGTAAAGCCCGGCGAAGGGGCGATCCTGCGCCGCGGAATCGCCAAGCACGCGGTCTACCGAGCGGAGGACGGGTCGGTCGTCGAGCGCAGCGCCGTGTGCACCCACGCCGGTTGCATCGTGCACTGGAACAGCTTCGAGAAATGCTGGGACTGCCCGTGCCACGGCTCGCAGTTCCAGGCCGACGGGTCGGTGCTGAACGGCCCTGCCGTCAGGCCGCTCGCCAAGGTCGATGAGCCGGCCGAGCGGCTGCGGCAGGACGCCGAATGATGCGGCGAAGCCTGGCCGCGCTGGCGCTCCTTTCGGGCTGTTCCTCGGCAGCGCCGGAGTCGGATCTGCAATATATCAAGCAGGCGCGGTCGATCGCGGCCGAATGGGCGCTGGTCAACGAGCAGGCGAACGAGGGCCGGCTGACCGCTACCTACGTAGATTCGATGCACCAGTGGCTGAACGACGGCCTGCGCACGGCGGCGACCTCGCTGAGCGCTCCGGAGTCACGCTACGCCGGCGAGATGAAGGCGCTTCTGGCGGAGCCTCCTGGCGCTTCGCCGGGCGAGCTTCGCGCGCACGCCGAGGCCCTCAAGCGGATCGAGGACCAGCTTGAATCCGCTTGAGCTGACGCTCGGGATCATGACCGCGGTCGGCGGGTTCGTCGACATCAGCGAGCTGGTGTTCGCGGCTAGGGCCGGATCGACCTTCGGCTACGCGCTGATCTGGGTATTCGCCTTCGCGACGGTCGGGATCGTGGTCTTCTCGGAAATGAGCGGGCGCGTCGCGGCGGTCGCCAAGCAGCCGGTGTTCAACCTCATGCGCCACCGGCTCGGGCTGAAGCTCGGACTGGTCGTGCTCGCCGCATCGATCGTCAGCAATCTAATCACCTGCGCCGCCGAGATCGGCGGCGTGGCGCTGATTCTCAATTACCTGACCGGGGCGCCGTACCTGTTGCTCGCCGGGGGCATGACCGCGGCGTTCATCGTGTCGATCTGGGTCCTTCCGTTCAAGTGGATCGAGCGGACCTACGGCCTGCTCGGCCTGTTCATGATCGTCTTCGCGGTCGCGCTGGTCGCCAACCACCCGCCGTGGCACGAAATCGCCGCCGGCTTCGTGCCGCAGGTCCCGACGGGGCTCAGCACCAAGCAGCTGCTGACCTTCGCGTATTTCACGGTCGCGATCATCAGCGCGGTGATGTTCCCCTACGAAGTCTATTTCTACTCGTCCGGCGGGATCGAGGAGGAATGGAGCCCCAAGGACATGCTGACCAATCGCATGACCAGCATCCTCGGCATGGGGCTCGGATCGATCCTGGCGATTGCGATCCTGTCCAATTCGGCACTGCTGTTCGGACCGGCCAACGTCGACCCCGCAATCCCGGGAAGCGCCGCGCTCGAGGCCGCGATCCCGTTCGGCAAATGGGGGCTGATCCTGGCCTTGCTCGGAATGTTGTTCGCGGTCGCCGGGGCCGGCGTCGAGACGTGCCTCGCCAACGCTTATTCGATCGCGCAATTCTTCGGCTGGCGGTGGGGACGGCACAAGAAGCCGTGGGAAGCGCCGCGCTTCACGATGACCTGGATCGTGCTGTTCGTGGCGGCGCTGGCGATCGTCCTGACGGGGGTCGACGTGATGACCCTGGTCGAGTTCGCCGTGCTGTTCTCGATCCTCGTGCTGCCGCTGACCTACCTGCCGCTGCTGCTCCTGTCGGGCGACAGGAAAGTGATGCGCGAGCATGCCAACGGCCGGCTCGCGAAGGGCCTCGGCTGGCTCTATTTCGGAGTGGTCACGTTGGCGGCGGTCGCCGCGCTGCCCCTCTATTTCCTGACGTCGGGAGGCAACGGATGAGGCCAGGCGACCCGATCAAGCTGGTCAGCGAACTGCTCGACCTGCCGCTGATCGACCGCGACGGCAGTTATTGCGGGATCGTCGACGACGTCGAGTTCAGCGGCGCATCGGGTAAGCCGCTTAAAGTCATGGCGCTGCTAGTCGGGCCAGGCGCCTATGCAGGCCGGATGCCGCGCTGGATGATGGCGGCTGTTCGAGCGGTCGCCGGCGATCATGCCGCTCGCGTGCCGTTCGACGCGATCGAGACGATCGGCGCCGCCGTGCGGCTCAAGCGAACCGCCGAACAACTCGGACTCGGCAAGGGGGATGATCGGACCGCCCGGTGGATTCCGCGGAAAGGAGCGTTGTGATGCGGCTGTCGGACCTGCGCGACAAGCAAGTGCGCTCCGAAGGCGGCGAGCGGCTCGGCCGGGTCCACGAAGTGCATTGCGACGGCGGCCGGGTCACCGCGCTGATGTGCGGCCCGTCGAGCCTGATCGAGCGCTGGACGGCGCGCCAGCGCGGGCGACGAATCCCATGGGACGAGGTGCGGCGAGTCCAGCGCGACGCGGTGGTCGTCGCCTAGCCGACCGCGGGGTGAAACCGGCGCGACGTGGGGGCGTTGGGACGGCGATGCCGAATCCCGCTCAGCAGATCCTGTGGCCGAAATGGGCCACCTGGGCCCTGATCGTCGTCGTCGTCACCTGCGTCATGACCGTCGCCGCGACGATCAACGATATCTGGTGAGCCGCTAGCTCGTCCGGGTGTAGAGGAACGCGGCGATGTCGCGCGCGTCGCGCCGACCGACGTCGAGGTCGGGCATCGCGGTGCCCGGAGTGACCACCTGCGGGTCGCGGATCCAGCGCTGGAGATTGTCGGGCTGGTTGTCGAGCTTGCCGGCGATCATCGCCCGGGTGGCGACACCATCGAGCGACGGCCCGACCACGCCTGTTGCCTTGCGGACATGCGCCAGGCGATGGCAGCCGCCGCAGCCATATTGGATGAACATCGCTTCGCCCCGCGCCGGGTCGCCGCCGACGCTCGCGGCGGCGTGAGCGCGCATGTCGCGGCGATCGTCGATCGTGTTGATCACTGCGCCTGCGGCGAACGCGGCCGCGGCCGCGGCCAGGCCGAGGATCGTCACTGCGCCCTTGCTAGCGGACACGTACGGCATGACCGCCCTCGCTGTTGAGCCATTTGTAGAGCAGCCACAGCGCCGCTGCGCCGTGGACGACGCCGCCCGGGATCCACATGACCAGGCCGGCTAGTTGCTGGTCGGTGGTCGGATCGAGGCCGATGCCCGACATGCCCATCGCGGCATAGGCCGGGTACCAGGGGCTCTGGGCGAGCGCCATCAGCGCGCCGAGCGCGCCTTCGACCAGCGACGTCAGGAACAGGCAGGCGGCGGACAGCAGATAGCCGCCGCGCCGCGGATTGAGCATCGCCGCCCAGAACAGCAGCGAGGCGACGATGAAGCTCAAATGCTGGGCGATGTGCCAGCCGCGGCTGTCGAGCGCCCGGTCGAACAGCGCCGGCGCGTGCCACGCCCACATCACCACCGCCTGAACCACGGTCGCGGTGACGGGCTCGGTGACCTGCCGCCACAGCGATGCGAGCGGCGCTTTCCACCCGCCGCCGAGCCAGCCGCGCACCGGTGCCGGCAGCCCCCAGGCGAGGATTCCGCCCGAGCGAGACGCCGCGAGCAAGAAGGTCGCCGCAAGCATGATCAGCTCGTGCTCGATCATGTGGAGCGTGAAGCTGCGCTCGCCGCCTTCGTGGAGGGGCGAGACGAGCGCCAGCGTCAGGACCGCCCAGCCGCCGACAAACAGCCACGGGGGCGGCGCGGCGTTCCTCGAACGGTTCGCGAGGCGAGCACGGCCGATGAGGAAGACCATCAGCAAGAGCGCGAGCGGCAGCGTTACCCACGGATCGAGTGTCCAGCCGGGCGACGCGTGAGATTCACGGCCATGCGCCGCTGCGGGTGACGCGACAAGCACGGCCGCGAGGATCAAGGCGCGCCTCACTGGAAGCATGGCGGCAACAGCAACGCAGCGACCATCGGAAGCACCATCGCCATGACGAACAGCGCCGACGTCCCGATGGAAATGGCAGCGACGACCTTGCGCGCTGGCGCCTCGGAGTCGTTGGCGAACACGCGCCACGACAGAAAGCCCCCGCCGAGCGTCGCGAGGATCGCCAGCAGCGACACGATGAGCAGCGGACTCGGGCTGGTGGCCGCGCAATCGTCGAACATGCTGTCGGAACCCCACTGGTGCGCGACGCTGAGCGCAATCAGGCCGACGATCAGCCCGGCCCACGGCATGAACAGGTCCGCGGTTTCCTGCGAGCGCTTCACCGGAACATCCTCGGTACCCAATAGATCAGCGCATAAATCGGCAGCCAGCTGAGCCAGACGAAGCGCCAGTAGAGCGCGTTCTCGTCGGTATCGACGAGACGCCGCGGGGATTCGCCGTGCGGCGTGCGCATCAGCAGCCACAGGACGACCGTGTCGAACCAGTCGGTCGCGACATGCGTGGCGTGGAGCAGGAGGAGCGCCCAGATGATCGAGCCGTAGGCGTTCGAATACCACATCACGTTGAGCGAATTGAACTCGAAGCCGCGGATCACCAGCAGCACGCCGCCGATCGCGACCATCACCGGCAACAGGCGTCGGACGGCCGCCACGTCCTCAGCTTCGGCGGCCCGCTTGACCATGGTGTTGGGAATTTCGCTGAGCAGCATCAGCACGGTAAAGATCGTCCCGGCGACCAGCCCCGGGGGCAGCCACGGCGGCGGCGCCCACTGCCGCTCATGGCTCATCAGGAAGAAATAGGCCGCGATGGTCAGCGCGAAGGCGGTGCCCTCGATGACCATGAATCCGACCACGCCCCACCACGTCAGGCTGCGATGGCTGAACGCATGGTCCGGCAGCTCCGCCAGATTCTCGGTAAAGGCCGGCGGGCGGATCATGTGATCATCGGCTCCTCGTAAGGGCCGGGAGTCTTGGGCCAGAACCAGGCGACGAGCGCGGCAACGATCGGAGCCGTACCGAACGCCAGCGCCCACGGGCTGAACACCGAGGCGATGAAGGTGACCGCCGTGGTGACCGCGGCAATGAACGGCCAGATGCTCGGCACGGCGCCCGGCTCGCGCACGTCGGGCGCGGCCGAAATCACGGTCGTGAGGAGCAGCTCGCGGTCGTCGACCCGGAGGCCGTGCACGACCGGCAGCTTGGATTCGGAATCCCACAGCGGGGTGCGGCTGTCGACCGCCGGGATATGGGCGAAATTGTACCACGGCGGGGGCGAGTCGGCCGCCCATTCGAGCGACGGCGCGTCCCACGGATTTGGCCCGGCGACCCGCCCTCCGAAGAACGACCAGACCATGTTCACGACGAACAGAGCGACCGCAATCGCCACGACCGCGGCGCCGATGCTCGACAGCAGGTTGGGGAGCTCGAGGCCCATCCCGGCGGGGTAGGTGTAGACCCGGCGCGGCATGCCCATCAGCCCGGCGATGTGCATCGGGAAGAAGGCGAGCTGGAAGCCGAGGAAAATGATCCAGAAGCCGACCTTGCCGAGCGCTTCCGACATCAGCCTGCCGGTGAACTTCGGATACCAATAAGTGATCGCGCCGAGCAGCGGGAACACCGCGCCGCCGATCAGCACATAATGGAAGTGGGCGACGATGAAGTAAGTGTCGTGGACCTGGAGGTCGAGTGGGACCGCGGCGATCATCACTCCGCTGAGGCCGCCGATGACGAAGGTGACGATGAAGGCGACGACGTAGAGCATCGGCACGTGGAGGCGCGGGCGGCCGTCCCACATGGTCGCGATCCAGCAGAAGATCTGGAGGCCGGTCGGGATCGCGACCGCCATGCTCGCGGCGGTGTAGAAGCTGTAGCCGACGCGCGGCAGCCCGGTCGCGAACATGTGGTGGACCCACAGTCCGAAGGCGAGGATGCCGGTGCCGACCAGCGACAGGACGACGATCGGATATCCGAAGATCGAGCGGCGCGAGAAGGTCGCCACGATCTCGCTGACGAAGCCGGTCGCCGGCAGGAAGATGATGTAGACTTCGGGGTGACCGAAGAACCAGAACAAATGCTGCCACAAGAGCGGGTCGCCGTGCTCGACCTGGTTGAAGAATTGCGTCCCGACCAGCCGGTCGGAGAGGAGGAAGGCCGAGGTCAGAGCGACCGACGGCATCGAGAAGATCACCATCAGCGAGGTGACCAGGGTCGCCCAGACGAAAATGGACATCCGCGCCAGCGTCATGCCGGGCGCGCGCTGCTTGAGGATCGTCGCGACCAGCGACACCGCCACGGCGAGCGCCGCGACTTCGGTGAAGGTGATGGTCTGGGCCCAGACGTCGGACCGCTTGCCGATGCCATATTCCGGGCCGGCCAGCGGCAGATAGGAAAACCAACCGTTGTCCGGACCGAAGCGAAGGAAATGCGCGGCCCACAGCCACAGGCCGCCGAACAAATACATATAGTAACTAAAGGCGGTGAGGCGCGGGAAAGCGATCGCGCGAGTGCCGACCATGAGCGGAGTGAGGTAGATCTGGACGCCCTGCATCACCGGCACGGCGAACAGGAACATCATGGTCGTGCCGTGCATGGTGAAGCTCTCGTTGAAGAGCCCCGGACCCATCGTGTCGTTGTCCGGCAACATCAGCTGCAGCCGCATGTGCAGCGCGAGCAGGCCGCCGGCGGCGAGGAACAGCAGAGCGGTGACGATGTAGCGGCGGCCGATCTCCTTATGATCGACGGTGCCGAGCCAGCCGATCAAGCCCGGCGGCCGGCTCCAGGTCGCTTCGAGCCGGTCGGCGAGCTCGGGCCCCGTCAGGTTCGGACCGTCGCGCGGGCTGCGCTGCTCGGCCTGTTTGCGCGGCGGCTTCATCGCAGCCTCTGGAGATAGGCGACCACGGCGTGAAGCTCGTCGGGCTCGAGGCCGATGGTCGGCATCTGGCTGCCGGGCTTTTGCGACTGCGGGTCGGCGATCCAGCCGTAGAGGTTGCCCTTGTTCATCGGCAGGGTCCCGGCGGCGATCGTCCGGCGGCTGGCGAAATGGGTCAAGTCGGGTCCGACCTGGCCGCCCGCCGGTGTCCCAGCGATATTGTGACAGCTGCTGCATTCGCGGCTAGTCACGTAGCGATAGCCGGCGAGCTCCAGCGGAGTCGCGGGCGCGAAGGCGACGCGCCGCTGCGCCTCGAGCCAGCGGTCGAAGTCGGCCTTGCTCTCGACCGTCACGACCAGCGCCATGTTCGTGTGCTGCATGCCGCAGAATTCCGCGCACTGGCCGCGAAACAGCCCGGTCTTGGTCGGAAGCAGCTGGATGTCCGTGGTTCTCCCCGGGATGAGGTCCTGCTTGCCGGCGAGGTTCGGGACCCACAAGCTGTGGATCACGTCGCGCGATTCAAGGTGGACTTCGGCCTGGACGCCGACCGGCAAATGGATTTCATTGGCGGTATGGACGATCTGCGAGACGTCCGGACTCATGTAGACGACGTCCCACCACCATTGGTTGGCGGTCACTTTGACGGTCAGTTGCGGATGCGTCGCCCGGGCCGCCGCGGAACGGTCGACAAGGAAGCTGGCGACGGTCAGCCCGACCAGCCCGATGCCGATCAGCGCGGCCCAGCCAACCAGCGCGGATCCGATGAACGGCGAGCTTTCGTGATGCGCGTGCCGATCGACCGTCAGCGGGTCCTTGCGGCCCCGGGCGAGCGCCCAGGCCAGCGCGCCAACGACCAGCAGGTACATGATGAGGCAGACAACCATGAAGATCGTGAACAGGCGGATGAAGTCGGCGCCGTCTGCGCCCTGTCCGCCGAGGCTGGTCTGGTATCCGGAGCAGCCGGTGAGCGCCGGTAGCGAAATCCAAAGCCAGCGCCCCCGAAACGTCATTGCTTGGCCGAGTCCGACGGCTTCAGCGGCTCGCGCTTGACCTGCGTCTGCGGGGGAGTGTTGCTGAGCTCGTCGTTGCGCGCGCTGACCGCATCCTTGGGTGCTTGGCCGGACAGGCTGCGGACGTAGGCGGCGAGCTGCCAGATCTGCTGAGTGGTGAGCTTGGCGCGCCACGACGGCATGCCGTTGGGGCGGCCCTCGGCGATGGTTGCGGCAATCTGGTCGATCCGGCCGCCGTAGCGCCATTCATCGTCCATCAGCGCCGGTCCCATCCCGCCGCCGCCATGAAAATGGCAGCCGACGCAGTTCATCTGGGTGAACAGCTGTTGCCCTTGTGCGATGGCGAAGGCGTTGCGCTCATAAGCCGCGAGCCGGGGATCGAGCGGCGGTTGGCGTGAACCGGGGAAGATCGTGTCGGGGCTGGAGCCGAGCTCGGGCACGGTTTCGCCGAGCGGCTTACCGCGGGAATCGCGCGCGTCGCGGTCGCAGCCGGCGAGCATCGCCACGGCCGCTGCGGCGGCGAGGCTAGTGCGGAAGCGCGAACACATAGACCATTCCGCCGGCCGAAACGCGTTTCGGCAAGTCCTTGACCGCATTGTTGAAGCCGAGCGCTCCGGTCGGGTCGCGCGGGTCGAGGTTGGCCGCGACGATCGCTCCGGCCCAGCCGCCGATGCCCGAAGGGACGGCGATATATTGCCGGTTGTCGGGACCGCGATAGCTGATCGGCTGGCCGATGATCCCGCTACCGGTCTTGAACTGCCACAGGAGCTTACCGCTGCGCGCGTCGATCGCCTTGAACCAGCCGTCCATCGTTCCGTAGAAGACGACTCCGCCGGCGGTCGCGAGCGCCGGGCTCCACAGCGGCAGGTCCTCCTTGATCTCGAATACCGCGCGCTGGGCAACCGGGTCCCAGGCGGTGAACACGCCGCGATTGCCGCCGGGGCCAGGGTACATCTTGACGTCGGCGCCGACGAACGGAGTGCCGGGAATGTAATTGGCGTTGCTGACGCCCATGTCCATGCACAGGTTGAGGTGCGGGATGTAGATTAGGCCGGTGACCGGGCTGAAGGCCGACGGGTTCCAGTCCTTCGCTCCCGGCGCGGCCGGGCAGATGTTGCGCACGGCGCGCCCGGGAACGGGTTCAAGCCCGCCGACCGGGACCAGCCGGCCGGTCTTCAGGTCGACGCCCTTGTAGACGTTGACGTTGGCATAGGGCCTGGCCGACAGCACGCGCCCGGTGCGCCGGTCCTGGACGTAGAAGAAGCCGTTGCGGCTCGGCCGGATCAGCGCCGGGATGCGCCGGCCGTTGGCGCTTGGATAATCGACGAGCACGATCTCGTTGATGTCGTCATGATCATAAAGGTCGTGCGGCGTACTCTGATAGAACCAGCGCGCCTGGCCGGTGCCGACGTCGCGGGCGAAGACTCCGGCGGTCCATTTGTTGTCGCCCGGCCGCTGCTCCTGGTTCCACGGGCCGGGGTTGGAGGTGCCGTAATAGATGGTCTTGAGCTGCGGGTCGTAGCTCAACCAGCCCCACACCGTTCCGCCGCCGATCTTCCAATATTCAGGCGGCCAGGTTTTGACCCCGAGGTCGCGGCCCTGGTCCATCGGATAAGGCGCGCGATAGCCGGACCCGATCAAAGCTTCCTTGTCCGGGCCGGTGCTGTAGGCTTTCCACACCAGCTTGCCCGAACCGGCGTCGAGCGCCGCGAGCCAGCCGCGCACCCCCATCTCGCCGCCAGAATTGCCAACCAGCACTTTGCCGTCGGCGACCAGCGGCGCCATGGTGATCGTCTCGCCCTTCTGGATGTCGCCAAGCTTGGTCCGCCACACCTCCTTGCCGCTGGCTGCGTCGACCGCGACGGTGTGGCCGTCGAGCAGGTTCAGGAAAATGCGGCCGTTGTCGTAACTCGCGCCGCGGTTGACCGGCCCGCAGCAGGCGACGCCCTTGGCCGCGGCAGCGGGATTGGGCTTGTAGACCCATTTGGTCGGAGCGCCGGGCCTGGTGAGGTCGAGCGCGTAGACGTTGTTGGGCCAGGGCGCGACGACATACATGGTCCCGTCGACGACCAGCGGCGGCGCTTCGAATCCCTCGGTGGTGCCGGTCGAGAAGGTGAAGTCGACCTTGAGCTGAGCGACGTTGGCCGGAGTGATTTCGGCAAGGCGACTGAACCGCGTCGCCGCATAATCCTTGGCCGGCATGGTCCAGTTGCCGTCATCCGGCGGCGACGCCGCTGCCGCCGGAATCGCCTTGGCACGGTTCGCGGCGACATCGCGGCCGCTCGCTCCGGGACCGCGGCCGGTTCGGGTCCAGACGACCGCCGCGACCACCGCAATGAGCACGCCCAGCGCGATCAGTCCGAGGAGGATTCGCCGCATCACCACTCCGCTTACGCTTACTCGAGGCGCACAAGGTTTCGGCGCGCGTCGCGGTTCCAACAGCCGTTCCGAATTCCCCTCAGCCCTCGCTCGGGGGTGGAGTGCGGACGCGAGCCGGTTGACGTCCCACGGATGGCACAGGTCGGTGCCGGGTGACAGCGTCGGCGCCGCGCCCGCCGCGACGCCGAGCCGCAGTGCGGCCGCCGGATCGCTGCCGCAGGCGAAGGCGTAGGTCATGGCGGCGAGGAAGTTGTCGCCGGCGCCGACTGCGCTTCGGGCGGCCACGTCCGCCGCCGGCATGACCTCGGCACCGGACTCGCTGACGAGCAAGGCGCCCGCATCGCCCAGCGTCACTGCAACTTGCCCGGCGCCGCCAGCGGAAACGATCTGCTTGGCCGCACGGACGAGGTCGTCGAGCCCGCAAAGCGCGACGCCGGTCAGCCCTTCGAGCTCGCAGCGGCTGACCTTGAGCAGGAACATGCCGGCCGCCGGGGAGCCGAGCGCGCAACCTGATTGACGTCGCCTTCGGGCGGGCGGCCCACCGGCCTTGGCTGCTTAGCCAAAGGCCGGTTGGTCGAAAACCGCCGACGATCGCGCTCCGGACCGTTCCCGGATTGCGGATCAGACGATGTGCACACTCTGCAACTGCGACAGCGCAATGAGCGCGATCGCGCTGTCGGCGTCGCAGCAATATTCGACGCCGTTGATCGCCCCGGTGTTGTTGTAGGCATCGAGCTGCGAATGCATCAGTGCCGCGCTGACCGGAATGTCCTCGCCCTGAATGGTGACGGGACTTTGCCAGCTCGCCGAGCTCGGTGCCACTCGCGCGTCGAACTGGAACGTCGCCTGCGAATTGCCGTCGTGGTAGCTATTCAGCAGGTTCTGCGCGGCCGTGCCGTTGGTGGTGCTGGCGAACTGCTGCATCCAGTCGATCGCGGCATCGATGAATTCGCGCGGCGTATTGGTGGCTCCGCCCACTCCGCCGATGCATTCGTCGGTGGTGTCCTGGTTGTTGGCCAGATAGTTAAGCCACGTCGCGACCATGTCCCGGCCGAGCATGAAGATGCCGTCGGCGGTCTTGCCGTCGACGGTCTGCTTGGTCGACGCGTTGATCAGCTTGATCGCATCGGGGAGCGAGATGAAGATCGTGTCCTCACCGGCGTCGGTGATGCCGTTCATATTATAGTCGCCGATCAGCAGGCCCTTGGCGTCGAGCGGCTTGTCGTCGTTGCTGCCGTCGCCGGCGACATGATTGACGAAGCCGTCGTGGTTCGAATCGACGCCGTACAATAGCTCGCCGTCGGCGAAGCCGGGGGTTCCGGCCTGCTTGGGCTCGTTCGGCGCGGTTCCCCAGCCGTCGCCCTTGGCGTCCCAGAAGGTCATCCACTTGGTATTGGCCCAGAAGCCCGGCGTGCGGACGCCGACGCAGTCGTCGGTGGCGAGCACGAAATAATTGGCGTCGTCGTTGTCGCCCGTGCTTTGGCCGGTCGTGACCACGGCCGTGTTCTCATGCTGGCCGAGGTCGGATGTCAGCGAATAATAAATGGTCACGGATTCGCCGACCGACAGCTCGAACGGATCGCCATTCTGGTCGATGTCGAGCGTGCCGTCGCCATTCGTGTCGAACGCCGACCACTCCTCGCCAGCCTGCATAGTGCCGTTGCCGTTGAGGTCGATGAACGCACCGGCGGCAGTATAGTCGATGTCTTGGTGCGCTCCGGCGACGCCGCCCACCGTATGGACGACCGAGTCCGAGATGGTGATGTCAGTCAGGGTGACGTTGCCGGTATTGGTCAGCACCACCTTGAAATCGACCTCGCTGCTGGTGCTGGCTTCCGGACCGTCCGGATTATCCGCATCGACGAATGCCAGGTTGACGTCGGTCATGACGGATTTTTCGATATCGATACCCGCCACCGCTGAGATCGGCGCCGAGGCGCTGTCGTTGACCGGACCGGTCTGGTCGCTGTCGGCGGTCGCGGTGTTGTCGATGTCGCCGTCGCCGCCGCCGTTGTTGTTGAGGTCGGCCTGGGTCAGCGT
>JBJMUB010000063.1:0-43404 GCA_045811385.1 Sphingomicrobium sp. | reverse complement strand
CGCCGACACGTCCCGTACCAATTCGAGAAACAATGGTAGCGGGCGCGGCGCGCGTTCATGTTGCAGCGCACTATGTTCCGGTAGTAAGCCGCGCCTCTCGGTTGGGGAGTGGTTCATGTCCAAGTCTTCGGGCAAGGTGACGATCAAGAAGTACGCGAACCGGCGGCTTTATGACACCGAAAGCTCGGCCTACATCACCCTCGACCGGCTGGCGCACATGGTCCGCGAGGGACGCGAGTTCGAGGTGGTCGACGCGAAGACCGGCGAGGACATCACCCGCCAGGTGCTCACGCAGATCATCGTCGATGAAGAAGCGCGCGGCGGCGAGACCATGCTTCCGCTCAATTTCCTCAAGCAGCTGATCGGTCTCTACGGCAATTCGATGCAGAATTTCGTGCCTCAATATCTCGAGGCGGCGATGGACGCCTTCCAGCGCAACCAGAGCGCGGTCCGCGACGCCTTCGGCGGCAACGTCTTCGCCGATATCGCCAAGCGCAACATGGCGATGTTCGAGGAAGCGAGCCGGACATTCTCCGGCAAGAAAGCCGAGCCCAAACCGGACGACAGCCCAAATGGCAATGACGTCGAGCAACTGAAGGCCGAGCTCGACGCCCTCCGCGCCAAGGTCGACCGACTGAGCCGCTGACGGTCATGCGATTTTCGATTGGTGCAGCGCTCGCGCTGATTGCTCCGGCCGCGCTTCTTTCCCAGCCCGTTTCGCCCGATCTGTCGGCGGCGGTGCCGATCGCGGGAAACTGGACCTACGCGGCGGTTTCCGGCGGCAGCGAAGCGACCTTCCGCAATGCGTCCGCGCTGCCGCAACTGACCGTCCGCTGCACCCGCGCAACCCGGCGCGTCGCTATCGCCAAGCCGGCCAACGCCGCCGCGCCATTCCTTAGCGTCTGGACCGACACGGCCGTTCGAAACGTTCCCGCGAGCTTCAACCCGCAGACCGCGCATCTGACCGCCGAGCTCGCAACCTACGATCCGCTGCTCGATGCGCTCGCCTTCAGCCGCGGCCGGATCGGAGTGACGGTGAACGGCATACCGACATTGATCGTGCCGGCCTTTCCGGAGATCGCGCGCGTGATCGAGGATTGCCGCAGCTAAGCTGATCGCTGGAAGGCAAAGAAGATTGCCGAATCTTCACCTCATTACAAGTCTTGCGCTGGCGCCAAGAAAGACTCATCTTTCATTCGGCTTCAACGCAGCGAAAGGAGGTGATCCGATGTCTCATGGTTCAGCAGGGAGGTCGGAGAGGAGGGTTCGCGCGGCCTGAAAAGCTGAGCGGACGGCCGTCACCTTCGGCCGCTGACCATGTCGAAGGGCATCGCCTGCGGAACGCCGCGGCGGTGCCCTTTACATATCCTCGAAAGGCAAAATTGAGTTGGCCGCGCTCAGCGTTAGGGAACCGTAACGGCAGTTGAAGTGTCTTTTCGTCAACGGAGGGAGATCGACATGGCCAGACCGACCAGAAAAAGTTCATCTTCAAAATCGTCCAGCTCGAAGAACACCACCGTCGACAAAATCGCCAAGGCCGCGATGAGCAAGGAAATGCTCGCCGCCGGACTCGCCGCGGCCGCAGCCGCGATCAGTGCCAGCCCGAAGGCACGCAAGGCGATCCGCGATGCCGGGCTCGACGCCGCCGACACCGCTCAGCAGGCGGCGAGCAGCGTCGCCTCGAGCGCCACCAAGCTTGGCGCGTTGATCGCGGAAGCCGTCGCCGACGCCGCGCAGCGAGTCATGTCCGGCAAATGGAGCGACGACTCGGCGCCCGTGCGGGCGGCTTCGTCGACCGGCGGCGCGCGCGGATCGACCGCGCGTAAGTCGAGCGCTCGGAAGACCGCTGCGCGCACTTCCACTGCCCGCAAGCCCGCGACGCAGAAGTCGACGGCAGGCAAGCGGACGACGGCCGCCAAGCCGGTCGGCCGTGCATCGACGCGCGCGTCGGCCGCCGCCAAGCCAAGCGGCGCAAGCACGAAGACAGCGCGCAAGCCGGCGGCTCGCAAGCCGGCGGCCCGCAAGACATCGAGCCGCTCGCGGACGACGCGCCGGACGCCAACCGGCGGCGGGAACACTTAAGCCGCGCGGTCTTCGAACTGAAGGCGCGCGAGCCGCGCGTAGAGGCCTTCGCGCCGCGTCAGCGTGGCGTGCGTGCCTTCTTCGACGATCTGGCCTTCGTCCATGACGACGATCCGGTCCGCCGCGCGGACCGTCGCCAGGCGGTGCGCGATGACGATCGTGGTGCGCTGTTCCATCAGCCGGTCGAGCGCGTCCTGAACGAGGCGCTCGCTTTCGGCGTCGAGCGCCGAAGTGGCTTCGTCGAGCAGCAATAAGGGTGCATCGCGCAGCAGCGCTCGGGCGATCGCGACGCGCTGGCGCTGGCCGCCGGACAGCCGCGCGCCGCCTTCGCCCATGTAAGTATCGAGCCCGTCGGGGAGAGCGCGCAGGAAGTCCGCGGCATTGGCGTCGCTCGCCGCTTGCCACAATTGCTCCTCGCTCGCGTCCCAATTGCCGTAGCGCAGATTGTCGCGGGCACTCGCCGCGAACATGATGGTATCCTGCGGAACCATCGCAATCCGCTGGCGGATGTCGGCAGGGTCCGCTTCGCGCAGGTCGACGCCGTCGAGCAGCACGCGCCCGACCTGCGGATCGTAAAAACGCTCGGCGAGCTGGAACAGGGTCGTCTTTCCCGCGCCCGACGGGCCGACCACGGCAAGCCGTTCGCGTCGCTTCACGATCAGGCTGAAATCGTTGAGTGCGGAAGTTTCGGGGCGAGTCGGATAGTGGAAGGTGACATGGTCGAAGTTGAGCTCGCCGAGCGCCGGAGCGGGCAGGGCCACCGGATTGGCCGGAGCGCGGATATCCGGCTCGGCATAAAGCAGCTCGGCGAGACGCTCTGAGGCCCCAGCGGCGCGGAGTAGGTCGCCATAGACTTCCGACAGGTTGCCGAACGCGCCGGCCAGGAACACTCCATAGAGCACGAACGCAGCGATCGTTCCGCCGGTAATGCGGCCTGCCGCAACTTCCAGCGCGCCCGCCCAGATCACCATGGTGATCGCGCCGAAGATCAGGAACATCGCAATCGCCGTCATCACCGCGCGCAGCAGGATTCGGCGCTTGGCGGTCGCGAACACGCGTTCGACCGCGTCGGTGAAGCGCGAGCGTTCGCGCTCCTGCTGGTTGAACGCCTGGACGATCTTCATCGCTCCGAGCACTTCGCTGGTGACGGTGCCGACGTCGGCGATGCGGTCCTGGCTGCGCGTCGAGATGGCGCGGACCTGGCGTCCGAGCAGGGCGATCGGGACCACGACGAGGAGCGCTCCGAGCAGGATCAGCATTGCGAGCTTGGCGGCGAGCGCGATGAGAATGACGAGGCAGGCGATGCCGAGAATGGTGTTGCGCAGCGCGACCGAAACGGTGGTCCCCACGACCTGTTCGATGATCGTCGTATCGACGGTCAGCCGCGACGTGATTTCGGCTGGACGGTTCTCTTCGAAATAGCCGGGCGACAGGCGGAGCAGATTGCGGTGCACGGCGAGGCGGATGTCCGCGACGGTGCGCTCGCCGAGCCAAGTGACGAAATAGAAGCGCACCGCCGTTGCGAGCGCCATCAGTCCGACGAGCAGCAGCAGATATTCGAACCACCTTGCGATGTCGCTGCTGGTTCCCGACCCGGTCGCGAAGCCTTTGTCGATGATCAGCTTGAACGCGTAGGGCACGCCCGACGTCGCCGCGGCGGCGACCAGCAGGGCCAGCGCGGCAACGGCGATATGGCCCGGGTAGCGCACGGCGAAGCTCCAGATCATCCGGAGGCTTCTGAGCGAGCGGCCCTTGGGCCGGCTGTTGGGGCTGGTGGCCATGTGCCGTTTCCCTATCAGCGTGTCCGGCACGCCTCAAACGCCATCGTCTCGCGACGGCACTTTTCCACAGCTTCGGCTTCGCAGGCGCAGCATGGACTTGCGCCGCCCTGGTTTCGGGCCCACATCAGCCGCTTCACCGAGACATTCCCCGAGGTTCGATGCTCTACGACGCCTATGAAGTGCAGCGCTCGTTTCTCGCAGGTGCGAGCAAGCTTGCAGGACTGGGCGCCGGATGGCTGAACAACCCCGCCAACCCCTGGGGGTACAGCTCGATGGGCCCGCTGGTCGCGGCCAGCCTCGAGGTGTTCGCTCATGCCTCGGCGCCGCGCGGCAAGCCCGAGTTCGACATCGAAACGGTGCACATTCGCGGCAAGGACGTGCCGGTCCATGAAGAGATCCTGCTGCGCAAGCCGTTCGGCCAGCTCAAGCATTTCTATCGCGAGGGGCATGACCAGGGCCCGCACCTGTTGATCGTCGCGCCGATGTCCGGCCACTATGCGACTTTGCTGCGCGGGACGGTTCAGCGGCTGCTGCCGAGCTTCGACGTCTACATCACCGACTGGCGCGACGCGAAGCTGGTGCCGTCATCGGACGGCCGCTTCGACCTCGACGATTATATCGATTATCTGATCGAGTTCCTCGAGCTGATAGGCAAGAAAACCGGCGAGCGGCCGCACTTGCTCGCGGTGTGCCAGCCGGCGGTCCCCGCCTTCGCCGCGACCGCGCTGATGGGCGAGGACCGCAATCCGTACCGGCCCAAGACCCTGACCATGATGGGCGGGCCGATCGACACCCGCAAAGCGCCGACCGCGGTCAACACGCTCGCCACCCAGCGCCCGTTCGGCTGGTTCGAGCAGAACGTGGTCGCGACCGTGCCGATGATCTACCCGGGGGCGGGGCGAAAGGTCTATCCAGGCTTCCTCCAGCTCGCCGGCTTCATGACCATGAACCTCGGCTCGCACCTCATCAGCCACTGGGAGATGTTCAAGCATCTCGTCGTCGGCGACGAGGAAGGCGCCGAGCCGACCCAGCAATTCTACGACGAGTATCGGTCGGTGTGCGACATGACCGCCGAATTCTACCTGCAGACCGTCGACGTCGTGTTCCAGCGCCATTTGCTGCCCAAGGGCGAGCTCGAGCATCGCGGCCGGAAGGTGAAGCCGCAGGCGATCCACGACACCGCGCTGCTGGCGATCGAAGGTGAGCGCGACGACATTTCGGGCATCGGCCAGACGCAGGCCGCGCTCGACATCGCGCGCAAGCTGCCGGAAGCGAAGAAGAAATATTTCATGGCCAAGGACGTCGGCCATTACGGCATCTTCAACGGCCGCAAATGGCGCGACAAGATCGCGCCCGTGGTCGAGAAGTTCATCCGCGCCAACGATTAGGCGGTCTTCTTCATCCTCACTCCGCCGAGCATGGTCAGGGCGACGGCACTCGCCGCCGCCGAGACCGCGCCCGACACGAACATCGCCATGTGAAACCCCCCGAACAGCCTTGCGCCTTCGCTCGCCAGCACCGCGCCGAGCAGGGCCGTCGCGATCAACCCGCCGGTCCGCGCGACCGCGCTGTTGAGGCCCGAGGCCATGGCGACATGCTGCTCCTCGACCGAGCCGAGCACCGACGCGGTCAGCGGCGCGACCGCGATCGTCATCCCCAGCGCCAGGACGAGAATGGTCGGGAACGGGCCCGCCCAATAGCTCGAGTCCGCCGTCATCAGCCACGACAGCACCATGCCCGCGGCGACGATGAGCGGGCCGACCGTCAGCGGGATTCGCGGTCCGATGCGCGTGGCGAGCGCGCCCATGAAGGGCGAGGCGGCGGTCATCAGGATCGGCAGCGGAAGCATGGCGAGACCGGCCTCGACCGGCGAATAGCCGCCGCTGGTGATCAGCACGTAGGGGATCAGGAGCATTGCCGCGCTGAACGCGCCGTAGAGGAGCAGGGTGAGCAGGTTGAGGCCGGAGAAACAGCGGCCCTTGAATAAGGCGAGCGGAAGCATCGCTCGCTCGCCGCGGCGATATTCGACGAACAGGAAGGCCGCCGTGAGCAGGATGCCCAGCGCGGCGGCGATGAGCGCTTCGCGGGTGAAGCGGCCCACGGCGGACCATAGGGTCAAGGCATAGGTGATGCCGCCCAAGCCGGCGGTGACGAGCAGCGCGCCGGCATAATCGGTGCGGCCGCCCCCGGGCTCCTTGCTTTCTGCGACGAAGCGGAGCGCGAGCAGGATCGCGCCGAGCGCGAGCGGCAGATTGATATAGAAGATCGCCGGCCAGCCGACCGTGCCGACCAGCCAGCCGCCGATCAGCGGCGCGACCGCGGCCATCGCCGCGCCCGACGCCGCCCAGATGCCAACGGCGCGCCCACGCTTTTCGCCCTGGAAGGCGGCGTTGAGCAGAGCGAGGCTGTTGGGCAGCAGCAACGCCGCGCCAATCCCCTGGGCGGCGCGAGCGGCGAGCAGCACCGGCAGGCTCGGCGCGAGTGCGCAGACCAGCGAGGTGACGGCGAAAATGGCGGTGCCGAGGACCAACAGCAGCCGGCGCCCGAAATGGTCGCCGAGCGCGCCACCGAGCAAGAGCAGCGCCGACAGCGGCAGCAGGTAAGCGTTGACGACCCACTGCACTTCCTGGCCGCCCGCGCGGTAGCTGGCGCGGATCGCCGGAAGCGCCACGCTGAGGACCGACCCTTCGACGAACGAGAGGCTCGAGGCGAGGATGCAGGCGACCAAAGTCCAGCGCGCGCCGGCGTGCGTTCGGCTGCGGCCCCCGGAAGAATCGCGCGGGCTCAATCGACGCGCTGCGCGATCGCGGCCTCGACCATGTTACGCCACGTTTCGGCATCGCCAACCGCCGCCATCGCCTCGTCCGGCTCGCGCATCGTGTGGAGCACCGCTTCGGCCTGATTCACATGCTCGCGCCAGGCGAGGTCGACCTTGTCGCCGGCCGACGGGTCGCTGCCTTCGGCATTGCTGCTCAGTGCCGCTCCGGCGAGCACCCGGGCGATGCGTTCGACCAGCGGCCGGTTCGATTCGGGCATGCTTGTCCTCCCTTTCCCGCCTCAACCCGCTCGCTGCCGTTTGGGTTCAAGGATCCGTCGAAGCATTCGCCGCGCGGCGAGGACGAGCCACAGCGACAGGCCGACCATGACCAGTGTGATGGCCGCCGAAGCGAGCGGGTAAGCGATTGCGAGCGCGAGAAGGCCGCCGGTCGCGACGTCCTCGCCGGTCGATACGACGACGTTCGAGACGGGCTCCGGACTGGCGTTGACCAGCGTACGGGCTCCGGCCTTGCCGGCATGGGCGAGGAACGCCGCGCCCCCGCCGACCAGCAGACTTCCGACCTGCCAGGCGGGATCGCCACCATCGACGATCGCCATGGCCAGCAGGGCTCCTCCGATCGGTCGCACGAACGAGTGAACGGCGTCCCACGCGCTGTCCACCCATGGGATCTTGTCGGCGAAGAACTCGGCCACTGCGCCAAGCGCTGCGATGCCGATGATCCAGTTATTGGCAAGGACATCCAGCACCCGAAGCTGGTCGGGCAATGCGATCCAGTCGAACTTCATCGCGATGCCGACCGCGAAGGTCACGAGATACAGGCGCCAGCCGGCGAGCAGGCTGACCGTCGACGCCAGCGCGATCAGCTCAACGGCCGACACTGCGCTACAACACCTCGAACAATCCCGCGGCCCCCATCCCGCCGCCGACGCACATCGTCACGACGACATATTTCGCGCCGCGACGCTTGCCTTCGATCAAAGCATGGCCGGTCATCCGCGCCCCGCTCATGCCGTAGGGGTGGCCGATCGAGATCGACCCGCCGTCGACGTTCATCCTATCCTCCGGAATGCCGAGTTGCTCGGCGCTGTACAGCACCTGCACGGCAAACGCCTCGTTGAGCTCCCACAGGCCGATGTCGTCGACCTTGAGGTCGAACCGCTTGAGCAGCTTGTTGACGGCATCGATCGGGCCGATGCCCATCTCGTCGGGCTCGGTTCCGGCGACGGCCATGCCGACATAGCGGCCCATCGGCGCGATCCCGCGCCGTTCGGCCTCCCCCGCTTCCATCAGGATCGAGGCCGAGCTGCCGTCGGAAAGCTGGCTGGCATTGCCGGCGGTGATCGACGTGCCCGGGCCGAGCACGGGGTTTAGGCCCGACAGCCCCTCCAGGGTGGTGTCGGCGCGGTTGCCTTCGTCCTTGGCAATGGTGATCTCTTTCATCGAGACCTCGCCGGTCTCCTTGTCCTTGACGGCCATCACGGTCGTGACCGGGACGATCTCGTCGTCGAACCGGCCGGCGGCCTGAGCGGCGGCGGTGCGCTGCTGGCTCTTGAGCGAATATTCGTCCTGGCGCTCGCGGCTAATGCCGTAGCGCTGGGCCACGGTCTCGGCGGTTTGGAGCATCGGCATGTACACATGCTTGTGCATCGCCATCAGCGACGGATCGGGCGCGATCCGCATCTCCGGCGTCTGGACCAGGCTGATCGAATCCTGGCCGCCCGCGGCGACGACATCCATTTTGTCGGTGATGATCTGCTTGGCGGCGGTGGCGATCGCCATCAAGCCGGACGAGCATTGCCGGTCGATGGTCATTCCCGACACGGTGACCGGGCAGCCCGCGCGAAGCGCGACCTGACGGCCGATATTGCCGAACTGAGTTCCCTGAGTGAGCACCGCCCCCCACACGACATCGTCGATCTCGCCTGCGTCGATCCCGGCCCGCTCGATCGCGGGCTTGAGCGAGTAGGCCCCTAGCGCGGGTCCAGACGTGGCGTTGAACGCGCCCTTGTAGGCGCGGCCGATGGGGGTCCGGGCGGTCGAAACGATGACGGCGTCGCGAGCCAATTCTGTTCTCCTCAAACGAAAATCAGGCCGAGCCAGACGGCGGTCAACGCAGGCTTGTCCGCGCCCTCGATCTCGACCGTCACCACGTGGCGCATCAGCAATTGCCCCGGCGCTTTCTCCTCGACCGAGTCAAGCGTGAAACGGCCGCGGACTCGCTTGCCCGACCCGACCGGCGCGAGAAAGCGCACGCGATCGAAGCCGTAATTGAGCGCCATCTTCACCCCGTCCGGTATAAGCATCGCCTCGGCCGCCATGCGCGACAGCAGCGACAGTGACAGGAACCCATGCGCGATCGTCCCGCCGAATCCTGCCGCGGCGGCAGCGTCCGGGTCGACGTGGATGAATTGACGGTCCTCGGTTGCGTCGGCGAACGCGTCGATCCGCGCCTGGTCGATCGTCAGCCAGCTCGAGACGCCGACCTCTTCGCCGGTTCGGCTGCGAATGTCGTCGAGGCTGGCGAGCGGCATCAGAAGGGGGCCAGCGGTGGGGGAACGTCGGAGGCGCGGACCAGGTCGACGTGCCGCGCGCGCAATTGTTCGATGAGGCTAAGCAGCACGGCCGCCCGGTTCTGCGCGGTGCGGTTATTGTCGAGCGCCTTGTCGTCGTACACCAGCTCGAACGATATTGCCCCCGATCCGACCCCGTTCGCCGCACAGCGTGCAAGCTTGCAGCCGGCGAATCTGGCCACCGCTTCCTGGGCATATTCCGGAATCGCGGCGAGTTTCTCACCCGTCGTGTCGAGCGCGACCGCGAAGTATAGTGTCACCCGGCGCGCCTTGGCCTGCGCAAGATTGTGGATCTCGCGTTCGAGCAATTTGGTGTTGGCCATGATCAATTGCTCGCCGGTCAGCGAGCGCAGCCGGGTCGTTTTGAGGCCGATCCGCTCGACCACGCCGGTGCTCTGGTCGTAGCGGATCGTGTCGCCTTTCTTGAACGGCTTGTCGAACAGGATGGCGAGCGCCGCGAACAAATCGGAAAAGACCCCCTGCGCCGCGAGTCCGATGGCGATTCCGCCGATTCCCAGGCCGGCGACCAGCGCGGTGACGTTCACGCCGAGATTGTCGAGAATCAGGATGATCGCGACCGCAAACAGCGCGACGCTGACCAGTACGCGGATGATCGACATCGCATTGCCGAGCGCGCCCGAGCCATTTTCCTCCGCGACTCGGCGGCCGATGAGGCCGAGGATCAGCTCGCGTGCCCAGACCGCGGCCTGGAGCGCGGCGGCGATGGTGAAGGCGATGTCGACCAGATGCGCGATGCGGTGGGGGACTTCCGCGTAGGTCGCGAGCACGTCGGCGGCGGCGACGACCATGAAGGCCACGCCGGTCTTGGCAAGCACCCGCCCGATCACCGTCCGCCAGCCGAGCCCGTGGGGGTCGCGCTCGACGAGCGACCGGCCATAGCTCCTCAGCACGAGCATCACCGCAATCAGGGCCAGGCCGACCCCGGCGCCGAGCAGAAGCCCGTCGCGATTCTCGGTCAGCCAGGCGGTGAAGTGGTCGACAGCCATGGTTCCGCTCTTGGCGGGGGCCGCAGCCGCGATCAAGCGCCGCTTCGTTTGCGCGCCTTGCGCTTCAGGAACTGCAGCAGCCCGACCTCGGCCGACGACAGGCGGGCTCGCGGGCGCGGACGTTCCATCCCGGCGATCGGGTCACGCGAGTCGTCCTTCACCGCATCGAGCAGCGCGGGGTGGACGTAGGCCTTGCGGCTTATGGCGACGGTGTTGCCAAGCGCTTCGGCGACCGGTTCGACCACCGTCTTGATCGAGATCCGGCTGTGCTCCGACTTCTTGAGCAATTGGTCGAAGGCGATCACGCTCGCCCCCCAGGTCCGAAAATGCTTGGCCGTGAAGTCGCCGCCGCTCGCCTCGCGAATGTAATCATTGACGTCGCTCGAGGTGACGGCCTGCGGTCGGCCGTCGCCGTTCACATATTGGAACAGCATTTGACCGGGCAGCTCCTGACAGCGTTTGACGATCCGCTTGAGGTTGGTCTCGGTGATGGTCACTTCGCGGACGATTCCGTGCTTGCCCGCGAAACGCATCAACAGCTTGTGACCCTTGCGCTTGAGGTGCCGGCTGCGCAGAGTCGTCGCTCCGAAGCTCTTGTTCGCCTTGGCATATTCCTCGTTGCCGATCCGGATATGCTCGGTGTCGAGCAGCCGGACGACCGCGGCGAGGACAGTATCGCGAGTGAGGTTGCGGCGCTTCAGATCCTGCTCGATCCGCCGACGGAGGCGCGGTAGCGCCTTGCCGAACTCGAGCAGTCCCTCATATTTCCCGCTATCGCGTTTCGCGCGGAAGCCGGCGTGATAGCGATATTGTTTGCGCCCGCGCGCATCGATTCCGGTCGCCTGCAGGTGGCCGTCGGGATCGGTGCAGAACCAGGCGTCGGTGTAGGCCGGCGGAAGGCCGATGGCGTTCAGGCGGTCGATCTCGTCGCGGTCGGTGATGCGCTTTCCGTCGGGTGCGAAATAGGCCCAGGATCGGCCGAGCCGCTTGCGGGTGATGCCAGGCTCGGCATCGCTGCTATGCCTCAGCATGGGGCGAAACGCTTCACTCGACTCATCGGCAGGCTTAAGCGACCGACCCGGGAAGGTTGTTCCGATGCCGAAAATAGCCGACGCGCGAGTGCTGATCGTCGCCAGCGACGGGTTCGAGGAATGGGAATTGTTCGGCCCGCTGGAGATCCTGCGCAAGCGCGGTGCCGAGGTCGCGCTCGCGGCGCCGAAGCTGGAGCCGATCCAGGCGACGGTTCACGACGATCCGGGCAAGACCATCCGCCCCGACCTCACGATCGACGACGCCGATGCCGGCGATTTCGATGCGCTGATCCTGCCCGGCGGAGTCCGCAACCCCGATCATCTGCGGATGAACGCGACGGCGATCCGGCTGATCAGGGACTTTGCCGACCACGGCAAGCCCGTCGCCGCCATCTGCCATGGGCCATGGCTGCTGGTCGAGGCCGACGTGCTGCGCGGGCGCAGCGCGACCGGCTGGCCGTCGATCCGAACCGACCTGCGCAATGCCGGGGCAAATGTGGTCGACGAGGCCGTTGTCGTCGACGGGAATATCGTCACCAGCCGCAAGCCGGACGACGTCGCGCCGTTCACCGATGCGCTTATCGATCTCATCGAACAGGCGGCCGATCTGACAGGAACGGGCCGCTCCGACGGACGCCGGGCCTAACCGGCTGGCAAGATTTGGCTGCTATCCGATGCGCTATGGACGCGCGTCTTGCATTGTGGCTCGAGCGAATTGCCGATGTTGGGGCTGCAGCCAGCCTTGCGGCGGCGACCGGCTATGGCGCTCTTCGCCTCGGCTCGCCGCCCGCGACGGTTGTCGCGCTGGGCGCCGCGACGCTTCTCGGCGCATGGACCGCTCTGCGATCGGTCAGCCCAGGTCCGGCGACCTTTCCGCTGAGTTCGTTCGACGCAGGACCGATTCTCGTTCCGGCGGCACAGGACGAGCTTGTCCTGACCGATTCCGATCGACTGGATCGGGAGGCAAACGAGCCGGCCGACGAGCTGCTGCTCGATGACGTTCTTGCCAAGCTCGAGGATTTCTCGCGGGTCGTTCGTCTGTTCGACCGGTCGGCCATGCCGACGCCGGGAGAGTTGAGGAACCGGATCGACCGCCACCTCGATGGATCGCGGCCATCCGCGCCACCGGATGCGTCCCAGGCGCTCCACGACGCCCTGTCGGAACTGCGGCGGACTCTGCGCTAGGCGGGCGATTGAGGGTAGAAGTCAGACCGTGTGGTCTACTCGGCGATCGTCAACGCCTCCAATTCCACCGAAATGGACCCATCCCCGTCGTCTCGGGCCGGCGACGTGACCAGGACATCGGCGACGATGTGCCCCGGAATTGCGAATTCGGCGTGTTCGACCTCCTGCGTCAGCCGCGTGGCGATAGCGTCGGCACCCGATCCTCTGATCCGAAAGCCGATCTCGTGTCGTTCGCCGGCGAAGGTCAGCGATTGCCAATCGGTCGACTGGATTTTTGTGAGCAAAATCCTATCACGTTCGACGCCGGCCCGTCCGACAAGCGCGCGAAGGAGGCCCGAAGCTGCAGCGGACATCGCGATCTTCGTCATCGGCACGCCTCCAGGAACGCCAGGACTCGGGCAATCGTCCGCGGACGGGGGTCGCGGCCCCTGCGAAGATCGAACACAAAGCGTGGGTCGCCGACGGCCTCCCGGCCGAAGCGGGTTGGAGCGATGTCGCTCCGGCGCAAGAATTTTTCTACTTCTCTAAGCAAATGCACTCGTCAGTCCTCATGTTCGTATTCGACTCGGCGATCGGATGTTTCCAACGCAATTCCTACTTGTCTAGGCACTTTCCTATCCTTAAAGGCTCGTTAATGCTCGATCCTAGAATGATGCTGGAACGCCTGTGCACTGAGCGCGGAGAGGACTTCGCCGGATTGTCGCGGATGCTCGGCCGCAACCCCGCCTACATCCAGCAATATGTCCGCCGCGGAGTGCCGAAGCGGCTGAGGGAAGAGGATCGGCGCAAGCTCGCGCGTTATTTTTCAATTTCGGAGGAAGTCCTCGGCGGACCTCCCACCGACCCCTCGGGCCTCGCCGGGCTGCTCAGCGTGAAGCGCCATCCGGTCGCGGTCTCGGCCGGCCCCGGCGCCGTCGTCGCGGAAGAACTGGGAAAGCCGTATTTCGGGTTCGACGAGCGGTGGCTGAAAGCGCTCACCCAAAGTCCGCCGGATAAGCTGTCGATCGTCCGCGTCGAAGGCGATTCCATGGCGCCGACGCTCAATCCCGGCGACGACATCCTGGTCGACCTTGGCGATTCCGTCGAGCGGTTGCGGGACGGGATCTACGTCCTTCGGATCGACGACTCGGTGGTCGTCAAACGCATCGCGCTCAATCCCAAGGGACGGCGCGTGACCGTCCAATCTGACAATCCGGCTTATTCAGACTGGCCGGATCTTGCCATCGATGAGCTCAATTGCGTCGGCCGGGTCATCTGGGCCGGGCGAAAAGTGGTTTAGCGCGGCCGATTGCGCCAGCCGTCTGCGAGCCAGGTCAACAGCGCGAGCGCCGCTCCGACCGCCGTCCCGATCAGCACGCCCTTCATCGGATTGCGGATCACGATCCCGGCGACAAACCCGCCAAGGATGCAGATCGTCAGGAAGCAGCCGCCGGCCCGGGTCGCTCGTTTCGCCATGACCGGCCCATGCCAGAGGTGACGCGGCTGCTCCAGAGTCATGGTCAACGCCGCGTTGACGACACTCGTCGGCAGTCGCGAAAGTCGGATGCGCTAAACCCACCGCCATGGACGCGCCCTTCATCCATGGACGGTTGGCCTTGGCCGACGCGTCGGAGCTGATCGAGCGCTTCGGCGAAGCTGCGGAGTTGGAAGCGGCCCAGCGCGCGCGGCGGTCGCGCGGTGACGGCAACATCACGCGTTTCTGCCACTGGCGCCAGATCGAACGGGTGATCGCGGCTCTGAACAGCGACCACGTGCGCGGCTCGATTCACTAATCCGCCGCCTTTTCAATGCGATAGCCGGAACAGCAAACGGGCCGTCGGCCGGGATTGAGTCTGGCGCCGTTCATTGGCGCTGATTAAGGCTCGATGCTGATGAGCGGGAGGGGATCAGCGCGACCGGCGGCGCGGCTGCAATGCGCGGCCGCGCTGTGCGCCATCCTCGCATCGCCGGCCTTTGCGCAAACTGCACCCCCGCGAACCGATCCCGCCGAACTGGATCCTTCGGCGCCCCTAGCGCCCTTGCCTGATCTCGAAGTGGGCTGGCCCGATCTTAATGCGAATGACTCGTCGCCCGCGGCAGCAGCCGCGGCAGCAGAGCCGGCCGCCGATGTCGGCGAGCACAATTATACCGTGGCCATCGAGGGCCTGCGCGATGTCGGCGCTGCGGATGAGGTGCTCAAGGCATTCCGCCAGCAATCGGCGCTCGAAGCCGACCGCAAGGACCCGGCCAACGCCGCCCAAATCACGCGCCGGGCGCGCGCCGACTCCGACCTGCTCGAGCAATTGCTGCGGAGCCAGGGCTATTATGATGCCGACGTCGAGCCGCGGACGGAGAGCGCCGGAAATGTCGTCCACGTCGTGCTCGAGGCGTCTCCCGGCCAGCAATATCGGTTCGCCTCCGTCGAGCTTCCCGGACTCGAAGCGGCCGGACCCGAAACGGCCAGGCTCCGCGAAGTCTTTGCCGTGAAGCCGGGTGAGCTGGTGATCGCGCAGGACGTGATCGCCGCCGGACTCGCGCTTCAGACCGCGCTTGGTGAGCAGGGCTTTGCCGAGGCCAAGCTCGGCGAGCAGCAGATCGAAGTCGACCACGTCACGCACCTCGCGACCCTGGTCCTGCCGGTCGCCCCCGGTCCGATCGCGAGGTTCGGCACGATCCGAGTCAGCGGCAGTCCGCCGTTCAGCGCCCGACACATCTGGACGATCGCGAGGTTCAAGCGCGGAGCTCCGTTCCAGCGCACGAAGATCGACGACCTGCGCCGCGCGCTGATCGCCACGAGCCTCGTGTCCGTCGTCGACATTCGAACGGTTCCGGCCAACGGCGGGCGCACCGTCGACCTCGTCGTCCGACTGGAGCCGGCGCCATCCCACACCATCGCCGGCGAACTCGGCTACGGCACCGGCCAGGGCGCGCGGCTGGAGGCCAGCTGGACCGATCGTAATTTCCTCAATCCCGAAGGCGCGCTGACCTTGCGTGGAGTCGCCGGGACCCGCGAACAGCTCGTCGGCGTGCAATTCCGCCGCAGCAATTTCATGCAGCGCGACCAGGTGCTGAATTTGCAGGCCTCGGCGAGCCATCAGAAGTTTGACGCCTATGAAGCCAAGACCGTCGTGCTCGCCGGCAATATCGAGCGGCAGAGCAATTTCATTTGGCAGAAGACCTGGACCTGGACCTACGGCGGCGAAGTGCTGGGGACGATCGAGCGCGGCGTGTTCGATACGTCCGGCGTCAAGAACACCCATAAGTTCCTGATCGCCGCGCTTCCGGTCAGCCTCGGCTATGACGGCAGCGACAGCTTGCTCGACCCGACCCGCGGCTTCCGGCTGGCCGGCCGGGTCAGCCCGGAGCTGTCGGCGCGCAACGGCAGCTTCACATACGGCCGCGTCCAGTTCGACGCGAGCGCCTACCACCCCGTGTCGGATCGGGTCGTCGCCGCGGGACGAGTGCGGCTGGGGACAATCCTCGGCGCCGGCGTGTTCGACATTGCCCCGTCGCGGCGCTTTTACTCCGGCGGCGGCGGTTCGGTGCGCGGCTACGGTTATCAGCAGCTCGGGCCCAAGGACATGGACGGTGATCCCATCGGCGGACGCGGGCTCGCCGAGTTCGCGGTCGAGGCGCGCATTCGTCTCAAGCAGTTCGGCGGAAATTTCGGGATCGTGCCGTTTTTCGATGGGGGCTCGCTGACTGAGGAGGCGCTGCCAGACTTCAAGGACTGGCGGTTCGCTGCAGGGCTTGGCGCGCGTTATTATTCGAGCTTCGGTCCGATCCGGATCGACGTCGGGGTGCCGCTCAATCGCCAGAAGGGCGACGGGCCGCTCGCGGTCACCGTTTCGCTCGGCCAGGCCTTCTAGGGTGGCCGACGAACTCGTCTCGACCGACGCGCCGGTCCCGCCGCGGCGGTTGAGGCGCGACTGGGCGCGGCGGCTAGTCAACGAACTGCTCGCCTTGTTCATCGCCCTGCTGGTTCTGCTCGCGGCTGGCCTGGTCCTGCTCGACACCGCGCCCGGACACCGCTTCATCGTCGACCGGATCGGCGAGCTTGAAACCGCGTCCGGCCTCCGCTTCCACATCGGCCGGATCGACGGGTCGATCTTCGGCAAATCCCAGCTGCGCAATGTGGCGGTGTCCGATCAGCGCGGCGTCTTCCTGACGTCGCCCGAAATCGAGCTCGACTGGTCGCCCGGCGCCTGGCTTTACAATTCGCTGAAGATCGACAGCCTGACCGCCGAACGAATCAATCTGCTGCGCCTGCCCAAGCTCAAGCCGAGCCTGAAAAAGGGCCCGATCCTTCCCAAGTTCGACATCCACATCGGCGTGCTTCGCGTCGATCGGCTCGACATCGCGCCGCAGGTCGGTGGCCGCGCGCGCAGCGGGCGCCTCAGCGGCAACGCCGATATTCGCTCCGGCCGCGCGCTGATCGATTTGAACGCGCTGATCAGCAGCGGCGACCGGGTCGCATTCCACCTCGACTCCGAGCCCGACGGCGACCGCTTCGAGCTCGCGACTCACGTGACCGCGCCGGAAAACAGTTTGGTCGGCGCGATCATTGGCACCCGTCGCGCAATCCGACTGGAGGTTGGCGGTGCCGGCACCTGGACTCGGTGGCGCGGGCAGGGCGCGCTCGATTTGTCGGGCCGACCGACCGCGCGCCTGGCGCTCGGTGTCGACCAGGGCCGCTATCGTCTTCAGGGCCGGTGGGCCCCGGCGCAGTTCCTGGCCGGCAAGTTCCACCGGCTGACCATGCCGGCGGTCGACATCCGGGGCGACGCGACCCTGAAGGATCGAATCCTCGATGGGCAGCTCACCGCCGGCTCCCCCGAGCTTCGGGCAATCGCCAAGGGCGCGCTGGATCTCGCGAACAACCGCTACCGCGGGCTCAGGCTCGGCGTGGATCTGCTGAAGCCGCCGGCTTTATTTCCCAACATGACCGGGCGGAATGTCCGGCTGGTGTGGACGCTCGACGGGCCATTCGCGACCGCCGATTATTCCTATCGGCTGACATCGCCCCACGTTCAGTTCGACGACACCGGTTTCGACGACCTGCGGGCCGAGGGCAGGGGGCGCTTTTCACCGTGGCCGATGCGCGTTCCGATCCGCCTCTCGGCACGCGCGATTACCGGCGTCGGCGACATCGCCGGAGCGATGCTCGCGCGGCCGCAAATCGAAGGCTGGCTGGCGATCACCCCAAAGCTGGTCCGTGGCGACGGGCTCAGGCTGACCAGCGCGAAGTGGAACGGCAAAATCTCGCTTCTGATCGACCTCGTCAGCGGCCGGTTCGAGGTCCTGCTGTCCGGCGCGATGCAGCGCTACCTGATCGCGGGGCTTGGGATCGTCGACGTGATGACCGACCTCAAGGTCGTGCCCGGCCCAAATAACAAGGGTAGTCACGTGGTCGGCACGGCCAAGGCGTGGGTCCGCCGGCTCGACAACAGCTTCTTCCGCGACCTCACCGGCGGGCTTCCGTCGCTGACGACCAACCTCGAGCGCGGCGGCGACGGCATCATCCATTTCACCAATCTCCAGCTCTATTCGCCCAAGCTTCGCCTGTCGGGTTCCGGCCAGCGGCTGCGCGATGGCACCTTCCACATCGTCGCGGCCGGGCGGCAGGCGAAATACGGTTCGGTCCGGCTGACGCTCGATGGTCATATCGAGCGGCCGCGGATCGACATGCTCCTCGACCGCCCTAACGAGCCGCTCGGCATCCGAGCGATGCATTTGCTGCTCGAGCCGACCGCCGCCGGTTTCGATTATCGGGCGAGCGGCGGCTCGAAGCTCGGCCCGTTCACCAGCAACGGGCGAATCCTGCTTCCGCACAACGGTCAGACCGTCGTCTCGATCGCCGCGCTCAATGCCGGAGGCGCTCACGCGCGCGGCGACCTTCGCTCGAACCCAGGCGGGTTTTCCGGTCGGCTGACCCTCACCAACGGCACGATGGGTGGGACGCTCGACTTCGCTCCGGTAGGCGCAGCGCAGCGCATCGATGCGCATTTGACCGGCCATAACGTGATTTTTTCCGGCGCATTCTCCGCGCGCACTGGACGCGCCGACGGAACCATCATCTTGGCCGACGACAAGACCACGATCACTGGCGTCGTGGACGCGCGCGGACTCGAAACCAGCGGCGTTTCGCTGGCCCGGCTCACCGCCAATGCCAACCTGGTCAACGGCAGCGGTCAGGTGCGCGCCGCGTTCGCCGGTCGGCGCGGCGCGGCGTTCGCTTTCTCGACGCTGGCGGATGTCTCGCCCGATTCCATCCGGCTGACCGGCAGCGGACGAATCGAGCGCGAACCGTTGGTGCTGAAGCAGGCGGCGGTCTTCACCCGCTCGGGCGACGGCTGGGCGCTGGCCCCGACCAGCCTGGGGTTCGCCGGCGGATCCGCGGTGGTGTCGGGCCGCAGCGGCTCGCGGCCCGAAGTACACGCCCAGGTCCAGGGCCTGCCGCTCGAGGTGCTAGACCTGGCCTGGCCCGGGCTCGACCTCAGCGGATCGGCGACCGGCCGGCTGGATTATGCGTGGAAGGGCAACCGCAACGGGCGGCTCGACCTCAAGGTCCGCGGATTGAGCCGCGCCGGACTGGTGCTTGCATCCAAGCCGATCGATCTCGCCGTCGCGGCAGCGGTCAGCGGCAATCAGGCGGCGCTTCGTGCCGTCGCCGGCAATGGCAATCAGATCATCGGCCGCGCCCAGGCGCGCTTCGCACCGATGGGCGGCGGGCCATTGGTCGCCGAGCTGCTCGACGCGCCGATGTTCGCACAGCTGCGCTATGTCGGTCCGGCCGACACCTTGTGGCGGCTGTCGGGCAGCGAGGTGCTCGATCTGTCCGGCCCGATCGCGGTCGGCGCCGATCTCCGCGGCCGCTGGTCCAATCCGCAGATCGTCGGCTCGCTGAAGACCGACTCGGCGCGCCTCGAAAGCTCGGTCACGGGAATGACGATCGACCGTCTCGTGGCGCGGGCGCGCTTCTCGGGACCGCAGCTCGTCTTCTCGCAGATTTCGGGCCAGACATCCGGCGGTGGCATCGTCACCGGCAGCGGGTCGGTGACATTCTCCGGCGGCCGGACCGCGCTCAACATGTCGTTCAACGCCAGCCAGGCGCTGCTGCTCAACCGCGATGACATCGCGGCCCGGGTCACCGGCCCGGTGCAGATTCGCTCGGACGGGCGGGGCGGCACGATCTCGGGCAACTTCCGGCTTAACCGCGGCCTGTTCCGGCTTGGCCGGGCGAGCGCCGCGGCCGCTGTGCCGCAACTCCGCGTCCGCGACCGCGGGCTCGATCCGGACGACGTGATCGAAGTGGGGGACCTGCACCCGTGGAAGCTCGACATGAAGGTTGCCGGAAGCGATCTTCGGGTGACCGGCCTCGGGATCAACAGCCGCTGGACCACCGATATCGAGGTCGGCGGATACGCCGATTCGCCGCGCTTCACCGGCCGCGCCGATCTTCGCCAGGGCGATTACGATTTCGCCGGCCGCAACTTCAAGCTCGACCGCGGTACCATTCGCTTCCGCGGCGAAAGCCCGCCCGATCCGCAGCTCGACATTCATGCCGAGGCGCAGCTGCAGGGGCTCGACGCCAGCGTCCGGGTGACCGGGACCGGCCTCAAGCCTGAGATCACCTTCGCCAGCACTCCCGCGCTGCCGCAGGACGAATTGCTGTCGCGGATCCTGTTCGGCACGTCGATCACCAATTTGTCGGCGCCCGAAGCGCTTCAGCTCGCCTCCGCCGTCGCGGCTCTGCAGAGCGGGTCGGGCAGCCTCGATCCAATCAATGCGCTGCGCCGCGCGATCGGGCTCGACCGGCTGCGAATCGTCCCGGCCGACGTCGCGACCGGTCAGAAGACCGCTGTCGCCGCCGGTAAATACATTACCCGCAAATTGTTCGTCGAAGTGGTCACCGACGGGCAGGGTTATTCCGCGACGCGCGCGGAGTATCAGATCACGCGCTGGCTCTCGATCCTGTCGACCATTTCGACCGTGGGGCGCTCGAACGCCGCAGTGCGAGTGTCGAAGGATTATTGAGCGCGGTTGCGTGCCGCACCACGAACGTTAGGGTCCGGCGACGCGATGGGGAGACGCATGAAGAACTGGAACGTCCGCAAGACCGTCGTCGCCCGCGAGGACATGCCGGAAGAGCATCGGCTGAAGCAGTCGCTGTCGTGGCCCCATCTCGTTGCCCTGGGCGTCGGAGCCATTGTCGGGACAGGCATCCTCACCCTGATCGGAGTCGGTGCGGGCAAGGCCGGCCCGGCAGTGATCCTGTCCTTCGCCATCGCCGGAGTGATCTGCGCCTGCGCCGCACTCGCTTATGCCGAAGTCGCAACGATGATTCCCGCATCAGGCTCGGCCTACACTTATTCCTACGTGGTGTTCGGCGAGCTGATCGCGTGGATGATCGGAGTCGCTCTGATCCTCGAATATACGCTGGTGGTGAGCGCGGTCGCGGTCGGCTGGTCCGGCTATGCCGCGGGCTTCCTCAAGTCGATCGGGCTCGGACTGCCGGATGCGCTCGTCCAGGGCCCGGAGCTCGGCGGGATCATCAACCTGCCGGCGATCTTTATCATCTGGGTCGTCGCGGGTCTGCTGATCGCCGGAACGCGCGAAAGCGCGACCCTCAACGCCATCCTGGTCATGATCAAGATGGCTGCGCTCGCCCTCTTTATCGCCGTCGCGCTGCCGGTGTTCAACGCGGCCCATTTCGAGCCCTTCATGCCCTTCGGCTTCCCGCGCAGCGGGCCGCCCGGCGCGGAAGTCGGGGTGATGGCCGCGGCCGCGATCATCTTCTTCGCTTTCTACGGCTTCGACGCCATCGCCACCGCGGCTGAGGAAGCGAAGAATCCGAGCCGCGACCTCGCCATCGGAATCGTCGGCTCGATGGTCGTCTGCGTGCTGATCTACATGGCGGTCGCCGCGGCGGCGATCGGCGCAGTCCCGTACACCGGTTTCGCCAACAGCCCGGAGCCGCTGGCTCTGATCCTGCGCACGATCCATCAGGATTGGGCCGCCCGAGTCCTCGGCGCCTCGGCGGTGATCGCGCTTCCGACGGTGATCCTGGCCTTCTTCTACGGCCAGAGCCGGATCTTTTTCACCGTCGCCCGCGACGGGCTCCTGCCGCCAAATCTCGCCCGCGTCTCGCGACGGGGGACGCCGGTGCGGATCACCATCTTCACGGCCGTCGTCACCTCAGTGTTCGCCGGGTTGATCCCGCTGACGGCGATCGCCGCGCTGGCCAACGCCGGGACATTAGCGGCCTTCGTCGCGGTGTGCGCCGCGATGCTGGTGCTGCGTCGGCGCGAGCCCGACCGCGAGCGCAAGTTCCGCACTCCGGCGGCGTGGCCGATCGGCATCTTCGGCATCCTCGGCTGCCTGTATTTGTTCGTCAGCCTGCCCAACCGCACCCAGCTGTTCTTCCTCGCCGCGCAGGTCATCGGGCTGATCCTCTACTCGATCTACGGGAGCGATGCCGCCGAGAAGGCTCGCGCCAAGCCGGGTGCTTAAAACGGTTGCCGACAGGCCGTTCGGCCGGATCAAGAGCATCGTCGGCGGATCGGCCGGCAATCTGGTCGAATGGTACGATTGGTACGCTTATTCGGTCCTGACGATCTATTTCGCGCCGGTCTTCTTTCCCAAGGAGGACAAGACCGCGCAGCTGCTGAGCGCGGCCGCGATCTTCGCCGTCGGCTTCCTGATGCGGCCGATCGGCGCCTGGCTGATGGGCATCTACTCCGACCGCCACGGGCGAAAATCTGGGCTCGCTTTGTCGGTGGCGCTGATGGCCGGCGGCTCGCTGCTGATCGCCGTCGCCCCGACCTACGCGAACGCCGGCGCCGTCGCTCCGGCGGTCCTGGTCATCGCGCGCATGCTCCAAGGCCTGTCGGTCGGCGGCGAATATGGCGCCAGCGCGACCTATCTGTCGGAAATGGCGATGCGCAATCGCCGCGCCTTCTGGGCGAGCTTTCAATATATCACGCTGATCGGCGGCCAGCTGCTGGCCCTTGCCGTCGTCGTCCTCCTCCAGATCTCGATGTCGGAAACGAATCTGCAGGAATGGGGCTGGCGAGTGGCGTTCGGGGTCGGCGCGCTGCTCGCGATCGGCGTCTATGTCCTTCGGACGCGGATCGCCGAGACCGAGTCCTTCACGAGACAGTCGCCCGACCGCGAGCCGTCGACCGCGCTCGGGCTTTGGCGCCGCCATCCGCGCGAATTCCTGATCGTCGCTGCGATCAGCGGCGGCGGCTCGGCAGCGTTCTATGCCTACACCACCTACATGCAGAAGTTCCTCGTCAACACGAGTGGGTTCTCGCGCAGCGCGGCGACCGAGATCATGACCGTCGCGCTCATCGTATTCATGCTCATCCAACCCTTCTGGGGCATGGCGGCGGACCGCTGGGGCAGGAAGCGAAACCTCTACGTCTTCGGCTTCGGCGGCGCATTGCTCTCGGTGCCTATGTTCACCGCCATCAGCCACGCATCGACGTCGGGTCAGGCGCTCCTGCTCGTGCTCGTCCCGCTCGTCCTGCTCGGCGGCTACACCTCGATCAGCGGCCTGATCAAAGCCGAGCTGTTCCCGGCGAACATCCGGACCCTCGGGGTCGCTCTGCCCTATGCGGTCGGCAACACGATTTTCGGCGGAACGGCCGAATATGTCGCTTTGTGGTTCAAGCAGGCCGGCGTTGAAAGCGGCTTTTATTGGTATCTGACCGCAATCATCGCAATGGCCGCGGCCGGCTTCGTGATGCTTCCGGAAACCAAGACCGAAAGCCGAATCCTCGAAGACTAGTGTTTCATGAAGCCTTCGAGCGATTGGCGCAGTTCGCCCAGCGACAAATGCTCGTCCCACGGGCTCTCCGCCGCGGCGCCCGGCTGCAGATACGCCGGCCGCTGCCACTTGGCCGAAGCGAGGTCCGGCCGCGACCCGGCGAGCAGAGCGAGGTCGAACGGCCGGTCGAAGCGAAGTCCGGCCGTGTCGCCGGCGACCCACGCGACGGTTGTGCCCAGCTGAACGCCGTCGCCCAATTCGAGCATCGGCTCGCCGCCGGCGCGCAATATCGCACTGCACTCGATCATTGCGCCGCTTTCGGAGATGTTGCGCAGGCGGCAGGGCGTGCTCTGAAAGTCGTGATGCAGGGTGCCCGACCAGATCAGCGGATGCCGCCGGTCGCCGCGATGCTCGTCGCCCGACGGCGGCGCTTCCACCGATTCCACTTCCGAGGGCTCAAGCTCGACGTCGGGAAAGCTCCTGCTGATCACCGCGCGAAGCACCTTCGCCCGCTCGCCTGGCGAACAGTCGATGCGGGTCTCGTGCGCGAATTCGAGGCCGACCCGATCCTCCTTGATCCAGCGCACGGCGCACTCGATGCGGCCGTTCTCGCCGAGCTGCAGTTCAACCCGGTCCCACAGCATGGGCTCGAAGTCGCCGGCGACCATCGCTCCGCCGCCCGACAGGTTGATCAGCTGCACGTCATGATCGTGGCCCGCGTGCGTGATCCGAACCCGCTCGTCGGACAGGCGATGCCGGTCGCCGAGCCGGGTATTGCCGCGGCGTCCTTCCTCGCGCCTGACCGCGATGCTGTTCAGCGTATCCGGCCTGGCCCCCTTCGGCCTCTTGGCCGGAATGAGGTCCGCCTCATCGACCTTACCGCCGAAGATCCTGGCTCGAATATTCATTGCAAGAACACTCCGCACACCGCCGTTGCGCACCCGAATTAAAGCAACAGGGTTACGGAATGGTGCACTCACACATGGATTGGTGGGGTCTCCGGCAGAAGGTTGCCGGGCACACCCGCGCCGCTCAGAATCGAGCGAATTCCGCCCCAAAGCACACCGGCGATGGCGTTCCACGCTTTCTCGATCGTCAGCGCCGTCAGCATCACGATCGCCTTCGCCATGTTCTGGGCGTTGGTTTCGAGACCTTCGAGAAAGAAATGGAACAGCTCGTCGTCGTCCTTGAGCGACCCGTTGATCCGCGACCTGGCGATGTCCTCGGCCTGTTTCGCGAGTAGTTTGCCCTGATTTTCGACGAAGTTGCGAATGGTCGAGAAACCCTGACCGAGCTCGCCCCTGAGAGCGGCGACAATGTCGTTGAGAATCTGTTCATGGTCCATGGCTCGCCTCTTAGCGTTTCAGCGCATTTTCAACGGTGAGCGCCTGCGCGATCGCCGTGTTGTAGTCGGTTCGGAAGAGCGCGACGGTGTCGGGCTCGAGGCCGCGGGACTGGTGCCGGTCGCGCATCTTGCGAAGCACGGCCAGCACTCGATCGAGGCTGGCCGGCGAGACGTTGACGCACCCGGCGGGGTCGCTGTCGGAGTTGCAGTAATCTCGCACGAGCCTGATCTTGGAGAGCCGCGCCGCAAGCGGCGGGATCTGACGATTGGCCGCGCGTTGGCGCAGGGCGTCGAAGGTCCCGATCACCTCGGAATAGGTTTCCTCATGAGCCGCGAATTTGCCGGCCGGCGACCCGTTCTCGACTGCCGCGAAGAGCGTCAGTGCCTCGGTGTTGGCGCCGTCGAGTCCCTCGACCAGCGCCTGGTCGTAGCTCGGCACCAACTGAATTGTGCACGCCGCGAGCATCAAGACCCACAGCAGCGCAGCTCTTTTCAAGATTGCCGGCATCATCGTGCTTGCCCCCCAACGGCGCAATTCCGATTCGGCACTGCTGTTATAGGCGCAACTCGCGGCAGCTCAAATGTTCGCGCAACACCGCCGCCGAACTGCGGTCAGGCGCTGTAATACATGTCGAACTCGACCGGGCTCGGAGTGGTTTCCCAGCGCATGACTTCTTCCCACTTGAGGTCGACGTAAGCGTCGATCTGGTCGTCGCTGAACACGTCGCCGCGGGTCAGGAAGGCGCGGTCGCTGGCGAGGCTCACCAGGGCTTCGCGCAGCGATCCGCAGACGGTCGGCACGTTGACCAGCTCCTGCGGCGGAAGGTCGTAGAGGTTCTTGTCCATCGGATCGCCCGGGTGGATGCGGTTCTGAATTCCATCGAGCCCGGCCATCAGCAGCGCCGAATAAGCGAGGTAAGGATTGGCCATCGCGTCGGGGAAGCGGAACTCGACGCGCTTGGCCTTCTCGCCGGCGCCGTAAGGAATGCGGCACGAGGCCGAGCGGTTGCGGCTCGAGTAAGCGAGCAGCACGGGCGCCTCGAAGCCCGGCACCAGGCGCTTGTAGCTGTTGGTCGTCGGGTTGGTGAACGCATTTAGCGCGCGAGCGTGCTTGATCACTCCGCCGATGAAATAGAGCGCGGTTTCGCTTAGCCCGGCGTAACCGTTGCCGGCGAACAGCGGCTTGCCGCCCTTCCAGATCGACATGTGAGTGTGCATGCCGCTACCGTTGTCCTTGGCGATCGGCTTGGGCATGAAGGTCGCGGTCTTGCCGTAGGCCTCGGCGACCATGTGCACGACATATTTGTAGACCTGCATCCGGTCGGCGGTCTGGACCAGGCTGCCGTAAGTCAGGCCGAGCTCATGCTGCGAGGCGGCGACCTCGTGGTGGTGCTTGTCCATCGGCAGCCCCATCTCGAGCATGGTCGAAACCATCTCGCCGCGGATGTCCATCGCGCTGTCGACGGGGGCGACCGGGAAATAGCCACCCTTGGCGCGCGGGCGGTGGCCGAGGTTGCCGCCGTCGTAGGCGCGCATGGTGTTGGTCGGCAGCTCGATGTCGTCGATCTTGAAGCCCGAGGCGTTGTAGCCGTCCTCGAAGCGGACGTCGTCGAACATGAAGAATTCGGCTTCTGGGCCGACGAACACCGTGTCGCCGACGCCCGACGCCTTGAGATAGGCCTCCGCGCGGGTCGCCGTCGAGCGCGGGTCGCGGCCGTAGAGCTCGCCGGTCGACGGCTCGACGATGTTGCAGAACACCACCATCATCGGGGTCGCGCTGAACGGATCGACATAGACCGCGTCGAGGTCCGGCTTGAGGATCATGTCGCTTTCGTTGATCGCCTTCCATCCGGCGATCGAGCTGCCGTCGAACATGAAGCCGTCGGTGAGGTTGTCCTCGTCGACGACGCCGGAGGCCATGGTCAGATGCTGCCACTTGCCCTTGGGGTCGGTGAAGCGGAGGTCGACCCACTGGATCTCCTCGTCCTTGATCCGCGACAGGATCGTCCCCGCGTCGGTCGCCTTGGCCATGTTCCGTTCCCCAATCCCTTACGTTCGTCATCCCCGCGAAAGCGGCGACCCAGTTGCTCTTGAGCCCGCACAACGTCCGCCTGGGTTCCCCCTTCCGCGGGAATGACGAGGAGTCCGATTCGAGCTTGGGAATTACAGATTCCCGACCTCGCGCCCGGAGTCAGGAGGGCTGTGAGGATTTCACCGGCCAATGGCGTGCGAAAGCCCGCGGAAGTTGCGAAAGTCTATGTCCGCTATGCACAGCGAGCGGACGTTAGGGCGCCCGCGAAAACCCTGCCCAGCCGGCTTCAATCGCCCGCCGCAAGCCTTCGGCGATGAGCGCAACGGCCAAACCGGCGAAAAACGGAACGGCGAACTGAAACAGAAGGTTCGCTAGGATTTGGCTGGGCAAACGGTCCATCATGATCTCGCGATAGGCGCCGACGCGTTCCAACCGATGGATCACTCGAATGCCCGTATCGAGCAGCGATACGGCGGCGCCGATGGCAAGCATCCACCAGGCGATCTTTTTCTTGAACGGGAACGTCAGCCCGGCGGTGAAGGCGATCAGCAGAACGAGGAAGGCCCACAGCGACGAGAAGGACGCCTCGAGATAGCTGCCGCCGCCGCAACTGCAGATGATCCCGTACGGGCTGTCGTGGTGCGGGTGCGGGGCGATCAGCGACCGCAGGCCGTCGGCCAGGGGCCGGCCGAGCCAATCATCGAGAAACGGCGAGGGCCAATCCCGCGGTTTCATGAAGACCGGCGGCGGGGAAGCGCATGAACACATAACGACCCGGGCCTACCGCCGCACCGTTAATGCCCAGTGTTGGCTTTCCACCGATGCGGACATTGGCGTTTACTCTTCCGGAAGCACGCCGCTGCTACGCCATGGCGGCACGATCATGGCAAGTTCCGCTCCAACCCCTCAGGACCCTTTCGCCGACCGGCGCGCTTATCAGCGGGTCGCGGTGGCGCTGCCGGCGTTTCTCCAGGCCGACGGCGAGCGGCATTCGGTCCAGCTGCTCGACCTGTCACCGGGGGGCGCAAAGGTCGATTGCGCGGTTCGTCTCGCGTCCGGGACCGCGGTGGTCCTCGACTGCGGAACGCTCGGCCGCTCGGCGGTGGTGCGGTGGCAGACCGGCGGGCTGGTCGGCCTGTGCTTCGACCGCGAGCTCGATGGCCGCGACGTTGCCGATCTGATCGCTCGCTCGGCCGCGCTCTCGGCGCGGATGAAGCCGGGCGAACAGCCCCGGTAAATGCCGGGTTCACGGCGTTGCGGCCATCAGCCGCGGCCGACGGGGAAGGCTGCTGGTCCGTCGGGCAGTCCGCAGCGAGTGAGGAATTTCGACCCATGACCAAAGCATTGTTCTTCGCCGCGGCCGCCGTTGCGGCGCTGTCGGCCCAGGTTTCGGCGCAGCAGCCGGCTCCGGCCCAGTCGCAGGGCGAGCATGGCGGCTGGCGCCACGCCGAGCAGACCCGGCAGCAGGCACAGGAGCGCGCAATCGGCATGTTCCAGCGGCTGGATACCAATCGCGACGGGGCGCTGACCCGCGAGGAAGCGCAGAAGGCGAGCCTGCAAATGAGCAGCGGCGGCCCGCGGGTCGAGCGGATGATGGCGCGCTTGTTCGGCGATGCCGAGGCTTTGACCCAGGTTCAGTTCGAAACCCAGGCGCTGGCGCGGTTCGACCGGCAGGATCTCAACCACGACGGAACGGTCACCGCCAACGAGCGGCAACAGGCGCGTGCTCAGCGCGACCCGCAGGACAACTAGAAAGCCCGGCGCTGCGCCGAAACCAGCATCCGCAACAGCATGGCTACCGGACGGGGTACGCCGACCTTGCCTTCGAGCCACAGGCTGACCGCCGAGCGCGACACGCCGATCGCCTGGGCGAGGTCGTTCTGGGTGCGGTAGCCGAGGCTGCGCATCGAGCTCCGCAGCTCATCGGGAGACATCGAGGCGAGGCGCTCGTCGAGCATCAGCTCCAGCCCGTCATGCCGGACTCGCTCCGGCATCCGCCTGTCTCGGTAGCGCGCACGGATACGGCTTAGGAAAAGGCACGCTCCGGCTCAAGGCCAGGGCGACGATAGCTGGGGACTAAATTGCGTCCGACCCGCGATCCCCGGTGCGGATTCGGATCGCCTGCTCGACGTCGATCACGAAGATCTTGCCGTCGCCGATGCGGCCGGTGCGGGCGGCGTTCTCGATCGCCTCGATGACATTCTCGACCATCGAATCCTCGACCACGACCTCGACCTTCACCTTGGGCAGGAAGTCGATCACATATTCGGCGCCGCGGTAGAGCTCGGTATGGCCTTTCTGGCGGCCGAAGCCCTTAACCTCGGCGACGGTGATCCCGCTGACCCCGACTTCGTGCAGCGCGTCCTTGACGTCGTCGAGCTTGAACGGTTTGATGATCGCCTCGATCTTCTTCACGCGCTCGCTAATGCCTAAACGGTGCCGCAATTGGAAGGCAGGGCCGCGTCCGACATGAAAGCCATCATCCTTTCCGCCGGCCAAGGGTCGCGCCTCGGCCACTTGGTCGACAACCGGCCCAAATGCCTGATCGAGTTCAGCGGCCGCACCCTGCTCGACCGGCAGCTCGACACGCTCGAGGCCAACGGCGTGCACGAGGCTGTAGTGGTCACCGGCTTCCACGACGAATTGATCGAGCAGGCGATCGCCCGGCGCAGCGGTGGGCCGTCCGTCCGGACGATTTTCAACCCCTTCTATAAGGTCGCAGACAATACCGGCTCGCTCTACATGGCGCGCGAGGAATTGAGCGGCGACTGCCTGGTATGGAACGGCGACACGCTCGTGTCGCAGGCGCTGATGACGAAGGTCGTCGGCAACGGCCGCAGCGGCATCTGCGTCACCATAGCCCGCAAGGCCGACGGCTATGACGACGACGACATGAAGGTGGTCGAGGAGGGCGGGCGCCTGAAGGCCATCGGCAAGCGCATCAGCGAGGGCGTCAACGCGGAGTCGATCGGCCTGCTCGCCTTTCGCTCGGGCGGCGCCGAGCAGTTCCGCGACGCGATCGAGGCGGCGATGCGCACCAGCGAAGGGACGACCATCTGGTACCTGCGGGTGATCAACAAGATCGCGCAGGGCGGCGAGGTCTGGACCCTCGACATCGCCGGCGAGGAATGGGGCGAGGTCGATTTCCCGCCCGACGTCGACAATGCGCAGGCCCTGACCGCGCGGTGGGATGCGGAGAAGAAGGCCGCGGCGGCCTAGGCTTCCGGCGGGACGAAGCGGCCGATCACGTCGCCGGCGAGGCGGGCGGGGCGCTGGGTGGCGGCGTCGAGGCAGCACCAGATGCTGTGGATCTCGCTCAGCACCTCCTCGCCGCGCTTGAGGACCGTGCGGAAGAGGCGCGGGCGCCCTCGACCTTCTCGGCGATGACCTCCGCGACCACCGCGTCCTGGAGGAAGGTCGGGCGGCGGTAGGTGATTTCATGCTTTAAAGCGACCCACAGATGGCCCGCGACCGCGTCGGGCGGGGCGACGCTACGCCAATAGTCGATCACCGCCTCCTGCACCCATTTGAGGTACACGGCATTGTTGACATGACCCATATGGTCGATGTCCGACAGTTCGATCGCGACCGGGTGACGAAACACGACGCAGCCCCACTAGCCAAAGCTTCCCAGCGAAGCTCTCACTCACTGACAAACGTGTCAATAAGCTTTCGGGTCCGTCAGCCGGCGGTCACCGCCTTCACATTGTCGTCGCTGTTGCGGTCGACGTAGAAATTATAGGGGTCGACACCGGCGAAGCTCGGCTTGGCCTTGGTCGCCAGAGTGATCCGCTGCGAGCCGTCGCGCAGCCGCTCGCGGCCCATGACGATCACGTTCTTCGCCGAGAAGTCGCCGAACCCGGGCCGCGCCGTGAACAGGCCGACCTCGACCGGCTCGTCGAGCTTCGCCCTGGTCTCGTCGCCCTTGCCGTTGGCGTAATATTTATTGGCCGCGACGGTTAGGGTCGTGGTCCAACCCGCGCCCGTCTTCTTCGTCGAGGCGTCGAGCACCTTGAGGTCGTAGACGGTGATCTTCTCGAACAGGTCGGTAATCAGCTGCTGCTGCTCGGGCGTCTTCGCTTCCTTGCGGAACTCGGCGATCAGGTCGAGCGAACGCAGATAGGGGGCGCCTTTGAAGCGGAAGCGTTGGTCGAACCGGGCCAGCGCGCGATTGACCGCGTCCTCGCCAAGCCGCTCCTGCAGCAGGTACATCGCGAGCGAGCCCTTGTTGTAGTGGATGTACTGCTGGTTCTCGACCCGCTCGAGCGGCAGCTCCTCGACCGCTTCGCCGGCGCGGTTCCTCAGGTAAGCGTCGAGCTCATACTTGAGGAAACGGCGGATCTTGTCGGGTCCGTAGAGGTGCTTCATCACCATCAGCGCGGAATATTGGGCGAGCGTCTCGCTGGTCAGGGTGCCGCCCTGCATGTCGGCGCCGATTACCTGATGCGCCCAATATTGATGCGCCATCTCGTGCGCGACGACATAGGTGGTGAAGTCGATCTTGTCGGGGTCGCTGGTGTCGGCGTTGAAGCCGATCGATTCCGAATAAGGCATGGTTCCGGCAAACGCCTGGGCGAAGCTCGCGTAGCCGGGGAACTCGATGATCCGCGCGTAATCGAACTGATAGGGCCCGAAATGCGCGCGGTAATAATCGAGCGCGGTGCCCATCGCGGTCAGCATCTTGGGGACGTTCCAGTCGTGGCCGTCATGATAATAAACCGACAGCTTGATCCCGTTATGGTCGCGCTCGGCGACCTTGTAGTCGGCCGACTGCATCGAGAAGAAGTTGAGAATCGGAGCGCCGCTGACGAAATGCGCGGTTCGGCGGCCGTCTTTGGTGACGTCGGAGACGCGGCTGCCCGGGGCGATCGGGGTCTGGCCGGCATCGGTCGTCAGCGTGATGTCGGACATCACCCAATCGGAGCCGATGTAGTTGCGGCGGGTCGCGCTCAAATCCTCGAGCTTGGCCATGCGCAGCTCGGGCGGAAGGCCCTGGCGGCGGCGCTTCGTGCGGTCGCTGAGCAGGCCCTGGCGGTTCATTCCAATGATCGGGGCGAAGGCGAAGTTCCGGACGAACGTGCCGTTCTCGATGATGTCCGTCGCCGGGCTGGCGGCACGGAAGCCCCGCCGCCACAGCTCAGAATGCCAGGTCAGCGCGGTGGTCGCGCCCGGCGCGAGCGGGCGGTCGAAGCGGTAGATGCGGTAACGGAACTTCTCGTCGTTCGAGATCAGTCGCGCGCCGGCGACATTCAGAGTGGTGAACTTCGTGTCGTCGTCGCCCTGGCGGACGTGGATGTCGCGAAGCGGAGCGTTCGTGTCGTTGCGGAGATCGTAGCGGCCGTCGGCGACCAGCTTGCGTTCCTTCGGGAACAGCTTCACGTCGAGGGTCACCTTGGTGATCGTTGGCCGCGGCAGCGCCTCATATTTGAGATATTTGCGTTCGTAGTCGGCCGAATATTTCTCCTGCTCGTCCGACGTCACGTACCGGTTCAGCACCTTGATGTTGTAATAGGCGTAGGCGCCCGTCGCAGCCATCGCCGCGAGCGCAACTCCGGCAATCCCGAGGGAGGTGGCCAAGGCATAGCGGCGCATTCGGCGGCCGCGGACCTTGAGCGACAAATCGGTTCCGCGCGGCCACAGCAAGTGAGCGATCACCACCAGGACGACGGCGAAACACAGCCAGTAGAATTGCATGACCGCGGCGCCGAACCAGAAGCTGCCCCGCCCGTTGAAGTCGCTGAGCGGGACGTTCGGGCCCTGGCCGTAGGTGTAGTGCGGGTTCGAATAGCCCATGTTGCCGAGGAAGATGCCGGCGACGAACCAGATGAACAGCAGGCCCCAGCCGACATATTTGTTGGGGCTCAGCACTTGGAAGAATACCGCGAGGATCGCGATCAGAAGCCCGTCGACCGCGCCCGGAAAGATGTACCAGCTGACGTATTGCGGGATGCCGAATTCGCGGGCGCCTTGAGTCAGCTGGTAGATCAGACCGGTCGCGGTGGTCGCGAGGTTCAGGACGAGGAAAATCAGGAAAATCGCGATGATCTTGGGAACGGTCATCACCCACGACGGGACCGGCGTCGAATCGATGATCTCGTTGAGCTTGCGGTCGCGCTCGCGCCACACCAGCTCGCCGCCGTAGAAAGCCGCGATCATCAGCATGAACAGGGTCGAGCTGACCCGGACCGAGCCGATCGTGTCGGCAACCGTCGGATGGTCCGACGTGCCATATTGCGAACGCGCCAGCCACATCGTCAGGCCGGTGAAGGCCACGGCGAGCAGGGTCAGGACGATCAAGCCGGGGCTGGTCAGCACCTGCCGGACCTCGACCCGAAGCCGGGTCATGAACTGCTCGAACCGCGACGGGCGCGAGTCCCTAGCGACGATTGAGCCACCGCCGAGCGTGGCCGGCACGGCGGCAACCTGCGCTTCCTTGGCCTGGCGCCTGGCGAGCTTGCGCAGCTTGCGCTTGGACGGCGCGCGCTCGGTCATCGAGAAGCGCCACACGGTGAAAGCGAGGAAGGCGACCGCCAGCGCAATGGCCCACAGCCGGTTGAGCAGCAGGGTGCCGGCGAGCTCGACCAGTCGGCCGTTCATCTCGCTCTGCGTCCAATAGCGCGTCGCTTCGCGCAGCGCCCCGGCGCCGTACGGATCCCACAAGGCGAACGCCTCGCGATATTCGGGCTTCTGGCCGAGCGCTCCGGTGGTTACGAAATAGATCATGAACACGACGATCGCGCCGATGTAGGCGGCCATCATCGAGCGCAGCGTGGTCGCCAGCGCGAACAGTACCGCGCAGGTCAGCAGGATGTTGGGAACCGCGAACACCAGGAACGGCGAGGCGTAATAAACGAGCCGGTTGGGGCCGACCGTCTCCGGATCGACCCACGGCATGACCGAGCCCAGGATCATCCCCAGCGGAACGGCGAGGAAGCCGAGCCAGGCGATGACGAGGCCGCCGATGAAGCGGCCGAAGATGATCTGCAGGCGGGTGACGGGGGTCGCCCGGACGATCGGCGCGAAGCCGCTCGAATCGTCGCGGACGATGGCGTTGGCGACGAACGCCGTGACCACGAACAGGTAAAAGATCGACAACACCGCGTTGGCGGTGGCGATCGCGTAAGGCGCGTTCTCGTGAACCGCTCCCGGGGTCCCGAAGCTGACGTTCTCGCTGGCGGTGAAGCCGAAGGCCATCAGGAAGAAGATCGCGACCGCGACCCAGAACACCGGGTTGCGGAGCTGATAACGGATTTCGAATCTGGTGATTCCAAGCAGCATGATCGGGCTCCCGCTCAGGCCGCGCGGCGAAGGTTGGACAGGGTCGAGAAATAGACGTCCTCGAGGCCGCCCTCGACCGGCTCGAAGCCCTCCGGCTGCGACTCAGAAAGCACGTGGACGATCGTGTTGCCGGCGAACAGCCGGGTCGAGATCACCTCATGCTTCTGCTGATATTCTTCGAGCTGGGAATGATCGATCGCTTTCTTCCACACCTTGCCGCGGGTCGAGGCGATGAGGTCGGCCGGCTTGCCCTCGAGCTGAAGCCGGCCGTTAGCCAGAACCGCCATTCGCGGGCACAGGTCGGCGACGTCGTCGACGATGTGGGTCGAAAGGATGACGACCACATTGTCGCCGATTCCCGCGAGCAGGTTCAGGAAGCGGTTACGCTCCTCCGGGTCGAGGCCGGCCGTCGGCTCGTCGACGATGATCAGCTCGGGGTTGCCGATCAGCGCCTGGGCAATGCCGAAGCGCTGGCGCATGCCACCGGAAAAGCCGGCCAGCGTCTTGTTGCGGACCGCCCAGAGGTTGGTCTGGTTGAGCAGCGTCTCGACCACGGCCTTACGCTCCGAGCGCCCGGTGATGCCCTTCATCACCGCCAACTGGTCAAGCATCGCGTAGGCCGAAACCCGCGGATAGACTCCGAAATCCTGGGGAAGATAGCCGAGGGTCCGCCGCAGCCGCTCGGGTTCGGCGAGCACGTCGATATCGCCGAATTTGATGCTTCCGGCGGTCGGCGACTGGAGCGTCGCGACCGTGCGCATCAGCGTCGACTTGCCGGCGCCATTGGGCCCGAGCAGCCCGTACATGCCGCGCGGGATCGACAGCGTCACATCGTCGAGCGCGACCGTGCCGTTGGCATAGGTGTGCGATAGGTTGGCGATTTCGAGCATTGATCCCCCCAAATTTGTGACGCTTGATCAAGGGGGTAAGCGCGGAGGTCAAGCCGCCCGCCGGCCTTTTCGACGGGCCGACGAACGGCGGTCGTGAAATCAGTCGTAAGGCGGCTTGTCGAGTCCCGCCGGGCTCTTCGTAAAAATCTCGCAGCCCTCGTCGGTGATCCCGATGGAATGCTCAAACTGGGCCGACAGCGAGCGGTCGCGGGTGACGGCGGTCCAGCCGTCGTCGAGCACCTTCACGTCGGGCCGGCCGAGGTTGATCATCGGCTCGACCGTGAAGATCATTCCCGGCCGAAGCTCCGGTCCCGTGCCGGGCCGACCGGCATGGATCACTTCCGGGCTGTCGTGGAACAGCCGGCCGACGCCATGGCCGCAGAAATCGCGCACGACGCTGTAGCGCTGGCTCTCGGCATGGCGCTGGATGGCATTGGCGACATCGCCGAGATGGTTGCCGGGTTTCGCCTGTTCGAGCCCGAGCATCAGGCATTCGTAGGTCACGTCGACCAGCTTGCGAGCCTTGAGAGCCACGTCGCCGACCAAATACATGCGACTAGTGTCGCCGTGCCAGCCGTCGACGATCGGGGTCACGTCGATGTTGACGATGTCGCCGTCCTTCAGCGTCTTGTCGCTCGGAATGCCGTGGCACACGACATGGTTGACCGAGACGCAGCAGCTCCGCGTATAGCCGCGGTAGCCGAGCGTCGCCGGGATGCCGCCGCCATCGATCGTCATCCGGTGGACGATGTCGTCGAGCTCCTGAGTCGAAACGCCGGGCGCGACCTTCGGCACCAGCGCGTCGAGAATCTCGGCGGCAAGGCGCCCGGCTTTGCGCATGCCTTCGAACGCGTCGGGACCGTGAAGCTTGATCACTCCGTTCTTGGCCTCGACGCGGTCGTCGGCGGCGACGGTGATGTATTGAGTCATCGTCCCTAGATAGGCATTCGAGGGAGCGAAGTCACCGGAGGCAGGGTGGTCGAGCAAACAAGAATCTGGACCGCGGCGTTGGTGGTGATCGGCGACGAGATCCTGTCGGGCCGGACTCAGGACAAGAACGTTGGGCAGGTCGCGCTGTGGCTCAACGACCATGGCATCCGGCTCGCTGAAGTGCGCATCGTCCCCGACGACCACCGGCGGATCGGCGACGCCGTGAACGAGCTGCGCGCGGCTCACGATTATCTGTTTACGACCGGCGGGATCGGCCCGACCCACGACGATATTACCGTCGATGCGATCGCCGCGGCCTTCGGAGTGCCGGTGATCGTCCATCCCCGCGCCCGACGCATCCTCGAGAATTATTATCGCGATCGGCTAGGCGGGCTGACCGAGGCGCGGCTGCGGATGGCGCGGACGCCGGAAGGCGCCGAGCTGATCGAGAATCCGACCTCCGGCGCTCCGGGCGTCAAGCTGGGCAACGTCTATATCCTCGCCGGAGTCCCGCACATTGCGGCAAGCATGCTCGAGGCGCTGACCGGGAAGCTCGAGGGCGGGCGGCCGGTGGTCTCGGTGACGATCGGCGCCCGCGCTCCCGAGAGCGACGTCGCCGACTTGCTGCGCGAGACCGAGGCCGACCATCCCGGGGTCGCGATCGGCAGCTATCCGTTCTTCAAGGACGGCCGCTACGGCGCCAATTTTGTGATCCGATCGGCCGACGGCGACCTGGCCCGCTCGACAAGCGAGGACCTGTCGCGGCGGCTCCGCGACGCTGGATACGAGCCGGTCGACGGGGGAATCTAGAAACGGCTGCGCGGTCCGACCGGTCCACCTTCGCCAAGGCTTCGGCGGGCAGCCTTCGCCTGATAGCTGTGGCTTGCCAGCCGAAGCTGCGGAGGAGCGAAAGCTGGAGCGGGTAACGGGAATCGAACCCGTGCGTTCAGCTTGGGAAGCTGACAGGCTACCATTACATCATACCCGCTGGCGCCAGCGGCCCAGTTAGGTTCGGACTGCGATTCCGTCAATTTCGACATGAAATTGCGTTCATCGAGGAACGACTCCGCGCGCAGAGTGTTGCTTAATATAAGCACACTCACTATATCCGTTGCCTATGGAAACTATTCTGCCTGAAATCGGCGAGACGGCGCACGCCGTGCGTAAGGCGTTCACCCGACGCGCGGCGAGCCTCGGCGTGACCGGTGCGCAGTGGAAGGTGCTGTTCAAGCTCACGCTGAAGCCCGGGCTGCGCCAGACCGACCTTGCCGACCTGCTCGACATCGAGCCGATCACGCTCACCCGGATCATCGACCGGTTGCAGGAAGCGGGACTGGTCGAGCGCACGCCCGATCCGGCCGATCGCCGGGCGTGGCGGCTGCACGTCACCGCCAAGGCGCAACCGGTGGTCGAGAAGCTCCGCGGAATCGCCGAGGAAATGACCGCCGACGCCTTCGCCGGGTTCGATCCGAAGGACATCGAGACCACGCGCAAAGTGCTCGCCCAAGTGCGCGAACGCGCCGGCCAGCATGGACTGATGAGCAAGGCAGCCAATCAATGAACCGGATGACGACCGAGAAGCTGACCGGCAATGAAGCCGAAGCTCCCGAGCTGGACCGCGCGCCTGCAAAAAGCCTCAAACCCTTCCTGCGCCCGATCCTGCTGTTCCTCGTGCCAGCGCTTCTGATCCTGGGCGGGGGTTATTATTGGCTGACCGGCGGCGGAAGCGTCTCGACCGACGACGCGCAGATCAAGCAGGACATCGTGTCCGTAAGCCCCCAGGTGAACGGCCAGGTGGTCGAAGTCCTGGTCCGCAACGGCGCGCAGGTGAAGCGCGGCCAGCTGCTGTTCCGGATCGACCCGCAGCCTTACCGAGTCGCGCTCGAGCAGGCCGAGGCCCAGCTCGCCAATGCCCGGCTGCAGACGCAGATGCTGAAGACCCAGGCCGCGGGGACCGGCGGAGACATCACCGGCGCGCAGGCCAATCTCGCGATCAAGCGTAATGCGCTCGGCCGCCAGCAGGCGCTGCTGAGGAAGGGCTTCACCACGCGCGCCGACTATGAGGATGCGTTGAACGAAGTGCGTTCGGCTGAAACCCAGCTGGCCGACGCCCGGGCCCGCGCCGCCAACGCCAGCGCGGCGATCGCTCCCGGCGGCGACCAGCCGCAGATCGCGCAGGCCCAGGCGGCGGTCGACAAGGCCCGGCTCGACCTCTCGCGTACGGAGGTCCGGGCGCCGATGGACGGAGTGGTCGAGAATGCCGACAACCTCCAGGTCGGCCAGATGGCGGTGACCGGGCTCGGCATGATCTCGCTGGTCCACAGCCGCAGCGCGTGGGTCGAGGCGAACTTCAAGGAGAAGGACGTCGGCCGGATGGTCCCGGGCGAGCGCGCGACGGTCAAGGTCGACGCTTACCCCGGCGAGAAGTTCGCGGCGCACATCCAGAGCATCGGCGCCGGCACCGGAAGCCAGTTCTCGCTGCTCCCGGCCCAGAACGCCAACGGCAACTGGGTCAAGGTGACCCAGCGGGTGCCGGTTCGGATCGTGTTCGACGGCCGCCCCGACAAGCCGATGATCGCCGGCCTGTCGGTCGTCGCCACCGTCTATTTCGACGACAGCAAGAAGTAAGCTTATGGCCTCCGCGCCGGATGTCGCGACCCATCCGCTGCCGTCCGGCGAGCGGCTGATCGTCACCATCGGGGTGATGATGGCGGTGCTTCTGCAAGTGCTCGACACGACCATCGCCAATGTCGCGCTGCCGCACATGGCGGCCGACCTCAGCGCGACCCAGGACCAGATCAATTGGGTGCTGACCAGCTACATCGTGTCCTCGGCGATCGCTCTGCCGATCAGCGGCTGGCTCGCCGACCGGGTCGGCCGCAAGCGGTTGCTGCTGATCTCGGTCGTCGGTTTCACCGTCGCCTCGGTGCTGTGCGCGACCGCGACGTCGCTCAGCGAAATGGTCGTGTTCCGCGCCTTCCAGGGCGTCAGCGGAGCGTTCATCGTCCCGCTCGCCCAGGCGACTTTGTTCGACATCAACCCGCGTGAAAAGCACGGCCAGGCGATGGCCCTGTTCGGCGGCGGGGTGATGATCGGGCCGATCCTCGGGCCCGTGCTCGGCGGCTGGCTGACCGACAATTACAACTGGCGCTGGGTGTTCCTGGTCAACCTTCCGGTCGGAATCCTGTGCACCCTCGTCATGCTCCGCTTCATGCCCAAGTCGGACACCAACCGGCGCAATTTCGACATGTTCGGCTTTGCCTTGCTCGCCCTCGCGCTTGCCGGTTTGCAGCTGTTCCTCGACCGCGGCGAGCAGAAGGACTGGCTGTCGAGCTGGGAGATCCGGGTCGAGCTCGGCCTCGCCATCGCCGCCTCGTGGATGTTCGTCGTCCACATGGTGACCGCGAAGCAGCCCTTGTTCGAACGCGCCATGTTCACCGACCGCAATTTCGCGACGAGTCTGCTGTTCATGGCGGTTACCGGGGTGCTCCTGCTCGCCGGCCTCGCGCTGCTGCCGCCGCTGCTGCAGAACATGTACGGCTATTCGGTGCTGCAGTCGGGATTCCTCACGGCGCCGCGCGGCGTCGGGACGCTGATTTCGATGCTGCTCGCCGGCCGGCTCACCGGCAAGATCGACGCCCGCCTGCTGGTCGGCCTGGGCGTCGTGCTGATGGGTTTCTCGCTCTACATGATGACCGGTTTCGCGATCGACCAGCCATCGCGCCCGGTGATCGTCAGCGGGATCGTCCAGGGCCTCGGCCTCGGCCTGATCTTCGTTCCGCTGCAAACCCTGGCGTTCGAAACGCTCTCGTCGCGCCTCAGGACGACCGGCGCAGCGCTGCTCAACCTGTCGCGCAATATCGGCGGTTCGGTCGGAATCTCGATCGTCGGAACGCAGCTGGTGCGGATGACTCAGGTTAGCCACGCCGACCTCGCCGCCAACATCACCCAGCAGACGATCCCGACCGCGAACCCGGAGATGCTTCAGACCATCGCGCCGGTCGCAGGACCTGCCGCGCTGGCCTTGATCAACGCCGAGGTCACCCGGCAGGCGCTGTTCATCGCCTATCTCGACGACTTCAAGCTGATGATGATCGTGACCTTCGCGATCCTGCCGCTGCTGTTCTTCATGCGCCGCGGCAACCAGGGCGGGGGTGCGCCGCACGCGGCAATGGACTGACAAAGGAGAAAGCGCATGCACAAGATCGGAACCCGCCGCCTCGGAACCAACGGCCCCGAAGTCTCCGCCATCGGCCTCGGCTGCATGGGCATGAGCGAATTCTACGGCGCCGGCGACGACGCCGAATCGATCGCGACCATCCACCATGCGCTCGATCGCGGAGTCACCTTCCTCGACACCGCCGACATGTACGGCGTCGGACGCAACGAAGAGCTGGTCGGCCGAGCCATCCGCGACCGGCGCGAAGAGGTCTTTCTCGCCACCAAGTTCGGGAACGTGCGGGGCGAGAACGGCGAGTTCCTCGGCGTCAAGGGCGATCCCGCTTATGTCCGCGCGGCGTGCGAAGCGAGCCTCCGGCGGCTCGGCGTCGAGGTCATCGACCTCTATTACCAGCACCGAGTCGATCCCAACGTGCCGATCGAGGAGACGGTCGGCGCGATGGCCCGGCTCAAGGAGGAAGGGAAGGTCCGCTTCCTCGGGCTCAGCGAGGCCGCGCCGCAGACCATCCGCAAGGCGCATGCGACTCATCCGATCAGCGCGGTCCAGACCGAGCTGTCGCTGTGGAGCCGCGACGCCGAGGCCGAAGTGCTGCCGACGGTGCGCGAGCTCGGCATCGGCTATGTCGCATATTCGCCGCTCGGCCGGGGCTTCCTGACCGGCCAGATCAAGTCGCCCGACGATTTCCCCGACGACGACTTCCGCAAGTTCCATCCGCGCTTCCAGGGCGAGAATTTCGCGAAGAACATCGCCCTCGTCCGCGAGGTCGAGGCGATGGCGGACGAGAAAGGCTGCACCACCGCCCAGCTCGCGCTCGCCTGGGTCCTGGCCAAGGGCGACGACGTGGTCCCGATTCCCGGCACCAAGCACATCCGCTACCTCGACCAGAATATCGGCGCGCTCGAAGTGAAGCTGAGCGAGGCGGACCTCCGCCGGCTCGACGAAATCCTCCCGCCGGGCGCCGCGGCCGGCATGCGCTACCACGAACGCGGGATGGAGACCGTCAACCGGTAGGGGCGGTCGTCGATCAGGCTCATGCAGGTGACTCCGGCCTCGGCCTTCTGAAGCTCGGAGACGTCGACTCCGCTCAGCTGGAAGCCGCGGTCGCGGAGGCGTCCGCCGGTGCGTGGATTGCCCGCCGGAAGGATCAGCCGGTCGCCGACGCGGAGGCAATTGGCGGCCGCCGCCTCGCCGTCGTCGACCGGCAGCGCTTCGACTCCGGCGAATTGGCGCGGATCGACCGCTTGCTCGGCGTAAAGCAGCACCGGAGTGCCGTGCGCGTCCGGCCCGGCGAAGGTCGCGCCGGTCTTGAGGTGGAGGCAGTTGCGCAATTCGGCCTGGACGACCTCGTAGCCGAGTGGCGTCACCGCCTCGCGCAGCGCGGCGATTCCTTCGGCATCGGAGCGGGTCGAGAGGCCGACGTAGAGCCGGCGCCCGATCCGAAGCACGTCACCGCCATCGAGGAAGCCCGATTCGAGCCAGTGCAGCTCGAACGCTTCGGCGAGCGCGTCGGCGGTCGAGTCCGTCTCGCCCGAACGCGCGGCGGCGCCGGGCCGGGTGATCACCGCATGGCCGTCGAGCAGCAACGCCGTGTCCTCGACGAACACGCCGTCGGGATGGTCGGGCAGCTCGGGCAGGCGAACGACTTCGACGCCGGCTTCGCGCAACGCCTGCTCGTACGCCGAGTGCTGGCGGACGGCGGCGCCGGCATCGATCGGCACGCGCGCCAAGTGAGTCAGCGTGCACTCGGCGAGGCGCGGGCTGACCGCCCGGGTAAAGGCGCGGGCCATCAGCGCCTGGGCAGCCTGGCGACGATTTTGATCTCGGTGATGCCGCGGTCGGGAATCAACCGAGCGACCTCGATCGCGGTCCAGGCGGGCGGCGGGGCGACGACATATTTGTTCTTCACCGCGACGATCGCCGGCATTTGCGTCGTGAGGTCGGTGTGGAAGCTGGTGATGTCGACGACGTCGTCCCAGCCGGCGCCGCTGCGCTTGAGGATCGCGCCGATCCGCGCGAACGCGCGCTCGTAGGCCAGCTTGAGGTCGGTCTCGCCGGGCCTCAAGCCCGCGACGACGCCCGACAGGTAGACAGTGTCGCCGGCAACGACCGCATCGGCATAGCCCCAGTCCTGCTGGAACTTCCGCTCCTCGGGGTCCTCGGACAGCAGCACGGTCGCCTGCTGGCGGGAGCCGGCGTGAGCGGCCGTCGGAATGGCCAGCAGCGCGGCGCACAGGCTGGCGCTTTTCATGGTGTCCCCCTGACGATCTTCCCGCCCTTCATGACGAGGCGGACATTGCGCACCGCGCCGATGTCCCGGGTCGGGTCGCCGTCGACCGCGACGAGGTCGGCGAGCAGGCCGGCCTTGATCGCGCCGCGGTCGCTGAGCCGGAACATCCGCGCATTGCCCGAGGTCGCCGCGATCAGCACCTGCGCGGGCGCCATACCGGCGCGGCGCATCGCGTCCATTTCGAGCCAGTTCTGGCCGTGGGCGAAGACTCCGACGTCGCCGCCCATGCAGATCGGAACGCCGGCCTTCATTGCGAGCTGGAACGAGCGGCGGTCCTGCTGGACGCTCCCCGGCGCAGGCTCCTGGCCGTTCCAATGTTCGAAATAGCGGGCGTAGGCCTCGGACGCGGCGATGGTCGGGCACAAGGCGACGCCGCGGTCGTGCATCAGCTTGAACACTTCGGGGGTGCCGCCATAGCCGTGCTCGATGGTGTCGGCGCCGGCGAGGATCGCCCGGCGCATGCCCTCGGCGGTCGTCGCGTGGACGGCGACCATGCGCCCGGCGTCGTGGGCCGCGGCGACCCCGGCGTTGAGCTCGGCCTGCGACAAAGTGACCCGCGTCGGTTCGCCCTTGCCCCAATGGTAATCGGCGTAGAATTTGATGAGGTCGGCGCCGCCGGCGATCTGGTCGCGCACTGCTCGGACGATCTCGTCGACTCCGGCGACTTCCTGCGCGCCTTGGGGAATGGCGAGGCCCGGCTCGAAGCCCTTCGGGCCGTAGGCGCCGCGGGCGACGATCGCCTTGGTCGCGACCAGCAGGCGCGGGCCGGGGACGATGCCCTGGTCGATCGCTTGCCTGAGGCCGACGTCCGCGAAACCGGCGCCCTCGGTCCCGAGGTCCCGCTCGGTGGTAAAGCCGGCCATCAGCGTCCGCTCGGCCTGGACCACGGCCCGCGCCGTCCGCAGCGCGAGCGGCTCGTGCAGCACCTGATCGTCCCACAGGGTCTCGTTGTACGGGTGGAGGAAGAGGTGCGAATGGCCCTCGATCAGGCCGGGCATCAGGGTGGAGTTCGGCAACAGGATCACGCGCGCGGTCGTCGGTCCGCTCATGGGGCCGACGGCTGCGATGCGGTCTCCTTCGACCAGCACCGACCAGCCTTCGTGGAGCTCTGCGCCATCGAACACTCGCGCGGGGTGGATGAGGACCGGCTCGGCGGCGACCGCGGTGGGCAGGAGCAGGGCGAGCAGCAACAGGATCAGGCGGCGCATTCGGTTACCCCCTAGTGCGCGCAGTCCTAGAATCGAAAAGGGCGGCTGGGAATGTCCCAACCGCCC
>JBJMUB010000062.1:0-27483 GCA_045811385.1 Sphingomicrobium sp. | reverse complement strand
GAGGCCTGGACCTTGCTGATCGGTATCGCCGGAGGCGCGGGTTCGCGGGCACGCGCATCGGCAAGGATGAGTCGCAGCTGGCTGGCGACCCGGCCGTCACTGCCAATGGCGCCCGTTACGCGGGGATTCTCAAGCCCGCCGCTGAGGACGGCGGCGATCGAAGGCCGTTTCTGTGCAAGGAGCCGCTTTTGCTGCGCAGCGAGGTTGTCCTGCGGATCCTCGTGCACGAGGTCGACGATCCTGTCCTCATCGATTGCGGAAGCGAGCCGATTTCGGGCGGTGTCGAGCCGTCCAAAGTCCGCGGGAGAAGCGATGACAGCGACCACGGGCTTTTCGGTTTGCGATGCAACCCGCGCGCCGATCCCGCCGAACACGCCCCCCAGCAGCAGCGGGAACAACGGCCCAAGCAGGAAGAAAATGAACGCCTTCGACAGCACCGTCGCGGTGAAGTCGCGGCGGGCGATGACCCAGGCCGAGCGGAATAGCCGCATCATTACGGTTTCTCCCGACCCATTGCCGCGGCAGCCGCATTGCCGGCGATCGCCACGAACGCATCATGCAGTCCCGGCCGCTCGATCGCGAGCGTTTCGATGCCCGCGCCGCCATCGATCAGCGCCTTGAGCAGCGGCTCGGGACCGCCCTCCGGCAGCTCGAACACCCATTCATCGCCTTCGCGCCGCGCGCCGGTTGGGATCGCCGAGCGCCATTCCCCATCGGCGGCCCGGGTACGCAGCCGAACGATGGGTCGAAGCCGTGCGCGAGCCTCATCGACGCGACCGTCGAACACCACCCTGCCCGACGCGATGATGGCGATCTGCTCGCACAGCCGCTCCGCGTGGGCGATCACGTGGGTCGAGAAGATGATCGTGATGCCGGCGCGCGCCTCGCGTCGGATCAGCTCTTCCAGGCGTGCCTGGTTGATCGCATCGAGGCCCGCGAAGGGCTCATCGAGGACGATGAGGCGCGGCTTGTGGACGATGGTCCCGAGCAGCTGGACCGTCTGCGCCATGCCTTTGGACAAGTTGCGGATGGGCCTCTTCGCCCAATCGCCGAGCCCGTGCTCGCTGAGGAGCGCCTCGGCGCGGCGGCGGCCTTCGTGCAGCGACAGGCCGCGGAGCGCGCCCATGAAGGCGATCGCGTCGCGCGCGTGCATCGCCGGGTAAAGCCCACGCTCCTCGGGCAGATAGCCGATCTCCTGAGCCGCCTCGAGCGGCCGCTCGCGGCCGAGCACGCGGCGCGTTCCGCTCGATGGATCGATGATCCCGAGCAGCATGCGCAAGGTCGTGGTCTTGCCCGCGCCGTTGGGCCCGAGCAGGCCGTAGATGCTTCCGGTTGGAACGGTCAGGCTGACTCCGTCGACCGCGCGCGTCGCTCCGAAATCCTTGACCAGCTTGACGGCCTGAACCGCCGCGCCGTCGTAAACCCGTTCGTGCTGAGCTTGTCGAAGCACTGTTTTTCCCAGCGAAAACAAAGACAGCCCTTCGACAAGCTCAGGGCGAACAGTGTAGTTGCGCGGCCGTGGCTACCAACGAAAGCCTCGAGGACGCAATACGCGAGGAAGCCGAGCGGCTCGGCTTTTCGACGTGCGGCTTCGCGCGGGCGGACGCCGTCGATGGCGCCGGTGCGGAGCTCAGGCAATGGCTCGAAGCGGGCCATCACGGGACGATGGGGTGGATGGAAAATCGCTCCGACCAGCGCGCCAGCCCGCAAGCCTTATGGAGCGAGGCGAAGTCCGCGATCGCGCTTGGGATGAGCTACGCTCCGGCGTCGAATCCGCTCGCGCTCGCCGAGCGGCCGGAGGTCGGCCGGATCTCGGTCTATGCCCAGGGCGGCGACTATCACAAGACGGTCAAGAAGGCGCTGAAAGCGCTCGCCCGCTTCATCGTCGAGCGGGCGCCGTCCGAATTGAAGGTGTTCGTCGACACCGCGCCGGTGATGGAAAAGCCGCTCGCCCAGGCGGCGGGGATCGGCTGGCAGGGCAAGCACACCAACCTCGTCTCGCGCGAGCACGGCAGCTGGCTGTTCCTCGGCGTGATCCTGACCAGCCTCGAGCTGACGCCCGACGCGCCGGCCATGGAAGGCGTGCATTGCGGATCATGCCGGCGCTGTCTCGACGCCTGCCCGACCCAGGCGTTCGACGGGCCGCACCGGATCGATGCGCGGCGCTGCATTTCCTACCTGACGATCGAGCATGACGGGCCCATTCCGGCCGAATTCCGGGCGGCGATGGGCAACCGCATCTACGGCTGCGACGACTGCCTCGCGGTCTGCCCATGGAACCACTTCGCCGACGCGGCGGCGGCCAACCGCGCCTTCCTGCCGCGCGCCGAGCTCGCCGCGCCGCGCCTGAGCGACCTGCTCGCCCTGGACGACGCGAGCTTTCGCGAAATGTTCGCCGGCTCGCCGATCAAGCGGATCGGAGCGAAACGGATGATCCGCAATTGCCTGATCGCCGCGGGCAACAGCGCGGACGCCGAGCTGATTCCTTCAATCAGACGCCATGTCGATGATCCGGACCCGATCATCGCCGAGGCCGCTCAATGGGCGCTGGCTCAGATTTCCAAGGCGGCGATACAGGCGGCCTGATCGGTCGCGGCGCCCGATGACAGACGGGTGTCGACGTAGGTCACCCGCTGAACGCCGCCTGTGTCCGACGGATAGAGATAGGCGTCGAGGATGCAGCTGCTGCCGCGGAACTGGAGCTTGAGGCTGGTGCCCTCACGCACCTGGAGCGCGGGATTGCCAAAATGGCCGACCAGCTCGGACGCGGTGAGGCCGACGATGCTGCTGCGCACCTGCGATCGTGGCGCGGTGACCGGCGCAGGTGCCGCTGCCGGCACCTCCGGGCGTGCGGCGCAGGCGGCGAGGAACAGGGTGAGGACTGGAGCCAGGCGACGCATGGGAAGACGATGCATGCCGCACCTTGGCGGCGCAAGGTTGCAGCGCAATGAACGCTTGGGCTAGGCGCGCGCTTTCCCGCTTTTCCGGAGATGCCATGACCGACCCCCGGCTCGATGTGCTGACCATCGGCAACGCGATCGTCGACGTGATCGCCGACGCAACCGACGATTTCCTCGCGGCGGAAGGGCTGACCAAGGGCTCGATGCGGCTGATCGACGCCGAGGAAGCCGAGCGGCTGTACGCGCACATGGGCCCGGCGCGCGAGGTCAGCGGCGGCTGCGCCGGGAATACGGCGGCCGGGATTGCGGCGTTGGGCGGCCGAGCCGGCTTCGTCGGCGGCGTTGCCGGCGACCAGCTCGGCACCTTCTACCGTCACGACCTCAGCGCCGCGGGCGTCGAATTCACCACGCCCGCGCTCGACGTCGGAGTGCCGACGGCGCGCTCGATGATCCTGGTTACGCCCGACGGCCACCGGACGATGAACACCTTTTTGGGCGCGGCGCAGCATCTGCCGTCGAGCGCGCTCGACGAGCAGCAGGTCCGCGACAGCGCGGCGATCTATCTCGAAGGCTATCTGTGGGACCCGGAGACGCCGCGCTATGCGATGATCCGGGCGATCGAGATCGCTCGCGAGGCCGGGCGCAAGGTTGCTTTCAGCCTGTCGGATACCTTCTGCATCGAGCGCCACCGCGACGGCTTCAACCAGCTGATCGACGGTGGTCGGATCGACATCTTGTTCGCCAACCAGGCCGAGATTGAGATGCTGGCCGGAGTGCCGCACCTCGACAGCGCGGTCGAAGCGGTGCGCGGCAAGGTCGAGACCCTGGTCGTGACTCGCGGCAAGCACGGCGCGCTGGCGACGCGCGGTGGCGACCGCGTCGATGTCGCCGCCGAGGCCGTGCGCGAAGTCATCGACACGACCGGCGCCGGCGACCTGTTCGCCGCCGGCTTCCTGTTCGGCGACGCCCGCGGCATGGGTCTCGAACGATCGCTCAGGCTCGGCGCGATCGCCGCGGCCGAGGTCATCCAGCATTACGGCGCGCGCCCCGAGGCCGACCTCAGAGCGCTCGCCGGCGAACTGGCGGCTTAGCCGCGCTCCTCGGGCGAGCCGGGGGCGGGAGCGCCCGGCATCGGCGCTACGCCGACCGAGCCCGGCGCCTCCATGGCCAGCTCGGGCACCTCGACGATGCCGCGGCCCAGGTGGCTATGGCGGTAGCCGTAGAGGAAATAGACCACGAGCCCGATCGCCGTCCACGTCGCGAACAGCAGCTTCGATTCCATGTTGAGGTTGACGAACAGCAGAACGCAGCCGGCGATTGACAGCGGCGCGATGAGATAGACCGCGGGGGTCCGGAACGGCCGCGCCCGGCCGGGGTCTTTGCGGCGCAGGATCATCACTCCGAGCGATACCGCCGCGAAGGCGAACAGGGTGCCCGCGTTCGAATAGTCGGCGAGCGTTCCAACCGGCAGGAAGGCTGCGGCGATGGCCACGACGATGCCGGTGACAATGGTCACGATATAGGGAGTCCTGAAGCGCTGGTGGACGGCCGACAGCTTCTCCGGGAGGAGCCCGTCGCGGGCCATGACGAAGAAGACGCGGGTCTGGCCGTACATCATCAGCAGCACGACCGACGGCAAGGCGATCGCTGCCGCGAGCCCGACGAGATTGCCGAACAAGGGATTCGAGACCTGGCGAAGGATATGCGCGAGCGCCTCCTTCGAGCAGACCGTCGGCGCATCCGCGGCCTGACACACCGCCGAAGCATAAAGTTCGGGCGAACCCTCCTTGAACGCCAGGCCGGTGGCCGGATCGACCAGCGGCTGTGCGCCCCAGGCGCCGACCACGCCCGCCGCGACCAGCAGGTAGAAGACGGTGCAGATCAGCAGCGACCCGATCAGGCCGATGGGGACGTTGCGCTGTGGGTTCTTGGTTTCCTCGGCCGCGGTCGAGACCGCGTCGAAGCCGACGTAAGCGAAGAAGATGGACGCGGCGGCGCCGAGAATGCCGGTGCCCGATCCGCTGAACGGGTTGCCCCATCCGCGCGGTGCGAAGGGCTCGAAATTGGCGGCATGGCCGCTGATCATCGGCAGGGTGATGATCAGGAACAGGGTGAGCGCCGTCACCTTGATCAGCACGAGGACGGCGTTGAAGGTCGCGCTTTCCTTGGTCCCGATGACGAGGAGAGTCGTGACGAAGGCGACCACGAGGACGGCCGGGAGGTTGATGAAGCCGCCGACTTCGCCGCCCTGGAGGAAGCCCCATTGGATCGGCGGCCCGACCTTCAACATGTGGGGCAGATGGATTCCGATCGAATCGAGGAGGCCGCTTGCAAATCCGGACCAGCCGACGGCAACGGCGCTCGCGCCCAACGCATATTCGAGGATCAACGCCCAGCCGACCAGCCAGGCGACGATCTCGCCCATCACGGCGTAGGAATAAGTGTAGGCCGAGCCGGCGACGGGGACCATCGAGGCGAGCTCGGAATAGCACAGCGCGGCGACCGCGCAGACCGCGCCGGCAACCATGAAGCTGACCATCATTCCCGGGCCGGCCTTCTGGGCAGCCGTGGCGGTCAGGACGAAGATGCCGGTGCCGATGACGGCGCCGATGCCGAGCAGGGTCAGCTGGAAAGCGCCGAGCGACCGCTTGAGCGATTTCTTTTCCGCCGTCGCAAGGATCGAATCCAACGGCTTGATCCGCCCGACTCCGCTGGTCCGCGGTGCTGCAGTGGCCATCATGTCTCCCCTAAATGTCCCTGTTCGGAGCGCGACCCTAACGGCTGAGGCCGTGAGGGCAATCCCTCTTGACCAGTCCGTAACGCTTAGCGGGCCAGCATCGGTCCGAGCGGGCGGCCGCCGAAGACGTGCAGGTGTAAGTGCGGCACCTCCTGCCCGGAGTTCAGCCCGACGTTGGCGAGGACCCGGTAGCCGGGCTCGACCAGACCCGCCTCGCGCGCGATCCGGCCGACGGCCCGGACGAGGCCGGCGATCTCCGCGTCGGACGCCTTCGCCGAGAAATCGTCCCACGAGACGTACGGCCCCTTAGGGATGACCAGAACATGGGTCGGGGCGAGCGGGTTGATGTCGTTGAACGCGAGCGCATGCTCGTCCTCATAGACCCTGGTCGAAGGGATCTCGCCGCGGAGGATGCGGGCGAAGATGTTGCTGTCGTCATAGGGTAAGGTGGCATCGATCGGCATGGCTGCTCGACTCCGCTTGACCGGGCTAGCCCGCCCGCTACCACCAAGAGCGATGAGCGACGAGACGCCCGAAAGCCTGATTCCGTACGACGAGATCGTGCAGGACGCGCTGCGGGCGGTGGTCGGCCGGGTGCTGGGTGAAGTCGAGCAGACCGGGGGACTGCCCGGGGAGCATCATTTCTACATCACCTTCAAGACCCGCGCTCCCGGAGTGTCGATCCCGAAGCATCTGATGGAGCGCTTTCCGGACGAGATGACGATCGTCATCCAGCACCGCTTCTGGGACCTCAAGGTCGAGGACGATCGTTTCTCGGTCGGACTGTCGTTCGGCGGGGTTCCGTCGACGCTCCACGTTCCCTTCGCGGCGGTCACCCAGTTCCACGACCCCGCGGTCGAATTCGCCCTGACCTTCCATGCCAGCGCCGACGACGAACCGCACGAGGAGCATGAGCAAGCGGAGAATGACGCGCCCAAGCCCGACAAGGCCGACGACGGGTCGAACGTCGTGAATGTGGACTTTACGCGGAAGAAGTAGGCCGTCGCCCTGAGCGCCGCTTCGTGTGCCATGCCCCCGGCATGGCAGCCGCGTCACTTGTTTCAGGGTCCATTTTCGAGCAGTGCGCCGGACATTGGAATGGATGCTGAAACGAGTTCAGCATGACGGTTTGAAGGGATTCCATGGCCAATACCCGCACCGAAACCGACAGCTTTGGGCCGATCGACGTGCCGGACGACGCTTATTGGGGCGCCCAGACCGAGCGTTCGATCGAGAATTTCCCGTTTGGGCCGCGCGAGCGGATGCCGGCCGAGATCGTCCATGCGCTGGGGTTCATCAAGCAGGCGGCGGCGCGGGTGAACGGGCGCATCGGCGGCCTCGATCCCGAACTCGCTGAGGTCATCCAGCAGGCCGCTGCGGAAGTCGCTCGCGGCGACCTCGACAGCCAGTTCCCGTTGGTCATCTGGCAGACCGGGTCGGGGACCCAGTCCAACATGAATGCGAACGAGGTGATCGCCGGCCGCGCCAACGAGATGCTGACCGGCAAGCGCGGCGGCAAGGAACCGGTCCACCCGAACGATCATGTCAACAAGAGCCAGTCGTCGAACGACAGCTTCCCGACGGCGATGCATATCGCCGCCGCGCGTTCGGTCCACCGCCGGCTGCTCCCGGCGCTCGAGCAGATGCATGAGCGGCTGGCCGACCAGGCGCAGCGCTGGGACCGTATCGTCAAGATCGGACGCACGCATTTGCAGGACGCGACGCCGCTGACGCTGGGCCAGGAATTCTCCGGCTACGCGGCGCAGATCGAGGATTGCATCGGCCGCGTCGAAGGCGTGCTTCCGCGAGTGATGAAGCTCGCCCAGGGCGGCACCGCGGTCGGCACCGGCCTCAACGCGCCCAAAGGCTTTGCCGAGGAGTTCGCCAAGGAAGTTTCGCGGCTGACCCAATTGCCGTTCACGTCGGCCTCGAACAAGTTCGCCGAGCTCGCCGCGCACGACACGCTGGTCGAGCTGTCGGGCGTGCTCAACGTCCTCGCGGTCGCGCTGACCAAGATCGCCAACGATGTCCGGCTGATGGGCTCCGGACCGCGCTGCGGCCTCGGCGAGCTCAAGCTGCCCGAGAACGAGCCGGGCAGCTCGATCATGCCGGGCAAGGTCAACCCGACCCAGGCCGAGATGCTGACGATGGTCGCGGCGCAGGTGATGGGCAATCACGTCGCGGTCACCGTCGGCGGGCTGCAGGGCCATCTCGAACTGAACGTGTTCAAGCCGGTGATCGGCGCCAATGTCATCCGCTCGATCAACCTGCTGGCGACCGGCATCGAGAGCTTCACGACCCGAATGCTCGACGGCACCGAGCCCGACGAAGCGCGCATCGGTGAGCTAATGAACCGCTCGCTGATGCTGGTCACCGCGCTCGCTCCGGAGATCGGCTACGACAATGCCGCGGCCATCGCCAAGCATGCGCACAAGACCGGCCAGACGCTGAAGGAAGCCGGCATCGAGCTCGGCCTAGTCGACGAAGCGACGTTCGATCGCGTCGTCAAACCTGAGGACATGGTCGGCCGATGAACCGCTTGGCGGCCCTCGCCGCGGCGCTGCTCGTCGCCGGCTGCGCGACGAGCCCGCAGCAGCGCGCGCCGCAACCGGCACCACGGCTGCTGCCGCCGGCGACGCCGCTGCCGGGCGTGGTCAGTCGCGAAACCTACGTCGCCCAGGCCGCGTCGATCGACCTGTTCGTGATCCGCTCGTCCGAGCTGGCGCTGGTCCGCTCGCCCAGGGCGCAGGTGCGGAGCGTGGCGAGCCGGCTGATCGAAACGCACCAGGGCACGTCGGCGCAATTGTCGTTCGCGGGACGGCGGCTCAACCTGCTCCCGCCAGCGTCGATGCTGCCCCAGCAGCAGGCGATGTACGACCAACTCGAAGCGGCGGCCGATTTCGACCGCGCCTATGTCCGGCTGCAGCGCGCAGCGCACGGCGCGGCCCTGAGCCTCCACTCCAATTATGCCCGCTTCGGCACCAGCCCGACGCTGCGGCCCGTCGCCGCAAATGCGGAGACGGTCGAACGCGATCACCTCGCATTGCTGGCGCGGCTCTAGAAGGCGACGTTCACCCGAACGCCGATATTGTCGATCCCCGGATTCTGCCGGCCGAACAATTGGGCGTGGCTCATGTGGACCCAGCTCGCCTCGACGCTGAACCGGTCGTTGAGCTGAGCGCCAAGGCCAAGCTCGGGCTCGAACAGCAGGCGGCTGCCGAACTCGATCTTGTGGTTGGCCGGATTCTCGAAATTCCTGGCCGAGCCGTTGTGGACGGCGAGGCCGACGCCGGGCCGAAGGTAGACCTGCCGGCCGATCTTGAGCGACAGCCCGGCCGCGGCGTAGCTCGTCTTCCCCGCCGTATTGAGCGCTCCGAAGACGTAAGGCTGAAGCGGCGTCCGGCCGATCCGCCCGCCGCGCCAGCCGAGCTGGACGTCGGCGCCGCGTTCGACCCCGCTGGCGGTGAGCGGAGTATCGACATCATGGGCATAGAGGCCGCCGAACAATTCGCCGGCCGCGGCCGGTGCCGGCAATGCGGCGAGGGCGAGCAGAAGAAACGCAACTCTCATCGACGCAACAATGCGCGGCGCCGGCTTTGGTGCCGTCAGCCGGCCGCCTGCCACGCGGCCACGGACTGGCTCGGCCACAGCAGCATCCAGACGTTGAGCGCGAGATTGTCGCGAATGACGTAGAGCGGGACCAGCTCCAGCACGAACAACAGGCCGATCGAGGCCCATACCGGGAGCTTACGCGCGGCGAGGAAGCCCAGCGTCATCATCGCGATGTCCGACACGGAGTTGATGATGCTGTCGCCGTTGTAACCGAGCGCGGCGGTGGCGTGGCGATAGCGGTCGATGACCATCGGCGTGTTCTCGACGATCTCCCACCCCGCCTCGATCACCAGAGCGATCAGGAAGCGCCGCTCGACCGGCCAGCGGCGGGCAGCCACCCATAGCGCAGCATAGAACAACAGGCCGTGGACGATATGGCTGGTGCTGTACCAGTCGGCCAGCATCTGGCTGGTCTTCGGGCTGTCGCGCCCGGCGACCCACAATTCGACGGTGCCGCAGGTGCACATCGGGTTGCGGCCCATGGCGAGGAGGAGCGCAGCGGCGGCCACGATCAGGATTAGGGCGGCCAGAGCGGCGCGTCGGGAGCGGGTCATCCGTCACAGGCTTAGCAGAGCGAAGCGGCTTGCAAAGACCGGCTGTTGCGACGACACCGCGGCCCATGTTGCGCTCCTATGGACCCGGCTGCGACGGAAGCATCATCGAGGCGAGCGCCGAAAAGATTCCGGACGGAGCGACCTGGATCGACCTCGAGGAGCCGACCAAGGAAGAGGAAAAACTGGTCGAGCGGTGCGTCGGACTGAACGTTCCGACGCCCGAGGAAATGGCCGAGATCGAGCCTTCGAGCCGGCTCTATGAGCGCGACGGCGCGCTGTACATGACGGCCAGCGTCTTGTGCGGCGTCGAGGACGGCACTCCGGCCAGTACGCCGATGGGGTTCGTCCTGACCGACAACCGGCTCGTCACCATCCGCTACGCGACGCCGAAGCCGATCCGGGCGTTCGAAGACCATGTCAGGCGCGAGCCTGACCTCGCCCGCGACGCGCCGACGGTGCTGGTGCGGCTGCTGGATGCGATCATCGACCGCCTCGCCGACGAGCTCGAAAGAGCAAGCGCGGAAATGGAGCATCTGTCCTCGGAAATCTTCCAGCGGAACATCGACGACCGCCGCATTCCAGCGGAAAAGCTGACCCGCCTGCTGACCAGCATCGGCCGGACCCAGACCCTGGTGACGAAGATTCGCTACACGGCGGTCAGCACCAGCCGAATGCTGAGCTTCCTCGCGGGCTCAAAGCGAATGCACGATCCCGCCAGCGAGGACGCCCGCAATCACCTTTCCAGCCTGACCACCGATGTCACCTCATTGAGCGAGCACGCGAGCTTTCTGACCGACAACCTCACCTTCCTGCTCGACGCTTCGCTGGGCTTGATCAGCATCGAGCAGAATGCCGCGATGAAGCTGTTTTCCTGGGCCGCGGTGGTGTTCCTTCCGCCGACCCTGATCGCCGGAATCTACGGCATGAACTTCCACCATTTTCCGGAGCTCAGCTGGCCATGGGGTTATCCGATGGCGCTGACGGTGATGCTGGCGAGCGGAGTTCTGCCCTACCTCTATTTCCGGTGGCGCCGCTGGATCTAGTCGGCGACAGCGACGTGCATCGCTTCGTCGAGCTCGGCCTCAGCGGCAGCGGCCGCGCGGCGGCGCGCGAGCGCGGCATAAGCGAGCGCAAGATCGCCGGCGACCGCGGCTCCGTCACCGTCGCCCTTCGAAAAGGCGGCGGAGCGTGCCTCCGCGGCGCGGCGCCGGAAATATTCGCTGTCGTGGGCCATGCCCGCTTTCCTTTATGTTCTTGCCGGAAATCCCCGGAATTCTCGGTAAATATTTCCTGAACCCCGGATTTACGAGAGGGCGCGCCGCGCCCCGCCGCACCGCGAGTTCGATTCGGCGCAACGTTACGGTTCCGAGCCCGTTGTTGGACCGCCTGAGCTCAGGGCCCGTGCAAGCGTGTGAGGATCTCGATGAGACGTTTCTTCAGTACCCTAGCGTCCCGCAGTTCCTACTGGATGGGGCATCCTGCGTCGTTCATCATCGCGACGCTGACGTGCATCGTGTGGGCGATTTCGGGACCGCTGTTCGATTATTCCGACACGTGGCAGCTGGTGATCAATACGGCGACTACGGTGCTGACTTTCCTGGCCGTGTTCCTGATCCAAAACAGCCAGAACCGGGACGGCGCGGCGATCCAGGCGAAACTGGACGAAATCCTGATCGCAGTCGGCAAGGCGCGCAACGAGCTCGTCGGGATCGAGAATCTGACCGACGCCGAGGTGACCGAGCTCAAGGCTGCGATCGAACGTGAAGCCCTCAACCCCAAGGCCCACGCCGACAAAAGCACACCGACGGTCGAGGAAATTCTCGAGAACCGGGATCAGGACGGCCCGTCCAAATAGCGGAACGGACGCGCCGTCGCTACGAGGCCCCTCGCGGGCGGCCGGTTTGCGGGGGGCAAGGCGGGTTGCTAAGGGCGCGCGCAGCCCCAGCTTGCAGGCAGCCTCTGCTCAACCGACGCGAAAGACCGCAATGATCCCCAATGGCCAGGACAGCCTGAAGACCCGCTCCACGCTCCAGGTCGGAGACAGATCCTACGCTTATTATTCGCTCGCCAAGGCGGCCGACGCGCTCGGGGACATTTCCCGCCTGCCATTCTCGATGAAGGTGCTGCTTGAAAACCTGCTGCGGTTCGAGGACGGAACCACGGTGACGCGCGACGACCTCCAGGCGATGGTCGACTGGCAGAAGGAGCGGCGCATCTCGCGCGAGATCCAGTACCGCCCGGCGCGGGTGCTGATGCAGGATTTCACCGGGGTGCCGGCGGTGGTCGATCTCGCCGCGATGCGCGATGCGATGAAGCAGCTCGGCGGCGATCCGCAGAAAATCAATCCGCTGGTCCCGGTGAACCTGGTCATCGACCACAGCGTCATGGTCGACGAGTTCGGCAACCCCAAGGCGTTCGGCAAGAACGTCGAGCTCGAATATCACCGCAATGGCGAGCGCTACGAATTCCTCAAATGGGGCGCGTCGGCGTTCGACAATTTCCAGGTGGTGCCGCCGGGCACCGGTATCTGCCACCAGGTCAACCTCGAATATGTCGCCCAGTGCGTGTGGTCGGGCGAGGACCAAAGCGGCGACACGGTCGCTTATCCGGACACGCGCGTCGGCACCGACAGCCACACGACCCTGGTCAACGGCCTTGGCGTGCTCGGCTGGGGAGTCGGCGGAATCGAGGCCGAGGCAGCCATGCTCGGCCAGCCGGTCAGCATGCTGATCCCCGAAGTGATCGGCTTCCGCCTCTCGGGCGAGCTTCGCGAAGGGATCACCGCGACCGACTTAGTCCTGACCGTCACGCAGATGCTGCGTCAGAAGGGCGTCGTCGGTCGTTTCGTCGAATTCTACGGGCCGGGGCTCGACAGCCTGACGCTCGCCGACCGAGCGACGATCGGCAACATGGCGCCGGAATATGGCGCGACCTGCGGGTTCTTCCCGATCGATCAGCGGACCATCGACTATCTCGAGCTGACCGGCCGCGACGCCGAGCGGATCGCGCTGGTCAAGGCCTACACCCAGGCGCAGGGCCTGTGGCGCGACAGCTCCAGCCCCGAGCCGCTGTTCACCGACACGCTCGAGCTCGACATGAGCACGATCGAGCCGTCGCTCGCCGGGCCCAAGCGGCCGCAGGACCGAGTGCTGCTGAGCGAGGTCGACGACCAGTTCAACGGCGAGCTGGAGCAGACGTACAACAAGCACAACGAGCCGCGGGTCGCGGTCGAGGGCGAGAGCTTCGACTTCGGCAACGGCGACGTCGCGATCGCCGCGATCACCAGCTGCACCAACACGTCCAACCCGTCGGTCCTGGTCGCTGCCGGATTGGTTGCGCGAAAGGCGCGGGCCAAGGGGCTGCAGAGCAAGCCGTGGGTCAAGACCAGCCTCGCCCCAGGCAGCCAGGTCGTGACCGATTATCTCAACGAGAGCGGCCTTAGCGACGACCTGAACGCGCTCGGCTTCGACCTCGTCGGCTACGGCTGCACGACCTGCATCGGCAATTCGGGTCCGCTCGCCGAGCCGATCAGCAAGGCGATCAACGACAACGACCTGGTCGCGGTCAGCGTCCTTTCCGGCAATCGCAATTTCGAGGGCAGGGTATCGCCCGACTGCCGCGCCAACTATCTCGCCTCGCCGCCCCTGGTCGTCGCCTATGCGCTGAAGGGCACCGTCCGCTCTGACATGATCAATGAGCCGATCGGGACCGCGAGCAACGGCGAGCCGGTGTTCCTCAAGGACATTTGGCCGTCGAACGAGGAAGTCCGAGCGCTGGTCGACGCGCACGTCCATTCCAAGATGTTCCGGAGCCGCTACGCCGACGTCTATCGCGGCGACGAGCGCTGGCGGGCGATCGAGGTGACGGGCGGAGCGACCTACAGCTGGCCGCCGCTGTCGACCTACATCCAGAATCCGCCCTATTTCACCGGAATCTCAATGACCCCGACCCCGCCGGGCGACATTGCCGATGCGCGAGCGCTCGCGGTGTTCGGGGATTCGATCACCACCGACCACATCTCGCCGGCCGGAGCGATCAAGCCTGACAGCCCGGCCGGCCGCTACCTGCTCGAAAAGGGCGTTTCCCGCGCGGAGTTCAACAGCTACGGTGCGCGCCGCGGCAATCACGAAGTGATGATGCGCGGCACCTTCGCCAACATCCGCATCCGCAACCGCATGCTCGACAACGTCGAGGGCGGCTTCACGCGCTACGCGCCGACCGGCGAGCAGATGGCGATCTACGACGCGGCGATGGCGTATAAGTATGACGGCACTCCGCTGATCATCCTCGCCGGCAAGGAATATGGCACGGGGAGCTCGCGCGACTGGGCGGCCAAAGGCACCGTCCTGCTCGGCGTCCGGGCGGTGGTCGCCGAGAGCTTCGAGCGGATCCATCGCTCGAACCTGGTCGGCATGGGCGTCCTCCCGCTTCAGTTCCGCGACGGCGACAATGCCGAGAGCGTCGGCCTCGACGGCAGCGAAACGTTCACGATCACCGGTGTCTCCGGCATCGAGCCGCGGCAGGACGTCGCGGTCGCGGTGACGAAAGCCGACGGCACTAACGCCACCTTCACTGCGCGCTGCCGCATCGACACCTACAACGAGCTCGAATATTTTCGCTCGGGCGGAATCCTTCACTACGTGCTGCGGCGGCTCGCGGCGGCGTGAGCGCCGTCGAAATCGCGGTCGAAGTCGTCGGCTGGGGCGGGGCCGTTCTGATCCTGCTCGCTTACCTGCTGTTGTCGGCGGGCCGGCTCACCGGCCAGTCGCTGACCTATCAGCTGATGAACGTGGTCGGTGCGGCGGGATTCATCGTCAACGGCTGGTGGCATCGCGCCATCCCGTCGGCGGCGCTCAACGTCATCTGGCTACTCATCGGGGCAATCGCGACATGGCGGATCATGAACAAACGCGGATCGTCGACCTCAGCCACCTGATCGAAGAGGGCATGGTCACGTATCGGGGCCTGCCCGGGCCGCATATCTGCGACTTCTGGGAGCGCGAGGGTTCGGCCGCCAATTACGACGACGGCTCGACCTTCCAGATCGGCCGGATCGACATGGTCGCCAATACCGGGACGTATCTCGACAGCCCCTTCCACCGCTACGCCGACGGCGCCGATTTGTCGGAGCTCGAGCTGGCGTCGCTTGCCGACGTTGGCGGAATCGTCGTCCGCCGCCCGTGGGAAAACGGGCTGGCGATCGCGCCGGAGCATTTCGAAGGCCGCGAGGTCGCCGGGAAAGCCGTGCTGATCCATACCGGATGGGACCGCCATTGGAGGAGCGACGCTTATTTCGGCGAGCACCCCTATGTAACGGCAGAGGCTGCCGACTGGCTCGCCGACCATGGCGCCGCGATCGTCGGCATCGACAGTGTCAACATCGACAACATGCACGTGCGGGCACGGCCGGTGCACACGCGGCTGCTCGGCGCGGGAATCCCGATCTGCGAGCATATGACCGGACTCGGCAGCCTGCCCGACGAAGGTTTCCGCTTCTCGGCGGTACCGCCGAAGGTGAAGGGCATGGGAACGTTCCCGGTGCGGGCCTACGCCGTGCTCGGCTGAGCCAGCGAGGCGGCCAGCCAGTCGGGAATCAGCGCCCCCTCGAGATTGTCGGCGCGGCGATGTTCGACCGCCAGGCCGAGCTCGGGATAATGCACCCGGGTGCGCGGCCCGGGCGCGTCCGCCTGGACGACCACCAGCCGCCGGTTGACCTTCTGCCGCCAGTTCATTCGCGCGGTGTTCTCCTGACCGACGAAGCAGCCCTTGGCGAAGCTGACGCCGTTCAGCTCGGCGGCGTTGCATTCGAGCCAGAGCAGGTCGCCGAGCTCGGCGCGGCCTTCGGTGACGCCGAGGCGCAGGCGTTGCTCGAGCCAGCCGGCCGAAGGGTCGCCGGCCGGCGCAAGCCAACGATGGCCAAGCGCCCGCAGCCGGGGGTCCGGCACGCCTTCGCTGCCGTCCTTCGACCAATGCACGGCCAACGCCGGATCTCGCGCAATCGCAATCGGTCGGCGCAGGCGGTAAACCGACAGGCGCTTGATCAAATCGTCAGCCGCCGCGGCTTCGCAGTCGAGCAGCAAGTCCTCGCCGTCAGCCCAGACGATGAAGTCGAACAGGCATTTGCCCTGCGGCGTCAGGAGCCCGGCCCAGACCGGCCGGTCGCCAGCCACGTCGTTGGTAACCAAGCCCTGGAGGAAGTCGCGCACATCCTCGCCGGACAGGCGGACGAGGGCGCGGTCGGTGAGGGTGGTGGCGGCCATAGGAGTGAGTTAGGGGGCCAGCGACGGTTTTTCCAACAGCCGTTCGCCCTGAGCCTGTCGAAGGGCTGCCTTTTTCTTCAGGTGCGAAGGACAGGGCTTCGACAAGCTCAGCCCGAACGGATGAGGGTTGCATGAGCGTAGAGAGCATCACCATCCGCAAGCCCGACGACTGGCACGTCCATCTGCGCGATGGCGAAATGCTGCGGCGCGTCGCGCCCTACACCGCGCGGCAGTTCGCGCGGGCGATCGTCATGCCCAATCTCGTGCCGGCGGTCGCCACGGCCGCCGCAGCGGCGGCCTACCGCGAGCGCATCGCCGCTGCCACGGGCCCCGGCTTCACGCCGCTCATGACCTGTTATCTGACCGACGAAACCGGCCCCGACGAAATCGCCCGCGGCCATTCCAACGGGGTGTGGGTCGCGGCCAAGCTTTACCCGGCGGGAGCGACCACCAACAGCGCGAGCGGAGTGACCGATTTCGCGCGGCTGGTCCCCGTGCTCGAGCGGATGCAGGCGATCGGCATGGTGCTGTGCGTCCACGGCGAGGTGACCGATCCCGACGTCGACGTGTTCGACCGCGAGGCGGTGTTCATCGAGCGCGTGCTGAGCCGGATCGTCGACGATTTCCCGGCGCTCAAGATCGTGCTGGAGCATATCACCACCGAAGAGGCCGTGGGCTTCGTGACCTCGGCGGGACCGAACCTTGCCGCGACCGTCACCCCGCAGCATCTGATCATCAACCGCAACGCCTTGTTCGCCGGGGGCCTCAGGCCCCACGCTTATTGCCTGCCCGTCGCCAAGCGCGAGCAGCACCGCCTCGCGGTGCGCGCCGCAGCGACTTCGGGACTGCCCAAATTCTTCCTCGGGACGGACAGCGCTCCGCACGACCGCTCGGCGAAGGAGAGCGCGTGCGGCTGCGCCGGAATCTTCAACGCCCGGTTCGCGCTCGAGAGCTATGCTACGGTGTTCGAGGAAGAGAATGCGCTGGAGCGGTTCGAGGCCTTCGCGTCGGAGAATGGGGCGCGCTTCTACGGCCTGCCGCTCAACGACGGCACGATCACGCTGGAGAAGGCTGAGACGGACGTTCCGCCAGAAATCGAGGGGATCGTCCCGTTCCACGCCGGCGAAACGCTGGGCTGGCGGTTCGCCGGTTAGGCTCCGCCGCGGCCGCTGGCGCCGATCACCGAGGTAAAATGGTCCTCCAGCCGCCGGTAGCATTCGCACGAGCGGCTAACGAGACCGGCACGATCCTCGACTCGAATGACTCCCCGCCCGGTGGCGATCAGTCCTTCGCGCTCGAGCGATTGAACGACGGCGTTGACGGTCGTGCGCTGAACTCCAAGCAGCCCGGCCAGGGCCTGCTGGGTGAGCTCGATCCGATCGCCGGTCCGGTCCTGGGCGTGAAGCAGCCAGCGCGCAGTCCGCTCGGGGATCGAATGATAGGCGTTGCAGGCGACCGACTGCATGACCTGCGACAGCAGATAGTCGGAAAAGCGGCAGAACAGATTGGCGATGAAGGGCGAGCGCTGCTTCGCCTCCTCGAGCGCGGCCATCGGCACGCGCAGGGCCGGGCCGCCGACCAGCACGAGGGCGCGGGTAAACGCCGGCGCCTGGCCGCAGCTGATGATCCCGCCGACCGCGCCGCGGCGGCCGATCAGCGCGACTTCGACCGAACGGTCGGTGGTCAGCTCGACCGCCATGGAGATCATCGTCGATCCGTACGGGAACAGGCTGGCCAGCACCTGCTCGCCGCGGCTGAGGGCGACATCGCCCGTCTGCAGCTCGATCACCGAGCCGTGGGGCTCGATCAGCGCTCGCGCCTCGTCGGCGAAGGTCGCCAGCAGATGGTTGCCGGCAAAGGCCGAGTCGGTCCGGCTCAATTCAGCGGTTGCAACCATCGCAATTCATTACGCGCGCGGCGCGAAGCCGTTCCAACAGCGCATTCACATGGTCGCCGCGGCGACGGTCCGCCGTTCGCCGGCGAGCAGGCAGTCGGCGACCAGCCGCAGGGGCGCGACGTCGACCAGGCTGCGGCGCTCGTCGATGAGCCCGGCAAAGGTCCGGTAGATGTCAGGATATTCGCCGGGACCGGTATCGGCCTGATCCGCGCCGTTCACCGCAAGCCGCGCTCCGCCGTCTTCGAGCCGCACGGTCGTGCCGTCGGCGGCTTCGACCGAGATCGTCCATTCCTCACTCTCGCTGCGCCGCCAGTCGAGGCTGGCGGTGAGCGGCCCGTCGGCCTCCGGGCTGAAGAATTCCGCTTCCACCGCGATCGGAGTCTGGGCGTTTTCGGGGACGCTCAGGATCGCCCCCCGGACGAACAGCTCGCCGGGGAAGATCCTGGTCGCGATCGAGAAGGCGTTGATCCCCGGATCGAACACGCCGAAGCCACCCGGCTGCCAGATCCACGCCTGGCCCGGATGCCATTTGCGGACGTCCTCGTGCCAGCGGATGTCCATCGACCGGATGCGCTTGCCGGCAAGCGCGCGGGCGGCGGCGTCGACGGTCGAATGATGCTGGGCATGCCACGTCGTGAACAGCGTAACGCCCTGAGCCTGCGCGAGACAATCGAGGTCCGCGATCTCGGCCAGGCCGGCCGTGGGCGGCTTTTCGAGCAGGCAATGCAGGCCGGCGAGAAGACACTCACGGGCGATGTCGTAGCGCGGACCGGGCGGCGTGGTGATCGCGACCGCCTCGAGGCCCTCGACCGAGCGGATCAATTGGCGCCAGTCGGTGAATGCCGGCTGCGGCCCCCTGCCCGACCGGCTCGACGTCGCGACGAGCGCGAAGCGCGGATTCGCCGCGATCGCCGGAACATGCTGGTCCTCGGCGATCTTGCCGTAACCGAGGATCGCGACCCTGATCGGTCTCACGGCTTGAGCGCCGCGACGTAGGCGCACGCTTTCTCCGCGGTCTCCGCCGCCGATTGTCCCGGCTGGTAGAGACCGCCGCCGAGCCCGAAGCCGTCGGCTCCGGCGTCGAGCCATGGGCGCATCGTCTCCGGCTTGACTCCGCCGACGGCGAGGATCGGCACGTCCTTTGGGATGACCGCCCGCTGCGCCTTCAGAACGGCAGGCGAGGCGCCCTCCGCCGGGAACAGCTTGAGTGCCGTCGCGCCTGCTTCGAGCGCGTCGAATGCGTCGGACGGAGTGAAATAGCCGGGGCAGGACACGAGCCCGGCGGCGACGGTTTCCTCGATCACTTCGACATTGGTGTTGGGAGCGACGATCAGCCGGCCGCCGGCGGTCTTGATGTCGCCCACCTTGCCCGGTTCGAGCACGGTGCCGCCGCCGACCAGCATCGAGTCGCCGAATTTCGCCGCGAGGCGGCGGATGCTGTCGATCGGATCGGACGAATTGAGGGGAACCTCGATGATCCGGATGCCGGCGTCGTAAACCGCCTGACCGATCGCTTCCGCCTCGTTCGGAGTCACTCCGCGGATGATCGCCACCAGCGGGCACTGGCCGAAGTACTGGCGAAACAGCTCGATCATTGGATTTTCTCCGCAATCCTGACGCTTCCGGCGAGGAAGCAATGTTCGCCGTCGAGCTCGACCGGCCGGCGCCCGGCCGCGGTGATCGCAGCGGCGTAAAGGCGGGTGAGCTCGGGGCGGCCCATGATCGCAATCCGCGCCGCTGTGGACGCGGTCAGCCCGATGCGCACGTCGGTCCCGATCAGCAGGCCGCTGGTATAAGACGGCGCGTCGTCCTTGCTCGCCTGACCGAGCAACACCCCGGCGCGGACTTCGAACAGGTCCGCCGGCAGCGTGTCATGCTCCAGTGCATGCCGAACCCCGCGGTGGAAAGCTTCGCCGACCTCGACCGGACCCTGAAGCAGGTCGGCGAGGATGCTGTGTTCCTTGAGCAAGTTGAACAGCTCGCCGGTCATGACCGTTCCGAAACTGTCGATCGCGCCTTGCCGCAGCAGTACCCATTTGTTGTGCGTGCCGGGGTGGCAGACGAAGCCCTCGGGATCGACCAGGCCGGATGCGATTGCGCCGAGCAGCTGCACCTCTTCGCCGCGCATGACGTCGGCGCGCCCCTTGCCGACATAGGATACGCCGGGAACGATCGCTTCGCGCTCGCCCACCCAGACGAGCTTTTCGGCGATGTCGTCGAGCCCGGCCGGACATGGAACGTAGCGGGCTTCTTTCCAGCCGCGGTTCGAGCCGACCATTCCTGCGAGCAACATCGGATGGTCGCCGAGCCGGTCGCGAATTTCCGCGACCGCCGCCGCAAAGCCGCCGGCCGGAATCGCAAGCACGCCCTTCGAATCCTCGAATTCGTCGCGCTGTTCTCCGGACGGATCGATGAGATAAGCGCGGCGGTTGGTCGTGCCCCAGTCGACCGCAATAAAACCTTCCGACCAGCGCATCACTCCGCCCATGGCGGCATCAACCGCGGGCGCGCAACTTCGCTCCCCGGCTTTTGTTCTCTATCGCTGCAGCGATGGCCGATCCGACCGACATCCAGTGCGTCGCCGACGTCCGGGCCGTGCTCGGCGAAGGGCCGGTGTGGGTCGAGCGCGAGAGCGCGCTCTACTGGGTCGACATCAAGGGCCTGAGGATCTTCCGAATCGATGACCGCGGCCAGCTCAGCGAATGGCCGACGCCGCTCAGGGTCGGCTCGCTGGCTCCGCGGGCCAGCGGCGGGTTCATCGGCGGAACCGAGGACGGCATCGCCACGATCGATCTCGACGTCGGCCGATTTGAGATCGTTGCAAATCCCGAAGCGGACCTGTCCGACAATCGCTTCAACGACGGCAAGGTCGACCGCCGCGGACGGTTCTGGGCGGGAACGATGAACAACCGCGAGCAGGGCGACAGCGGCACGCTGTACGTGATCGATTCGCGGCTGAGCCCGATTGCCGTCGATTCGTCCTACCGGGTAACCAACGGCCCGGCGTTCAGCCGCGCCGGCGACATCATGTATCACAACGATTCGGCCCGGCAGGTGACCTACGCCTTCGACCTCGACTCGGCCGGCCACGCCGTGAACCGGCGCGTCTTCCTGCAGTTCGGGCCCGGGGACGGCTACCCCGACGGGATGACGGTCGATGCCGACGGCTGCCTGTGGATCGCCTTCTGGGACGGCTGGTGCATCCGCCGTTATTCGTCCGGCGGGGAGTGGCTCGAAACCAAGCGCATGCCGGTCTCCAGGCCGACCAGCTGCGCCTTCGGCGGGCCGGACTTCGATCGGCTGTACATCACGTCCGCAAGCATCGGCCTCGATGAACAAGCGCTCACGATGCAACCAAATGCCGGGGGGTTGTTTATGCTTATTCCGGGAGTACGGGGCATTCCGGACCTGCCATTCGCGGGCTGACAAGGAACGACCTTAGGAGATCGAACCATCGCCAACTTCATGTTCGCGACGGGGATCGAGAACAGCATCCCGACGATCAATCACGGCAAGACGCGAATCGATGAGATGGCGGTCTGCGGCCACTACGAGCGCTGGCGCGAGGATTTCGACTGCGTCCAGGAAATCGGCATCAACTTCCTTCGCTACGGCCCGCCGCTGCACAAGACCTACCTCGGGCCGAACAAGTTCGACTGGGAGTTCGCCGACCTCACCTTCCCCGAGCTGAGACGGCGCGAGATCACGCCGATCGTCGACCTGTGCCACTTCGGGCTTCCCGACTGGCTCGGCAACTTCCAGAACCCCGACTTCCCGCGCCTCTTCGCCGACTACGCCGGCGCGTTCGCCGAGCGCTTTCCGTGGGTCCAGCTCTACACCCCGATCAACGAGATGTTCATCTGCGCGGTCTTCTCGGCCAAATACGGCTGGTGGAACGAGCAGGAGAAGAATGACCGCTCGTTCGTCACCGCGCTCAAGCACATCGTCAAAGCCAACATCATGGCGATGATCGAGATTTTGAAGCGCCGCCACGACGCGATCTTCATCCAGTCGGAATCGTCGGAATATTATCACGCCGACAGCCCGGCCGCGATCGGCCGCGCAGAAGTGCTCAACCAGATGCGCTTCCTGTCGCTCGACCTCAATTACGGCCGCCGGGTCGACAGCGGGATGTACGAGTATCTGATGGATAACGGCATGACCCGCGAGGAATATAACTGGTTCCTCGATCACCGGCTGAAGCAGCACTGCATCTTCGGCAACGATTATTACCAGCTCAACGAGCATCGGGTGTTCGCCGACGGCCATACCGTCGCGGCGGGCGAGACCTTCGGCTACACCGAGATCACGCGCCAATATTACAACCGCTACCGGCTCCCGGTGATGCACACCGAGACCAACCTGTGGGAGGGGCCGCACGGCGACGAAGCGGTCAAATGGCTGTGGAAGGAATGGGCCAACGTCCTGCGCCTCAGGAACGTCGGCATCCCGACCGTCGGCTTCACCTGGTACAGCCTGACCGACCAGGTCGACTGGGACACCGCGCTCCGCGAGCAGAACGGCAACGTCAATCCGCTCGGCCTGTTCGACCTCGACCGCAAAATCCGCAACGTCGGCCGCGCCTACAAGCAATTGATCGGCGACTGGCGCAACGTTCTCCCGGCGCAGAGCGTGTGCCTGATCGTGCCGATCAAGAAGATCAGCGATGTTGACGGCGACGAGGACGATGCCGCGGGCCGTCATTTTGGCGGCAGCGGGACCCAGGCCAAGAAAGCCGAAGCATGACGGAGCGCAGGATCGGCCGGATCGAGACCTTTTTCGCGCCGCCGCGCTGGCTGTTCGTGCGAGTCGAGGCGAACGACGGCGCATTCGGCTGGGGCGAGGCGAGCCTCGAGGGCTGGGCCGAGGCGGTCGACGGCGCGTTCGAGGCGCTTCGCGACCGCTTCATCGGCGCTGACCCGTTCAAGATCGAGGATATCTGGCAGGTCGGCTATCGCGGCGGCTTCTACCGCGGCGGCCCGGTGCTGATGAGCGCGCTCGCGGGCCTCGAGCAGGCGCTGTGGGACTTGAAGGGCCGAGCCGTGGGCCTGCCGGCGTGGCAGATGCTCGGCGGCAAGGTGCGCGACAAGGTCCGCTCCTACGCCTGGATCGGCGGCGACCGGCCGCACGAGATCGGCGAGGCGGCCGCGGCGCGCAAGGCCCAGGGCTTCACTGCGGTCAAGATGAACGCCACCGCCGAGCTGGACTGGATCGGCACGCCGAAGCTGTTCGACGACGTGGTGAAGCGCGTCGAAGCGGCCCAGGCGCAGGGCATGGACGTCGGGCTCGATTTCCACGGCCGGGTCCATCGCCCGCTGGCCAAGCAGCTGGCCAAGGCGCTCGAGCCGCTCGGCCTGCTGTTCATCGAGGAGCCGCTGCTCAGCGAGAACCCCGAGGGGCTGGCGCAGATCGCCGCGCTGACCTCGACCCCCATCGCGCTCGGCGAGCGATTGTTCAGCCGCTGGGACTTCAAGCCGTTCTTCGAGGCCGGAGCGGTCGACATCATCCAGCCCGACCTGAGCCATGCCGGGGGAATCCTCGAGGTGCGCAAGATCGCGGCGATGGCCGAGGCCTATGACGTCGCCGTCGCGCCGCACTGCCCGCTGGGCCCGCTGGCGCTCGGCGCCTGCCTCCAGATCGCCGCGTGCACACCCAACCATGCGATCCAGGAGATCAGCCTCGGCATCCACTACAACACCGGCGGGCACGACCTGCTCAACTTCTGCACCAACCCCGAGGCGCTGACTCCGATGGACGGCTACCTGCCCGTGCCCGAAGGTCCCGGCCTCGGTGTCGAGATCGACGAGGCCGCGGTGCGCGACGCAGACAAGGACCGCCACCGCTGGCGCAACCCGATCTTCCGCACCGCCGACGGCAGCTTCGCAGAGTGGTGAATCTAGCGCCCTAGTGGCACTTGAAGCGGTCGAACGGCTCGAGACAGGCTTTGCAGCGCCACTGCGCCTTGCACGGAGTCGAGCCGAAGCGGCTGACCTCCTCGGTGTCGTTCGAGCCGCAGTTCAGGCATTCGGCGGTGGCCGACAGGCTCGGCGGCGCGATCCCGTAGGCCTCGAGCCGCTCGCGGCCGCGTTCGCTGATCCAGTCGGTCGTCCAGGCGGGGAACAGCACCCGCTCGATGTGGACATCGCGATAGCCCGCCTCGTCGAGCGCCCGGCGGATCATCTGCTCGATCGCGATCGTCGCCGGACAGCCGGTGTAGGTCGGGGTCACCAGCACACGCGGCGGATTCTCGGCGATTCCCCGAACGATGCCGAGGTCGGTGATGGTCAGAACCGGAATCTCCGGATCGGGCACGCGGTCGAGCACGGCCATGATCGCCGCCTTGTCGAGCACCCGTTCCACAACCGCTGCCATGACCCCAGTCTACACCCGTTCCGGCGCCAGCGCGATTCGTTCGAAGAAGCCGCAAAGCGCGGCCGCCACCTCGTTCGGCTTCTCCTCCGGGAAGAAATGGCCGCCGTCCACCGAGTGACCGCAAACCTCATCCGCCCACTCCCGCCACAGGTGCAGCGGACCGCCGGATTCACCGTACCATTTTTCGAGCCCACCCCTGGCGCTCCACAGCACCAGGAGCGGACAGAGGATTCGCCTTTCGGCTTCCTGGTCTGCGCGGTCATGGTCGCGGTCGATCCCGGCGGCGGCGCGATATTCCTCGCAGATCGCGTGGACGTGGGCGGGGTCGCGGAGCGCTTCGACATAATCGTCGCGGACCGCGGGCGGGAAGACCGACGGCGGCGAATCCCATTGCGATAACGCGTCGTCGACCACGGCATCGGGAGCGCCGCCTAGCAGGCGCTCGGGAAGCGGCTCCGACTGGGCGAGGAGCGACCAGGGCCAGAAGGCGAGCGCGAAGCGGGCATCGGCGCTATCCCACATCGTGCTGCCGGGGAGAACGTCGAGCACTGCGAGCCGCTCGACCCGGTCAGGATGATCGAGCGCCATGCGGTAGGCGACCCGGCCGCCGCGGTCGTGGCCGGCGACGGAAAAGCGATCGAAGCCGAGCAGCGCCATCATTGCGATCATGTCGGCCGCCATCGTCCGCTTGGAATAAGGCGAATGGTCCGGCGCCGACGGCGGGCAGCCGCTGCGGCCGTAGCCGCGCAGGTCGGCGCAGACGACCGTGAACTGCTCGGCCAGCAAGGGCGCGATGTCGCGCCACATGAGGTGGGTCTGCGGAAAGCCATGGAGCAGCAGCAGCGGCCGGCCGCTCCCGCCGCGACGCACGAAAATCGTCGCTACCCCGACCGGAACTTCAGCTTCGTCGAAGTCGTCGAACACGGCCGCTCAAACGCGCTCCACGGCGAGAGCGATCCCCTGGCCGACGCCGATGCACATGGTGGCGAGGGCGAGCTTCCCGCCGCTGCGCTGCAGCTCCTCGGTCGCGGTCAGCGCGAGGCGGGCGCCGGACATGCCGAGCGGGTGGCCGAGCGCGATCGCTCCGCCGTTGGGGTTCACCCGCGGATCGTCGTCGGCCATGCCGAGCTGGCGAAGGACGGCGAGGCCCTGCGCGGCGAAGGCTTCGTTCAATTCGATCACGTCGAAGTCGGTGACCTTCAGGCCGAGGCGCTTGGTCAGCTTCTCGGTCGCCGGCGCGGGGCCGATGCCCATGATGCGCGGTGGAACCCCGGCGACCGCAGCGCCGAGGACTCGGGCTTTCGGAGTCAGTCCGTTGCGCTTGGCCGCTTGTTCCGACGCGATGACGATCGCCGCTGCGCCGTCGTTGACTCCGGACGCATTTCCGGCGGTTACCGTGCCGTCGGGACGAACAATGGGCTTGAGCTTGGCGAGGGCTTCCATCGTCGTTGAACGCGGATGTTCGTCCTTGTCGACGAGCAGCGGGTCTCCCTTCCGCTGCGGGATCTCGACGGCGACGATCTCCGCCGCCAGCCGCCCGTTCGACTGCGCTTTCGCGGCTTTCTCCTGGCTGCGGAACGCGAAGGCGTCCTGGTCCTCGCGGCTGACCTGAAACTCCTGAGCGACGTTCTCGCCCGTGCTCGGCATGGTGTCGTCTCCGTAGGCCGCCTTCATCTTCGGGTTGACGAAGCGCCAGCCGATGGTGGTGTCGTAGATTTCTGCATTGCGGTCGAAAGCACTCGTGGCTTTGGCCATGACGAACGGCGCGCGGCTCATGCTCTCGCTGCCGCCGGCGATGATCAGGTCAGATTCGCCGCCGCGGATCGCGCGCGCCGCCATCGCCACCGCGTCGAGGCCGGAGCCGCACAGGCGGTTGAGGGTCACTCCGCCGCTGCTGTCGGGAAGCCCGGCGAGCAGCCCCGCCATCCGAGCGAGGTTGCGGTTATCTTCGCCGGCCTGGTTGGCGCAGCCGAGGATCACGTCGTCCAGCTCGGCCCAGTCGACGTTCGGATTGCGGTCGATCAGCGCCCGGATGGGAATGGCGGCGAGGTCGTCCGCGCGGACGCTGCTGAGCGAGCCGGCGTATCGGCCGATCGGAGTGCGCATGTAGTCACAGATGTAGGCTTCGGTCATGCTTCACTGTGCCCCGGCGAAGGCCGGGGTCCAGGGCAGCGGGAACCGCTGCTTCGCCGCGGCCTGGGCCCCGGCCTCCGCCGGGGAACATGCCACCTTCATCAAATCACCCCGCGCCGAATCTGGTCGAGTTCGATCGACTCGAACAGCGCCTTGAAATTGCCTTCGCCGAAGCCTTCGTTGCCCTTGCGCTGGATGATCTCGAAGAAGATCGGGCCGATCACGTTCTGGGTGAAAATCTGCAGCAGCAGCCCCTGCCCTTCGGTCGGGGCGCCGTCGACCAGGATGGCGCGCTTCTTCATCTCGGCGGTCGGCTCGCCGTGGTTCTTCACGCGCTCGTCGACCAGCTCGTAATAAGTGTCGGGCGTGTCCTGGAACGCGATGCCGCGGCCGCGCAGGATGTCGACCGATTCGTAGATGTCCGAGGTGCCGAGCGCGATGTGCTGGATGCCCTCGCCCTTATATTCGCGCAGGAACTCCTCGATCTGGCTCTTGTCGTCCTGGCTCTCGTTGAGCGGGATGCGGATCTTGCCGCAGGGCGAGGTCATCGCCTTGGAGAAGAGGCCGGTGACCTTCCCTTCGATGTCGAAGTAACGGATCTCGCGGAAGTTGAAGAGCCGCTCATAGAAGTCGGCCCAGGTCGACATATTTCCGCGGTTCACGTTGTGCGTGAGGTGGTCGATGTAGGTGAGGCGGCTGTCGAGTGCCGCCATCCGCTCCTGCCAATCAGGGAAGAAGTCGAAGTCGACGTCGTAGATCGAACCCTTCTCGCCGTAGCGATCGACGAAGAACAGGTAGGACCCGCCGATGCCCTCGATCGCGGGAATGTCCATTTCGCCCTTGCCCACGTCGGTCTTCACCGGCGTGGCCCCGAGCTTCACCGCGCGTTCGAACGCCGCCTTGGCATCCTTGACGCGGAAGGCCATCGCACAGGCACTGGGGCCATGCGCTTTGGCATATTCTTCGGCGTAGCTGCCGTTTTCCGCGTTGATGATGAAGTTGATGTCGCCCTGGCGAT
>JBJMUB010000061.1:0-27917 GCA_045811385.1 Sphingomicrobium sp. | reverse complement strand
CCAGACCGCCGCCGGAATCTACGCCTGGTTGCCGATCGGCTTTCGCGTCCTCAAGAAGATCGAACAGATCGTGCGCGAGGAGCAGGACCGCGCCGGCGCCCAGGAACTGCTGATGCCGACGCTCCAGGCGGCCGACTATTGGAAAGCGACCGGCCGCTACGATGCCTACGGGCCGGAAATGCTGCGGATCCGCGACCGCCAGGACCGCGAGCTGGTCTACGGCCCGACCAACGAGGACATGCTGACCGCGATCCTCCAGGGATCGGTCAAAAGCTATCGCGACCTGCCGCGGACGCTCTACCACATTCAGTGGAAGTTTCGCGACGAGATCCGCCCGCGCTTCGGTGTCATGCGCGGCCGCGAATTCCTGATGAAGGACGCCTACAGCTTCGATCTCGACGAGGCGGGTGCGCGGATCAGCTACAACCGGATGTTCGTCGCATACCTCCGCACCTTCGCTCGGATGGGGCTTCGGGCGATCCCGATGCAGGCCGATACCGGCCCGATCGGCGGCGATCTCAGCCACGAATTCATCATCCTCGCCCCGTCCGGCGAAAGCGAAGTCTTCTTCCACAAGAGCTGGGAGACTTTGCGCCCCGCCGAGGATTATGCGGTCGATGCGTCCGACCCGGCTGCACTTCAGGACTTCGTCGAATCGATGACCGCCGATTATGCCGCGACCGATGAGAAGCGGGACGAGGCGCGGGAGGCCACGCTCGGCGCCGATCTGCGCCAGTCGCGCGGCATCGAGGTCGGGCATATCTTCTACTTCGGCGACAAATATACCAAGCGGCTGGGGTTCACCGTCAGCGGCCACGACGGCCAGCCGGTCACCCCCGTCGGAGGGAGCTACGGGGTTGGCGTGTCGCGGCTGATTGGCGCGATCATCGAAGCGAGCCACGATGAAGCCGGGATTATCTGGCCCGAGCCGGTTGCTCCGTGGCGCGTCGGTCTCGTGACGATGCGCGCCGACGACGAGCCGAGCCTTACCGCCGCCGAAGCCATGTACGGCAAGCTTGAGGCCGCGGGCGTGGAAACGCTGTACGACGATCGCGACGACCGCGGCGGGGCCAAGCTCGCGTCGATGGACCTGATCGGCTTGCCGTGGCAGCTCATCGTCGGCCCGCGCGGCATCGCCGGCGGGACCGTCGAGCTCAAGCGCCGCGCCACCGGCGAGCGCGAGGAGCTGAGCGTCGAGAGCGCCTTGGCGAGGCTCGCTGGATGATCCTGTCCCGCTACGAGCGGATGGTCGCCCGGCGGTATTTGCTGCCGGAAAAGGGCGAGGGCTTCATCTTCGCCGCCGCCGGCTTCAGCGTCGTCGCCGTCGCACTCGGAGTCGCGGCGCTGATCGTCGTGATGAGCGTCATGAACGGCTTTCGCGCCGAGCTGTTCGACAAGGTCGTGGGTCTCAACGGCCATGCGGTCATTCAGGGGTTCGACAACCGCCTCGCCGACTGGCAGCGGATCGCCGACGCGGCGAGCAAGACCAAGGGCGTGACGTCCGCCCTGCCGTTGATCGAGCAGCCGCTGATGGCCTCCTCCAACGGCCGCGTCGAAGGCGTGATCGTGCGCGGCATGCGGTTGTCCGACATCCTCGCGAACAAGACCCTGACCTCGAACATCGTCGCCGGCGACTTCCGGTCGATCACTCCGGGCAGCGGGCGGATCGCGCTCGGCTCCAAGCTCGCCGACCAGCTCGGCGCCGGGCCGGGAAGCGAGATCAGCCTGATCAGTCCGGAAGGGCGCTCGACGGTGGTCGGGACGGTTCCGCGGATCGTGACCTACACCGTTGGCGCGGTGTTCGAGGTCGGGGTCTATGATTACGACAAGGCGTTCGTGGTCATGCCGATGGAGGACGCGCAGCAATTGCTGATGCTCGGCGATTCGGTCGGAATCATCGAAGTTCAGACGACCAACCCGGACAATGTCGAGAAAATCCTTCAGCCGCTTCAGCCGCTCGTCGCCGGCCGCGGGATCGTCGTCGACTGGCGGCAGATGAACTCGGCCCTGTTCTCGGCGCTCGACCTCGAGCGGGTCGTAATGTTCATCGTCGTCAGCATCATCGTCCTCGTCGCGGCGTTCAACATCGCCTCGTCCCTGATCATGCTGGTGCGCTCCAAGACTCGCGACATCGCCATCCTCCGGACCATGGGCGCGACGCGGTCGTCCGTGTTGCGTATCTTCATGACCGTTGGTCTGACCATCGGAACCATCGGGATTCTGATCGGGCTCACCCTCGGCACGATCATCCTCCTGTTCCGCCAGGGCGCCGTCGACCTCGTCCATTACCTCACCGGGATGAACCCGTGGGATCCCTCGGTCCGGATCCTCACCGACCTGCCGTCCCAGACCGACCCGGTCGAAGTCGCCGCGATCCTGATCGTCACCATGCTGCTGATTTTCCCGGCGACGCTGTTCCCGGCGCGCCGTGCGGCCAATACCGACCCGGTGCAGGTGCTGCGCTATGAGTGAGCCGGTCCTCGTCACGCGCGAGCTCAAGCGCAGCTTCACTCAGGGAACCGTAACGATCGAAGTCCTGCGCGGAGTCGACCTGGAGGTCCGCGCCGGCGAAATCGTCGCGCTGCTCGGCCCGTCCGGCTCGGGCAAGTCGACCCTCCTTCAGGCTGTGGGCCTGCTCGAAGGCGGCTTTTCGGGATCGATCCGGCTGCAGGGCCGGGAAGCGGCCCAGCTCGACGACGACGGGCGAACTCAGCTCCGCCGCGATCTGCTCGGCTTCGTCTACCAGTTCCATCACCTGCTCCCCGAGTTCAACGCGCTCGAGAACGTGGTCATCCCGCAGCTCGTCCGCGGTGCCGAGCAGGATGCCGCGCAGGGCCGGGCCAAGGAGCTGCTCAGCAAATTGCGCTTGGCCGACCGGCTCGATCATCGTCCATCGAAGCTGTCGGGCGGAGAGCAGCAGCGCGTCGCGGTCGCCCGGGCGCTCGCCAACAAGCCGCCGCTGGTGCTCGCCGACGAGCCTACCGGCAATCTCGACGAGCAGACCGCCGACGCGGTGCTCGCCGAGTTCCTGAGCCTCGTCCGCGGCGAGGGCAGCGCGGCGCTCGTCGCGACCCACAATGAACGGCTCGCGGGAAAGATGGACCGGGTTGTTCGTCTTCATGAGGGCCGACTGCAATGACCGAACCCGATGACCTGGTGCGCGACCAGCGCGACGCCGTCCGGATCAACCCGACGCTGATCGCGTTGATCGGTGGGGTGGTCATCCTGCTGGCGCTGGTCTGGTATTTCAGCGGGAACCGAAGTCCCGATCAGGACAAGCTCCGCAACCCGCAGCTCGAGCAGTCCGCAAACGCCGATCCGGCCAAGCGTTGCTCTGCGAAAGCCACCTACGAACTCATCAAACGCGATCTCTTTCGCCGCGCGGCGCAGGTTCGAGGAAGCGACCAAGCGGCCTTCGATCAGATCGCGGCGGCTGCGGTGCTGCGGGTCGAAAATCCGGTCCTTGAAAATGAGGGCGAGGCCAGCGGCGGGCTCAACTGTTCGGCGACCTTCTATCTCGACCTGCCGCCGGGCGTAGCCGTGGTCGGCGGACGCCGGACGCTGACGGCCGCCGTCGACTATACGATCCAGCGCGCGGCCGATGACAGCGGCGACGTCGTTCTCCTGCGCAACGCCGATCCGATCATCACGCCCTTGGCCACGCTGGCGCGGGTTGAGGAGCCCGCGCCCGCACCGACAGTGAGCAATTCGGCTCACGCCGCGTCACCCGTCGAGGAGGCACCTCCCGCCGCCCCTTCGTCACCAGAGCCGCAGCCGGTCAACAGTTCAGCTGGGCGCCCGAGCTTCGATTGCGCGCGGGCGGGAACGCGCGGGGAAATTGCGGTGTGTTCCGACAGCGGGCTTGCCGCCCTCGATGTGAACATGGCGGCGCAGTATCGCCGCTCGCTGGCTTCAGCGAACCCGGCGCAGCGTCAGGCTCTGCAGAGCACGCGCGACCGCTTCCTCGCGTATCGCGACCGGTGCCCCAACCGGCAATGCATGGCCGAGGCTTACGTCGGCCGGATGCGTGAGATCCGCGACATCATGGAGGGCCGCTGGCGGCCCCGATAAGTCGTGGATAAGTCCGGTCGGAGCGCTTCCGCGGCGGGCCATTGCACCCCATTATTGCCGTTGTGAATCAGCCGTTCGTTCCGCTTCGCATATTCTCGTCCTTCACGATGCTCGAAGGCGCGATGGAGCCCAAGACGATCGCCAGCCGCGCGGCGACCCTGGGGTTTCCGGCGGTCGCCCTGACCGACCGCAACGGACTCTACGGAGCGATGCCGTTCAGCGACGCTTGCCTGGCGAAGGGCGTCCAGCCGATCATCGGCGCGATGCTCGCCGTCGCCCGGCCGGCGGACATCGGCGGCGAGCCGGGAGCGATCGACTGGCTGGTCCTGCTCGCCCAGGACGACGTCGGTTACGCCAATCTCTGCAAGCTGGTGTCGATCGCCCACCTCGACCGCCCGATCGAGCAGATTCCTCACGTCGATTTCGCGACGCTCGAGGGTCTCAACGAAGGCCTGATCGCGCTGACCGCGGGCGCGGACGGAGCACTCGCGCGGCTCCTTGCCGATGGCCAGCAGCTGAAGGCCCAAGCCTATTGTGATTTGCTCGGCCCGCTGTTTTCCGGACGGCTGTACATCGAGATCGTCCGGCGCAACGACCCGGTCGAGGAGGCGGCCGAAGACGCGCTGATCGAACTGGCCTACGCGCGGGACCTGCCGCTCGTCGCGACCAACCCGGCGACTTACGCCGATCCGTCGTTCCATGCCGCGCACGACGCGATGCTGTGCATCGCCAACTCGGAATATATCGAAAGCGCCAATCGGACCACGTCGTCGCCCGACGCCTGGCTCAAGGACGGCGCGGCGATGGCCGAACTGTTCGCCGACCTTCCCGAAGCGATCGCCAATACGGCGGTCATCGCTCAACGCTGCGCGGTCGCCGCGCCACAGCGGCGGCCGATCCTGCCGCGTCTCGGCGACGACGAGGACGAGGAGCTGCGGCGCGATGCCCGGGCCGGGCTCGAGGAAAGGCTGAACAAACTCAAACCCGTTGGCCCTGAGCCTGTCGAAGGGCTGTCTTTCTCTGCGGAGACGCAAGACAGTGCTTCGGCAAGCTCAGCACGAATGGAATTGGGAGATTCTCTCCAGGTGTACCGCGACCGGCTCGAATATGAGCTCGAGATCATCACCAGCATGGGGTTCGCCGGCTACTTCCTGATCGTCGCCGACTTCATCAAATGGGCCAAGGCCAACGACATTCCGGTTGGGCCGGGCCGCGGTTCGGGCGCGGGGTCGGTCGTCGCCTGGGCGCTGACCATCACCGACCTCGACCCGATTGCGCTGGGCCTGCTGTTCGAGCGCTTCCTCAATCCCGAGCGCGTGTCGATGCCCGACTTCGACATCGACTTCTGCGAAACCCACCGCGACAGGGTCATCACGTACGTCCAGGGCAAATACGGCCGCGACCGGGTCGCGCAGATCATCACCTTCGGACGGCTCAAGGCGCGCGCGGTGCTCAAGGACACCGGCCGGGTGCTGCAAATGCCCTACGGCCAGGTCGACCGGCTGGCGAAGCTGATCCCCAACCACCCGACCGACCCGTGGACGCTCGAGCGCTCGCTGAACGGCGTGTCCGAGCTCGCCGCCGAATATCGCGACGACGCCGATGTGAAGCGCTTGTTCGACCTGGCGATGAAGCTCGAGGGGCTGCCGCGCCATGCCTCGACCCACGCCGCCGGCGTGGTCATCGGCGACCGCCCGCTCGACGAGCTCGTCCCGCTCTACCGCGACCCGCGCTCGGACATGCCGGTGACCCAGTTCGACATGAAATATGTCGAAGCGGCGGGGCTGGTGAAATTCGACTTCCTCGGGTTGAAGACGCTGTCCGTCTTGAAGGAAGGTCAGCGGCTGCTCGCCGAGCACGGCGTCGAGGTCGATTTCGCGACGCTGCCGTGGGACGATCCGGCGGTCTACGAGCTGATCCAGCGCGGCGACGCGGTCGGCGTGTTCCAGCTCGAGTCGGAAGGCATGCGCCGAACGCTGGCCGCCGTCCGTCCGAGCAGCTTCGGCGATATCATCGCGCTCGTCGCCCTCTACCGGCCCGGGCCGATGGACAATATCGGCATGTTCGGCGACCGGAAGAACGGTCGCGTGCCGATTGAATATCCGCACCCCCTGTTGGAAACTATCCTCGCCGAGACCTACGGCATCTTCGTCTATCAGGAACAGGTGATGCAGGCGGCGCAGCTGCTCGCCGGCTACTCCCTCGGCGAAGCCGACCTCCTGCGCCGAGCGATGGGCAAGAAGATCAAGTCGGAGATGGACGCGCAGCGCGCGCGCTTCGTCGAGGGTTGCGCGGCCCACAACCAAATCCCGGCGGTCAAGGCCAACGAGCTGTTCGACTTGATCGACAAGTTCGCCGGTTACGGCTTCAACAAGAGCCACGCCGCGGCCTATGCCCTGGTCGCCTATCAGACAGCATGGCTGAAGGCCCACCACCGCGCCGAGTTCTACGCGGCGTCGATGAGCTTCGACATGGCGCTGACCGACAAGCTGGGCATTTTCGTCGAGGACATGCGCCGCGGCGGGGTCGAATGCCTGCCGCCGGACATCAACGCCAGCCACGCATATTTCACCGTCGAAAATGGAGCGGTGCGCTACGCGCTAGGCGCGCTCAAGGGCGTCGGCGAGAAAGCGATGGAGGCTTTGGTCGAGGAGCGCGAGCGCGGCGGTCCGTTCAAGAGCCTCGAGGATTTCGCCGCCCGGATCGACCCCCGCGTGCTCAACCGCCGCCAGCTCGAAAGCCTGGCTGCCGGCGGGGCGTTCGATGGCCTCAGGCCGGACCGGCCGGCGGTCTACGCCGCGGCCGAGACCATCTTGGCGCACGCGGCCAGCGCTTACGACCAGCGGGAAAGCGGTCAGGCGGGGCTTTTCGGAGTCAATTCCGCCGAAGCGGCGCCGATCCGTCTGCCGCGCGACGCAAGCTGGACCCTGGCGCAGCGCATGGCCGCCGAGCGCGACGCGTTCGGCTTTTACTTCTCGGCGCACCCGGTCGATGCCGAGAAACACCTACTCTCGGCGCACAAGGTCCGAACTTTCGCGGAGATTTCGGACCTTCGGGTGGGCGAGGGCGAGCGCTTGCCGGCGACCATGGCCGGGCTGGTCGAAGAAGCGCGCTACCGGACGTCGGCTCGAGGCCGCCGCTACATGATGGCGACGCTCAGCGACCGTTCCGGCCAATTCACCGCGACCTGCTTCGACGACGAGCCGTGTCAGGCGTTGGAAGCGGCAGCCAAGGCCCAATCGTGCGGCCTGCTGACGGTCGAACTCGACCGGCGCGCCGGTGACGAGACTCCGAGAGTCACGATCAAGCGCTTCCAGCCCCTCGAAATGCTGGCCAAGCGCACTCGGCTCGAGATGACCATCCGAGTTGCATCGACGGACGCCGTCACGCTCGTCGCGCGCGAGCTCGCCGACGCGCGCGGCGGCAATGGCGCCGTGAAGTTCATGGTCCGGCTAACCGACGGCCGCGAAGCCGTGATCATCGCCGGCCGCGATTTCATGCTCGACGGCGAAGTCGCCGCGCGGATCTCGCGCATCACCGGCGAGGGAAGCGTCGAACTCGCGGCCCAGGAGCCGCTGAAGCTGGCGCTGGTCGGCTAGGCCATCCAGAAGCCGTCGCGGTTGACGAGGCTGGTGACCTTGTCGTTCTGCTCCTCGGTCATCGCGGTCTTGAATTTCGGGAAGACTTGTTCCTCTTCCATGTGCGCGTGGCGCGACACGAGCTGGCGGAACTCGCGTACCGTCTCGAGCCAGTTGGAGGCGTCGGGGCCCATTTCGTTCAGCTGGTAGATGAAGGTCTTGATGTAGCCGTGCTCGCCTTCGAGATGGTCGGCGTCGGTCGCCTCGTTCGCTTCGCGCAGCGCGGGATAGACCACCATCTCTTCCTGATGGGCATGCTTGTCGAGCGCGTGGGTCAGCTTCATCAACAACATCTTGCGCTTGAATGTCTGGGTCCCGTCGGTTGCCAGCATCTTGTCGAAGATCGCCAGCGTCATGTCATGCTCGGCGGCGAGAATCTCGTCCCAATCGCCGGCAGCCGCTTCCATGCCCTGCATGAGCGCCTTGCGGCCGTAGTTGGCGGCAAGCCCGATGGCCGCTCCGGCGAGCGCGGCGCCGATCAGCGGTCCGGTGTTTTCGCCCCACGCGAAAGCGCTGCGGCTGGTGTCGGCGTTTCGATTGGATGATCGAGTCTGGGTACGCGTGGCCATTGAAACCTCCTTGACCTGTTCGCTGTCGAAAACGGTCGAGGGAGGGGGCACGTTCCTATTGCTGGCGGCAATCCGCCACCGCTCGGCGTGTTGGCTAGAACTGGTTCGCCGGTTCCTGCGGCTGTTCCGGCGCAGGCGCGGGTTCGGCCGTGTTGGTCGGCGCTGGCGGAGCGGTGTCCGGAAGGTTTACGGGCTCGGTCGCCGGCGCCGCCGTTTCGTCGACGTCCGGTTCCGGAGGCGGCGGCTTGGCGGTCTCATATTCCTCGCCCGGAAGCGGCCGCGGCTTGGTCGTGACCTTCGGCGGAGCCTTGTTCGGCGGTGCCGCCTTGCCCTGGTAGACGCAGGCATCGAGCCCGTCGCGGCCGACGATTCCGACCCGCGCCGCGATCGTGTTGCCGTAGCGGCGGGTGAAGCCCTTGGGCGCGACCGCGCCGCGCTTCTTGGGCAGTGGCAGCACCGCCGCGATCCGCGCCGCCTCGGTCGCGCTCATCGCGCTCGCGTCATGGCCGAAATAGCGCTGCGACCCGGCGTTGACGCCATAGGTGCCGATGCCGGTCTCGGCGTTGTTGAGATAGACTTCCATGATCCGGCGCTTGCCCCACAAATGCTCGATCAGGAAGGTGAACCAGGCCTCGACGCCCTTGCGCGCATAGCCGCCGCCGTTCCACAGGAAGGTCGTCTTCGCGGTCTGCTGGCTGATGGTCGAGCCGCCGCGGATCCGCCCGCCCGACGCGTTGCGCTTCATCGCATCCTCGATGGCGTCGATGTCGAAGCCGTTGTGCCGGCAGAACTTGCTGTCCTCGGCCCCGATCGCGGCGCGAACCATGTCGCGGTCGATCTCGCTGATCGGCATCCAGTCGCGCTCCGCGCCGCGTCCCGCGAAAATGTCGCCGAGCATGGTCGCGGTGATCGGCGGGGGCACGAACCGATAGAGCGCGACCCACAGGATCGAAATCAGGAAAAACGCGACGACCAGCTTGACGATCCAGCCGAAAATCCGCCGCGGCCATGAGCGCGGACGACGGCGTTTATAGGTCGGGATCGTACTCTTGGGCCGCTTCGCCATTTCGGCCGACTAGCGTGTGCGTCGAAGCGCGTCGAGCGGGTGGATGTGCCGGTCCGTTAGGCCGGACTTGCGGCCTTCAAAGCGGCCCGTTCCGCAGCCTTCTCGGCGATCAGCTTGTCGCGCAGTCGTTCGCTGCGTTCGCCGCGATCGGCCAATTCGGCCCAGCTCGCTTCCGACCGGAGCCAGCGGTCGCGGACATTGTCGAGCGTCGCGGCGTCGGCGATGGCTCGCGCTTCGGCGGCGCGCTCCGCGTAGAATTTGTGTTGGGCCGACATGATGGAATCTCCAATCGCGAAAAAAGGGCGGATGCGCACGCGCACCCGCCCGTCGTTTCCCGTCGCAGAGCGACGAACGCCGGTTAGGCGGACTGCAGGTTCACTGCACTCGTCTTGCCGCGCTGGTCGTTCTCGAGGTCGTAGGAGATGCGCTGCTCTTTCTCGAGCGTGCTCATCCCGGCGGCCTCGACCGCGCTGACGTGGACGAAGGCGTCGCTGCCCCCGGCTTCATTGGTGATGAAGCCGTAGCCCTTGGCGTTGTCGAAAAACTTCACTGTACCGATTGGCATATCTAATTCCTTCCGTGATGGAATCCGAAGCGGACCCCATTGGTGCTAGGAGAAGCGAGAGAGAAGGAAAAAGGAGCCGCAAAGCGCCGAAGACCGTCAATTAGCGACTGTAGCGAAGTCTATATAGGCGCTCGAGCCGAGAATATTAAGTGCCATCGGAATTTGTCGACGGCAGCTTCGGATATTCTTCGGAGTTGTCCAGTGCGTATTCCGTCGCCGCCTCGGTGGGCGCCGTGGCGTCGGCGGCTCCTTGCCGCAGCGCAGCACGGCATTTACATCCAATACATATGACCTCGACCAACGACATCCGCCGCGGCTTCCTCGATTATTTCGAGAAGAACGGCCACGCGCGGGTGCAGTCGGCACCGCTGGTCCCGCAGAACGATCCGACCTTGATGTTCGTCAACGCCGGAATGGTGCCGTTCAAGAACGTCTTCACCGGGCTGGAAACGCGGCCCTACAGCCAGGCGACGAGCTCGCAGAAATGCGTTCGTGCCGGCGGCAAGCACAACGACCTCGACAATGTCGGCTATACCGCGCGCCACCACACCTTCTTCGAAATGCTCGGCAATTTCTCGTTCGGCGACTATTTCAAGGACCGCGCGATCGAGCTCGCGTGGAACTTGCTGACCAAGGAATGGGGGATCAATCCGGAGCGCCTGACCGCAACCGTCTATCACACGGACGACGAGGCGTTCGACCTGTGGAAGAAGATCTCCGGCCTGCCCGAGAGCCGCATCATCCGCATCCCGACCAAGGACAATTTCTGGGCGATGGGCGACGACGGGCCGTGCGGGCCGTGTTCGGAAATCTTCTACGACCATGGCGAGCACATCCCCGGCGGTCCCCCGGGATCGCCGGATGACGACGGCGACCGCTTCGTCGAGATCTGGAACCTGGTGTTCATGCAATATGAGCAGGTCGCGAACGAGATCGTCTCGGAACTGCCCAAGAAGAGCATCGACACCGGCATGGGCCTCGAACGCATCGCCGCGGTGCTCCAGGGTACGCCCGACAATTATGAGACCGACACGTTCAAGGCGCTGATCGAGGCGTCGCGGTCGCTGACCGGCAACGACGCGCCGGACATGGCGGCGAGCCACCGGGTCATCGCCGATCATCTGCGCACGTCGGGGTTCCTGGTCGCGGATGGAGTCCTCCCGGCCAACGAGGGCAGGGGTTACGTGCTTCGCCGCATCATGCGACGGGCGATGCGCCACGCGCATTTGCTCGGAGCGAGGGACCCGCTGATGTGGCGCCTCGTGCCGGCACTGCTCGCGGAAATGGGCGCGGCCTTTCCCGAACTGGTCCGCGCCCAGCCGCTGATCGAGGCGACTCTGCAGCAGGAGGAGACGCGCTTCCGGCAGACGCTGGTCAACGGGCTCAGGCTGCTCGACGAGGCGACGTCGGATCTGAAGGCGGGCGGGACACTGGCCGGCGAAACCGCATTCAAGCTCTACGATACGTACGGCTTCCCCTACGACCTCACCGAGGATGCGTTGCGGGCGCGCGGGCTGAAGGTCGACCGTGCCGGTTTCGATGTCGCCATGGCCGAGCAGAAGGCGAAGGCCCGGGCCGCGTGGAAGGGTTCGGGTTCCAAGGCGTCCGACGATCTGTGGTTCGACCTCGCCGAGGAATTCGGAAGCACCGAATTCACCGGCTACTCCGGGGACGAGGGCGAAGGCGTGGTCCTCGCGATCGTCAGGGACGGCGTGCGAGTCGAAAATGCGGAAGTCGGACAAACCGTCGACATCCTCCTCAACCAGACGCCCTTCTACGGCGAGAGCGGCGGCCAGATCGGCGACGAAGGACAACTGACGACGCTCAAAGGCTTCCAAGGCGACGTCGAGGATACGGCGAAGCCGCTCGGCAAGCTGCACGTGCTGCGGACCAAGGTGGTCGCCGGCGAGCTCACGGTCGGCGAGACCGTCCATCAGAAGGTCGACTCCGAGCGCCGTGATCGAGTCCGCGCCAACCACAGCGCGACTCACCTGCTGCACGCCGCGCTCCGCCGGCACCTCGGCACTCACGTGACGCAGAAAGGCAGCCTGGTCGCACCCGATTACTTCCGCTTCGACTTTTCGCACCCAAAGGCGCTGAGCCGGGAGGAGATCGACGCGGTCGAAGCCGAGGTGAATGCCCAGATACGTTCGAACGAGCCGGTTACGACCCGGCTGATGACGCCCAACGACGCGATCGAGGCCGGCGCCATGGCGCTGTTCGGCGAGAAATATGGCGACGAGGTCCGAGTGCTCTCAATGGGCCGCGATTCCGATGCCGATTATTCGGTCGAGCTGTGCGGCGGCACCCACGTCCGCGCGCTCGGCGACATCCAGCTGCTGAAGATCATTTCCGAGAGCGCAGTCTCGGCCGGAGTCCGCCGGATCGAGGCCCTGACCGGCGAAGCGGCGCGGCAATGGCTCAACGAGCGCGACGCCAAGCTGCGTGAGGTCGCAGCGACACTCAAAAGCTCACCGGACGAAGTGCCGGCGCGGATCGCCGCGCTGGTCGAAGAGCGCAAGCGGCTCGAACGCGAGCTCGCCGACGCGAAAAAGGCGCTGGCGATGGGCGGCGGCGCGGCGCCGAGCGAGGCGGCGGGTCCCGAAGATGTCGGCGGCCACAAATTCCTCGGCCAGGTGGTCGATGGTCTCGACCCTAAGGAACTGCGGTCGACCGTCGATACGATGAAGCAGCGCGTCGGCTCGGGCGTCGCGGCCCTGGTCGCGGTCAACGACGGCCGCGGCAGCGTCGCCGTCGGTGTCACCGACGACCTCGCCGGCCACGTCAGCGCGGTCGAGCTGGTCAAGGCCGCGGTCGCGGCGTTGGGCGGGCAGGGCGGCGGCGGCCGGCCCGACATGGCCCAGGGCGGCGGTCCGGACGGCGCCAAGGCGCAAGAAGCGCTCGACGCTGTTCGCGACGCTCTGGAGAAGGTTGCCGCGTGATCGACGTCACGTCGAGCGAGCCCGTCACCGTCAACGGCTCGTGCCATTGCGGCGCGGTCAAGTTCACCGCCGAGCTGCCGCTGGGCCTCGCCTCGGCGCGGCGCTGCACCTGCTCGATCTGCCGGATGCGCGGCGCGGTGGCGGTGACCTCGACGCGTGAGGGATTCCGGCTTCTCGAGGGCGCCGACAAGCTCGCGACCTATCGCTTCAATACGATGACCGCGGAGCATCATTTCTGCTCGGTGTGCGGCATCTAAACCCACCACAAGCGCCGCTCGAACCCCGATCAGTTGGGGGTCAACGTCGCCTGCCTCGAGGGCCTGTCGCCGTTCGATTTCACCGAGGTCGTGGTCTACGACGGCCAGCGCCATCCTGCCGACAACCCGACCCACACCACCTATACCAAGGGCGTGCTGCGGTTCGAACCGGCCGAGGGCTGAGTCAGGCGTTCAACGCGCCCTGGACCAGGTCGGCCGCGGCGCTCGAGCACAAAGCTGCGCGGACCGTTTCTGCCCGTCTCGGCACTTTAACCAGGGCGTTGCTAGAGCCGAAGTCCGGACAGGGCGGAGTGTAGGGCGGCTCGCTCCACAAGCGGGTGCCGGCGAGCAGCGCCTCCACCTCGACCGCCGCCTCGGCGCGTGCCGCCCGCCAGCCGTCGGGAGTCGCCGCGAGCCAGCCATTGGCATCACGGATCAGCATTGCTGTCGGCGTTGGCGCACGCCAGCCGGGGCCTGCCCCCGGCGGAGGCGGCGGGACCATTCCCGCGAAGCGCTTGACGATCAGGTGAGTTGGCGCCGCAAGCGCCCGTTCGACCGCGGCGGCGCCGTAGCGCTCGCGCGCCGTCGCCAGCAAGTCGGCGCGAACCGACGCAAGATCGGCGCCCGCGGGCTGCGTATCGAGCCCGCGGCCGGGGACCGGCTCCATGACTGGCGGCTGCGGTTGAACGCAACCGGCCAGGCCGAGCGCCGCGAACAAGGGCAAGACACGCGCCGTCATGACGGTCGAAGAATGCCGCTTCGTGCCGGCTTGTTCCGCTGCGAGGTGAACGGGAGTAGGAGGCCGTCGAAGGAGACTCGCCAATGCCGCAGGATCTCGCCGATACCGCCACCTTCGACCTTGCTCCGCCGAGCGAGCAGCAGTTCGACGCGCTCGTTGCCGAGCTGAACGACGCGGAGAAGCACGTCCTCCTCGAGCACGGCACCGAAGCGCCGTTCTGCGGCCTGTTCCTCGATGAGAAGCGTCCGGGGGTGTTCACCTGCCGCCTGTGCGGGTTGCCGCTGTTCCACGGCGGCACCAAGTTCGAGAGCGGCACGGGCTGGCCGAGCTTCACCCAGCCGTTCAGCGCCGATCACCTGAAATATATCCGCGACAGCAGCTACGGCATGGTCCGGACCGAGATCGTCTGCGCGCGCTGCGGGTCGCACCAGGGCCACGTTTTTCCCGACGGTCCGCCGCCGACCGGCGAGCGCTATTGCATCAATTCGGTGAGCCTGGATTTCACGCCGGCGGGTGAGCCCTTGCCCGACAAGCTCGGCCGCGGTGCCCCGGAAGGCGAGCCGGCGGCTTAGGGAACCCGCCCGGCGTCCGCGCCATTGAGCGAGCATGGCCGAACCCAGATCGTCCGCGCCGCGGATCCCCCTTCTGTTGCTGTTTTTCGTCCTGCTGCTCGCCGCGCTCGGCGGGGGATTGATTGCTCGCGTGAGCTTGCCCGCGGCAGGTTCGGGCCAGCCGCCCGCGCTCGCCGGTTCGTCGCCGACCAGCCTCGCGCCGCTCGTTCGGAAGACCGCGCCAGCGGTGGTCAACATCGCCGTGCTTCAGCCGTCCCCGGCCGAACAGAACCCGCTGCTTCAGGACCCCTTCTTCCGGCGCTACTTCGGGGTTCCGGATTCGGCGCTCCAGCCGGCCGTCAGCGCCGGCTCCGGAGTGATTGTCGATGGCGCCCGCGGCCTCGTCATCACCAACTTCCATGTCGTGCGCAATGCTCAGGCGGTGGAGGTCGGACTGAAGGACGGCCGGCATTTCCCGGCGCAGCCGGTCGCGGTGGCCGAGCAGCTCGACCTCGCGGTGCTGAAGATTGAAGCCAAAAACCTGCCGAGTCTCGCGCTCGGAGATAGCAGCCGGCTCGAGGTCGGCGACTATGTCGTTGCCATCGGCAATCCGTTCAATCTCGGACAAACGGTCACCGAGGGGATCGTCAGCGCCACCAACCGCCCGCTCGCCGAAGGGGACCCGCGGCGCTTCGTCCAGACCGATGCGCCGATCAATCCGGGCAACAGCGGCGGCCCGCTGATCGATCTTCGCGGCAACGTCGTCGGGATCAATTCGGTGCTGTTCAGCCCGAGCCAGAGCCAGGCGACGGCGGGGAACGTCGGCATCGGCTTTGCGATCCCGAGCAATGATGTGAAGCGCGTCCTAGCGGAGGCCGAGCGGCGGTAACGGGCAGGGAAGGGGAGGGAACTGGAAGCCCTGCCGGGCCGGGGGAGCGAGGGGAGCGTCCAGCTCGCGGCAGGGCTTCGTTGTACTTCGTTCCGGCAGGGCCGCTTGGGAGCTCGCAACAACCTCCTGGCCTTGCTGAGTCGGAATTTACCGCGGGCCGGTTACCTGCTTGTCAGCAGAATTGGTTAAGCGAATTTAGGGATTCGATCGCATTGTCAGATCGTGGGCCAACCGCTTACGCCGGCCAGGAGGCTGCGTGCCGCAGCGTCCATTGCCGAATTGCTTCGCGGCCACGCCGGATCGCTGCGCGACTTGGGGAAGACAAGGTACTGGAATCGGCCGTGCGGCATCCCCGAGCCGGTTCTCGGGTTCAAATGGGTTCCTCCGAGCGCGGCGGCGAGCGCCAGTGAGACTTCGCCGAGCGGCGCTTTCGACGGTCCGCCGTCCGCGACGATGGCGAATGTTTCCTTGCCGTTGTCGAGGTTGCGGACGATCGCCAGGTCGCCGTACGTCCCGGTGCCCTTGAGGGCATGAAAATTACCCGGGAAGACCAAATAAGGCACGACTTCGGAGTTGACGTAGGTGGCCGGGTCGGTCGCTGCCGAGCCATGATCGTACAGCGAAGTCTTGCATACGAAGAAGCCCTTGGTCGGCCCCGATTGCTGGACGTAGGGCTTCGAGCCGTCCGTGGGGTCGACGACCAGCACCGATCGCCAACCTTTATGCGGATACCCCGCGTTGGCGAGCGCATCGAGGCCGCTGTCCCCATCTGGATGGTAGGCGCGCGGCGAACCGTCCGCGTCGAGCGCCATGTGGCGGGTCGCATAGGTGTAGGCCCCGCTCGGGTCGCGGTAGAGTTGATCGCCTTCGTAGCTGATCCATTTGACAAAGCTCATGGTATTTCCTCGATCACGACGTGGGCGTTGGGGATCGGCCGGCCGTCCCGAGCGGGAAAGCTCGCGCCAAGATAGGCTTTCATATCCTCGATGAGGGCGATGACTCGGGTTCGGCTTCCCGGGTAATCGATCGGCTCGCTGGCCCTGGGCAGGCTGGTGCACAGGTTGATGCAGCCGATCGACGACAAAAAGCTGTTTTTGCCGGGATGAATCAGGATTTCCGAGCGCGAGCCGGTGCCGGTTAGCTCGATTCCGGGCTTGGGATTGACCCCGACGCTGAGGCTCGGGCTGTAGCCGATGGTCTTGTAATGACTGCCGTCCTGGGTGGCGAGCGCATAGCGGCCGGGCGAGATCCGGACACCCCTTCTGACATTGGAGCTCGGCCCGCCGGACTCCGCGGTGGTCCCCGACAGCGTCGGGACCGCGGTGCCATCGCGAAAGACCTGATAGGATCCGACGGTGCGCGCCCTGACCGGTCCGTTCTGCACCGATTTGCGCTGGATCAGCAGTTCCCAGCCGGTGCCCGAGATGGGCATGTAATGACCCCTCCTCAAAAAAGAGGATCCGGCACCCCTCGACCTTACACCCTGAGTCTCGATGAGCAAAAGGCTAGGCTGTGTCATTTCGACTTTGCTCGGAATTAACGACTAGCTCCGGTCGGAACAGAGTGGCCCAGCCGACGTTGCGCCGCGGACCGGTATCATGGACGACAAGAGTCTCAACCTGTGGCGCCAGATCGAGCTGTGCCGCCGACGCGCCAAGGGCCGGGCGGCACACCCCGTGCCGCGTGCCGTTCAGCCGCCGATTCGCTCGTAGTCGATTCGGATTCTCACCCATTCGCCGACCATCGCCTTGCCGCCTTTGCGCGGCGGTCGGACCTTGAACTGCCAGGCGGCCTGCCGGACGGCGCTCGCGAGATGCGATCCGGGCGGCGACTGGCCGAGCTCGATGCAATCGTCGACGCGGTTGCCGGGCCTCGTCCGGCAGGCGATCAGCCCCCAGCCGTCCGGCGCATTTCCCGGGAGATAGCCGGCGAGCTCGGCGTCAGTTGGCTCGCGCGCCCACTCGGCGGCGTAGAGGATTTCGCCGTGCGGCGCGCGCCCGACTTGCTCGCTGTCGCCTTCGCCCGGTGCCGGCTTGAGGTTGCGGATGTCGGCCGCGGCCATGTCCGCGCTGCTGATCTCGAGCCATGGCGCGGGCTTTTCGGCGGGCCGCGTCGGCGGCGGGGCGATCGTCGGCTTGACCGGCAGGACGATCGGCGGCGGCTTGAGCGCCGGCCTGGCCGGCGCAGCGGAGGTCCGGGCGGGCTGCTCGGCCCGGCTGTGAGATTCGGGCAGGAGATCGACGACCGTTGCCCGGCTCGACCTCCGGTCGGGCAGCGGGATGACGCCGAGCGTCAGGAGGACGAGCAACAGCCCCAGATTCATCCCGAGCGCCAAGGCGAGGCCTGAGGCTCGCCGCCGGAAGGGCGGACGGTCGTGCGCGGAGGGGATCCGGTAGGAGGGCAAGGGTCTGGCTGGTCTTCGTCAGGCGTCGCGTGAAAGGCGACGATAGCCTGCGTTCAGGTGAACCGCGAGTGAAAGCCGCCGGTTCACGAGCGCCGCGCGCTCGACTATGGGGGCCGGATGTTCGAGGGCTGGGGCGAATTCTATCTGCTCGCGGGATCCGCCGCCGCGGTCCTCATCGGCCTCATTTTCGTCGTCATCAGCCTGATGCAGGACCGGTCCCGCTCGAGCGTCTTGTCGGGTTCGCGGCTGTACATGGGGCCGATCGTGCTGGGTGTGAGCTTCGTGCTGGTGCTGAGCGCCGCGGCGCTGATGCCGGGCATGGAACGAGGCCAGTTCGCGGCGATCGCGGCGGTCGTGGCGCTGTGGGGGCTGGCGCGGGGCGTCATGTCCGCGGTCGGGATCGCCAGGCTCAAGGACGAAGTGCACTGGACCGACCTGTGGTTCTACGGCGTGCTCCCCAGCGTCATCTACATCGGGCTCGGCGCGGTCGCGCTCGCATTGTCCCGGGACCTGTCATGGGCGAGGGCCGGGCTCGCGGCCGCGATCAACGCGATTCTGCTCCTCGCCATCCGCAACGAATGGGATCTGATCACCTGGATCGCGCCGCGCTCCGAGCCGATTCCGCCGTTCGAGCAGGACTAGCACTTCATCCTTCCGCGCAGCCTGTAAGGCCAAAGGGGTTACAATCGCGCCCGTTCGCGGCTATCATCGCGGCGCTATCAGTCGCAAATTGACGGACTCCAGGCGCTTTGCGGCTCCTTCTTCCCTCGCTTGTCGCTCCTAGCATGAGGGGACCGACACTCGGTCACCGCAGAGAAGAAGGAATAAGAATATGCCGATCGGCACCGTCAAATTTTTCAACGAGCAAAAGGGCTACGGCTTCATTGCACCGGAAGGCGGCGGCCAGGACGCGTTCGTCCACATCACCGCCGTCGAGCGCGCCGGAATGCGCACCCTGCGCGAGAACCAGCGCGTTGCCTACGACCTTCAGCAGGACAACCGCGGCAAGATGAAGGCCGAGAATTTGCGCGAAGCCGACGAGGCGTCGTCGCCGGAAGCGGCCGATAACGATGAGGCCGACCAGGCTTGAGCACCGTGACCGTTCGCAACACCAACCTCGACTTCTACCTCGCCCGCGCCGCTCAGTCGCGGGTCGAGGCGGAAGCGGCGACGCTCGACCATGTGCGCGAGCGTTGCCGCCGTTCCGAAGCGGCGTGGCAGGCGCTCGCCGACCGCGCCGAGCGGAGCGAGCTGATGAAGGCCGCCGAGGCGGTCCGCAAGGCCGAAGCGGGGCTGACCAGCTAGGCCGCGCCCGCCGGCGGCTCCGGGATCAATTGCGGAGGCTGTCCGGAATCACTCCGCCGTTCTCGGCGAGCTTTTGCATCACCGCCTTGTGAAGCGCGATATTTTCCTCGGCGCTGCCGTCGGCGCCGACATGGACGTTGAGCTCGTTGGCGAGTTCCTTGCGCGCCGCCAGGCTCGAATCGAGATCGAGCAGCTTCAACAGGTCGACGATCGACGTCTGATAATTGCCGCCGCCACCCTTCATCGCCGCCATCTCGCTCAGGACCGCGCCGACGTCGACGTTGCGCGGCGGAGCGGTCGCCGCCGGAGCGGCGGTCATCGTCGCGGCATCGCCGCCCGCCGCCTGAGGCGCGGTCTGCGGAGCGCTTTGGGCAGCGCTCGAGCCGTGATGGAAAATCTTGTTCATGATGCTGCCAAAAATGCTCATCGCTCGTCCTCCCGATCCCGGACCGAGGCCGGGCGTGGGACCAACGAAAGGGCGCGGCGGAAGCTCCGCACGACAGCCGTAGGAACGGACCCCCGGCGCGGCTCGTTGTGCCCGGCGCTCGAGGAGAAAAGCGATGAAGCTGAGGCTGTTGATCCTGCTTTCGGGAACGCTGGCGATCGTCGCCTGCGGCCAGAAGTCTGAAACCAATTACGCCGACGCCAATGCCGACGGCAACGTCGCCAACGGCCCGGTTCTCCCGGCGAATGACGCGCAGCCCGCGGCGCCGACGACCGCGCAGGGCTTCGCCAACGCCGCCGCGGCCAGCGACCGGTTCGAGATCGAAAGCTCGAAGCTCGCCGCGAGCGCCGGCACCTCGGCAGCGGTCAAGTCGTTCGCGGCCAAGATGGTCGCCGCGCACACCGCCTCGACCGCCAAGCTCAAGTCGACCACGGCGGGCCTCAGTCCGGCGATCACGCCCGACGACACGCTCGCGCCCGACCAGCAGGCCAAGCTCGACAGCCTCAAGGCGCTTCACGGCGCCGACTTCGACGCGGCTTATGCTGCTGCCCAGGTCGAGGCCCATCAGAAAGCGCTCGACGCGCTTAACGGCTACGCCGCCTCGGGCGACACGCCGGCGCTTAAGGAGCTGGCGAGCGGCATGGTGCCGACGGTAACCGCGCACCTCAATATGGCCAAGGGGCTGAAATAGGCCGGCCGGCGGGCGGCGCGGCGAAGCGGCCCGACTGGCGCATCGCCGAGGGTAAGCCACAAACGGTCTGCTGTAGGAAAGTGTTTTCGATTCCGCCGAAGCCGCTAAGCTCGCGGCCATGAAGTTTGCGTGCCTCCTTGCGATCCCGATGTTCGCTTGCACGGGTGCGGCGAGATCCCAGCAGCCTCGTCCGGACGGCGCCGATCCGAGGGCCTTGTTCAGCAGCGACGATTATCCCGCGGCCGCGGTCCAGCGGAAGGAGGAGGGCACCGTCCGAGCCAGGCTCACAATCGGCACCGACGGCCGGGTCAAGGCGTGCAAGATCATGCGGAGCAGCAATTCCGAGGCGCTCGATACGGCGACCTGCGTTCTCCTCATGCGCCGCGCGAAGTTCGCGCCGGCGCGCGACGCCAACGGCAATGCGGTGGAGGACAGCTACGTCACCCCGCCCATCAGCTGGCGAATCCAGGATGTCCCGGTCGCGGCGGGTCAGCGGATGCAGCAGATCCAGCCGGGCCGGTTCCGTTGCAACGCGCCGGCGGGGCATCGTGTCGATCAGGAGCTAGTGCCGCTTCGGCCGGGCCAGGACCTGCGGCTCGCGATGCGCTTGATCCGCGAGGCTGAAGGCGCGACCCATCCCGGCACTTCCGGCTTATTGTGGCTAAGTCCCCGGGGCAGGTCGGTGGTCGGCGTCGGCCGGGCCGTCCATGACCCGTTTCAGATGTACGCCGCGGCGGAGACACCCGGCGTCCCGCAACAGGTCATCTATCAATATCCGCTGACCAAGAACTGGATCATCCTCAAGCTGACGCTCGACGACCGCGGCTTTCTGACCGTGCGCGGCAACGACCTCGCCAAGGTCTTCGCGACGGGCTCCGCGCAAGTCACCGAGATGGCGATTCAGTGCAGCGGATCCGAGTGGGAGATCGACGTCTGGCCGCGGTCCTACGTGCCGGCTGGCGCTGGGGAAAGCGTGGCGAAATGAAATCTGCGTTTCTGTTGCTCGCCGTTGCGAGCGCCGCATCTGCCCGGCAGCCGCCGATCGCCGTCACCAACTCACCGCCGCCGCCGATCGTCGCGGTGCCGACCAATCCCGGGACGCCGCGATTCGTCGTCGTCGAGGAGCCGCCTTCGCCGCCACTCCCGCCGGGCCCCCGAGTCATCCGCCCGCCGCAGCTGCGCGGATCGGCCCCAGCCTTGGTCAGTCGCGACGATTATCCTCCGTCGGCGCGCGCGCAGAACGAACAGGGCCGGGTCGATTTCACCCTGACGGTCGGCGCCAACGGCCGAGTCGTGGGCTGCGCCATCATCCGCTCGAGCGGCTCGGCGGCGCTCGATTCGGCGACGTGCCGGATATTCCTGCGCCGGGCGCGCTTCACCCCGGCGATCGACAGCAACGGCAATCCTGCGGTGGGGACGGCCGCGCTGTCGTTCGATTGGCGGGTGCCCTAGGCGGTCACCCCGGCTCGGTCACCCGGCTACCACAACGGCCGCGCCGGCCGCAGGCGCTTGCGCCGGACTTCGCCCTCGATGATGTGGCGCTTGAGCTTGGCGCGGATCTGCTCGGCTCCGTAGCCGCTCGTGCAGACCAGTCGGACGCCGCCGTCCGGCAGCGCCTCGAGCGCGGAAATGCCGATGCTCTTCTCGGCGCAATGCTTGACGACGTCGGCTTCGGTCATCGCGAGGTTGAAGGCACGGCTCATCGCGCGGCCCGTTTGGGCTGCGGATCGGGGAACGGGCGGGGACAATCCATCGGTCATGCTCCTGGAGGGCAAGCGGGAGCACGGGGGCGACTCTCAGTCATCGGCGCCTGCGAATGGAGAATGCCGATGATGAGAAAGGCTTAGCACAGGACGTCCGAGAAGGCCCGGGAATTCGCGGTCAGGCGCGCACGCCCTCGTCATATTTACGGTGCATGCAGCGCGACAGCTCGAGCACGCCCTCGCTGGTGAACGCCGAACCGACGCCCTCCTCGTAGCAGGTCTGCGCCAGCAGCTTGGCGGTGGCGGGGTCGTCGGCCTTGAGCCGGTCGAGCCACGCCTTGTGCTCGAGCATCTCCGCGTGGCGCGGGTCGTCCTTGGGAATGTCGTTGTAGCAGGCCGTCAGCGCGCCGAATGCGAGGAGGACGGAGAGCGGTTTGAGGATGCGCGGGATGCTCATGACAATTCCTTCACCCGTGGCGTTCGCGGAAGCTTCCGCGCGCCTTCATCCCAATGCAGCACCATCTCGCACACCAGCAGCGGCCCGACCCACGACAGCCAGATGAACGCGTCCTCATCGAGCGGCACGACGCGCGAAGCGATCCGGCAGAAGACGAACGACCAGACGAGGACGTAGCTGCGCACCATCCACTGCGCGTGGCTGGTGAAACGTCGGTTGCGCGCCGCCCGCCAGCCGAGCGCGGCAAAGCACAGCCAGGCGCTCGCCAGGGTCAGCAGCGAGACCGTGGCGGTGGTCAGGATCGGCCCGCCGGCCGACTTGTGCGCCGGAGTCGAGGTGATGATCATCGCGACGGTCGCTCCGAACGCGCCGAACGCCAAATAGGCTTTCCCGACCGTGCGGTGCAGCGGGAAACTGTCGTTGCGCGCGGCGAGGTAGAGGTTGAGCCCCCCGAGGAACAGCATCCCGGTGCCGCCGACCATGTGCGCGAAGGTCAGCGCGAAATGGCCCTTGTGGGCCGCGACGTTGGCGAGGGTCGCGACCGGCCAGGCGATCATCCACCAGGCTACGGCGCCGCTGACGATCGCGCCGGCGAGCAGCACGCCGTTGCGGCTTGCCCACAGCGAGCGCCGTTTGCGGACGGTCAGGGCCTCGGTCGCCATGCGCGCATTCCCCCGCGCGCTTTGTCCGTGAGATCGGCGGCGCGGTCAATCTGTGCCGCGACGCAACCGAATCCGACACCTGTCGGCGTGCGAAGGGGGGGTTGTCGGAGGTGTCGGATTGTCATCCTGGGGCGCGAGGCGAGTCCGGGGCGGAGCGAATGTTCGCGAATGTTGTCCTTCGGTCATCTTCGAGTCCGCAGCGACGGGCGCGAAACGCAGCGAATGCAACCCGCCTACGCGCGCGCGTGAGCCCGTCGGGATGTCCGAGGGCGGGTGGAGGACGGGAGGCGAGCCGAGTCGGCGCATCGGCGGGGATAGGCCACAAACGGCCTGCCGTAGGAAAGTGTTTTCGATTCTGCCGGACGCGCTAAGCTTGCGGCCATGAAATCTGCGTACCCGCTCGCCTTCGTCCTGCTCGCCGCGTCCGCGCCGGCAGCAACGGCGGACATGCCGCAGGTGCAGCCGGGGCGTTATCGGTGCAGCTCGCCCGGCGCAGGTTCCGACCGCGCCATATTGCCGCTTCAGCCAGGGCGCGAGCTGCGGGTCGCGTTCCGCCTGGCCAGGTCCAGTGCGATCCGGCGGACGCTCGCCTTCATCCGGTTCGAGGGTCCGCACGGCCCCTCGCGGATCGCGGTCGGAAAGGCGCGGACCGATCGCCCGCGAATGTACGCCGCGGTCCATCCCCCGGGAACCGGGATCGAGGACCCGATCTATTATTTCCGGTTCCCCGCCGACTGGATTATCCTCAGGCTCGCGCTCGACGACCGCGGGGTGCTGACGGTGCGCAGCAACCAGCTCGCGCGGCAATTCAAATGGGGCACGGTCGCGCGCGCCACGCTGGGCTGCCAGGCGGGCGAGTGGGAGATCGACGTGTGGCCGCGGTCGTACGTGACGGCGGCGGGCGCGCTCACCTGACGAGCGTGGAGGCGGGAATCATCCTCGCAATCGGGCGAAGGGCGCGATCTGAACAAAGGCCGGGGACGGGCGTTTTGCGAGGTTCCGCAAAGACTTGGAGAGTATCATGAGAATCGCGAGCTTCGCCCTGATGGCCCTTTTGGCGGCTCCGGCGTCGGTGGCCGTCGTCAGCGCGCCGGCCGTCGCCCAGACCCGCAGCGACTGCGAGGCCCAGCTCGCCAGCCTGCGCTCGGCCAGCGGCGCGGTCGCGATCAGCGGCCGGAACGCCGAGAAGGACCGGGCTGGGTTGGTCGGCAAGCTCACCGACGCTTCGACCGAGCTGGCCAAGGGCAAGAATGCCGACGCCGCGAAGAAGCTCGCCGACTTCAAGGTCAAGGTCGGGCAGCTGGCCGAGGCCGGGCGAATCTCGAATGCCGATGCCGCTTCACTGACGCAGCAGGCGGACAGCGCGATCGTGTGCATCAACGGCCTGGGAACCTCCGCCTAGGCCTGGGCCGCCTTGCGCCGCCGGCGGCTGCGTGACAGCATCGCCGTTTCGCAAGGACGGAGGGCTGAGTCATGGTCGGTTCGCGCGTGGTGTTGGCAGCGGCGCTGGTGTCGGCGTGCACGGTCCAGGACGGCGGTCCGGTAATCGCTGCGGCGGCGGCGCCGGTTATCGTTCCAGCACCGGCGCCGGGACCGACGATCGCCGAGCTGGTCCAGGCGCGGCAGGCGGGGATGCACATGCCGCGACCCTCAACGCCAAGGGCATCGGCCCGCGCGCCAAGGGCGAAGGCGACCTGCGCGACACGCCCTGGTCCGACGGGATCGAGATGTGGGCGGCGGCGATTCCCGGGCTGTTCCCGCCCGGAAGCGCCCACCCGCAGAGCCGCGCCAAGCCCGAGATCTGGGCCGACAAGGCCGACTTCGACGCCAAGGCGCGCGAGCTCGGCGAGGCGGCGCATGCGGTGACCGTCGCGGGCCAGGCGGGCGACCTCAAGGCCTATGCCGCCGCGGCGCAGCGGCTCAACACGGCGTGCAGCGCCTGCCACATGGCCTATCGCGGCCCGCCGCTGCCGTAGGGGCGGCGCGGCGCGCGCTTAGCCAGGTCAAGGGAGGGGTTACGAGTCCAGCCAGGCTTCGGCGCTCTGCTCGTCGCCGGCCGGGAAATAGCGCAGCGGGGCGCGGAACAGCGCGGCGCCGGCGGCGGTGAGCCAGCGGTGCCAGCGCGCGTCGCCGATCACCGCGATCTTCGCGAAGCTGCGGCGGTTGCGGAGGTCCCAGCGGAGGTCGCGGATGAGGCCGCCCGGAGTCCAGCCGCGAAAGCCGCGCAGGTCAAGCAGCAGCGGGACGGGTGGGGAGAGGCGCGCGAGCTCGGCGGCGAAGGCGGGGGCGAAGCTGCGGTAGTCGGCGGCGCGGAGCAGGCCGGTGGCCCGGATGCGGATGAAGGGGGCGGGGGAGGGCTGGATTGAGAGCACTTTCGCCATCAACGCACGAGATGAAAAACGTGCTTTATGGCGACTGTCACCGGAATGGGGCTCCTCGATCAGTCTCGGACCGTCGCCAATAACCCGCGAAAAGCCGCGTGGCTCAATCGACGCGTCGGGCGACCCCGCGGCGGACGGCTTCGGCGACGAGGGCGCGGAGCTGGGGCTGCGCCAGCCTGGCGAGGCGCGCCTGCTCGCGGCCGAGCTCGGCCTGGCGGCGGCCGAGCGCCGCCTGCTGCGTTCCGAGGGCGGCCTGCCGGCGTCCGAGTTCGCCCTGCTGGCGCCCGAGCTCGCCCAGCTCGCGCACGCGGGCGTTGGCCATCATCGCTCCGAGCCGCCCTTGCTCGGCACCCAATGCGCCCTGGCGCTTGCCGAGCTCGCCCTGCTGCTCGCCCAGCGCGCCCTGGCGCCGGCCGAGCGCCTGCTGCGGCGCCACGATCGCCCGCGCCCGGGCGAGGATCGCGGGATCGCGGATCACATAAGCGGCGCCACGATCGCGGACGTAGAGGAAGGGCGCATTGCCGGCGCGATACGCCTTGGCCCGGCGGAAATCGTCGGTGTTGCCGCTGGCGAAGCTGTTGCCGGACCCGTCGGCGAAATACACATAGCTCAGCCGGTCGGCGGACTCGGTGTTGGCGGCAGGGGCGGGGACGGCCTGGAGCGGCGCAAGCGCGATCAGCAGGGGGACGATCCAACGCATACTTCACCTCCGTTTGGGTCCGGCGGAGGACTAGCTACAAATGTAGCGCTGAGTCAATGTCGAGATGCCGGGTGAAATGCCGCCGGACCAGCGCGCAGAGCGAGCGCGCGACACTCCCGTTGGATACCGTGAACACACCGATCCGACTCAGTTGATGCAGCTTAGCGACTGAAGGGCGCTGATAAGATCGGACTCAAACCGGCGAAAAGAAGCTAACTGCCGTAAACGCGGGAGGCGTTGTTCTTGCGCGATGAATGGTAAGAGCTCGATCGTCGAATAAACACGCCTTCTACCACGCACCTCTTGAATCGCTTGAGTAAGCGTCGCCTTCGCATCCGCGAGCTTCTCGGCCGCCTGAGGGGTTGCAGGCAGCCCAGGCACAGCCGTCATCTGGGGGGTTATCGAATCTAAAAATCTTTCCGAGCTGCGAGGAGAATAGGACAGGTTTGTCTCGAACGAAGCGAACTTGGTGATGCGCAACGATGTTGCGGTTCGCCTGAACCTTCTCCGCTCGTTTAGCCCAACGCAGAATTCCCTCGCGCCACGCGTCATGTCCCGTGATCAGCCGCGCTCGTTTTTTGAGGAGTTCAGCCTTAGCGCGGGGCTCAAGTTGTGCGACAATAGGCTCAACGAAGGGGTGCTCAGGCAGGACGAGCGAGAGCATGAGCGCTTGATTCAACTGATGATCAACCGAGTTCGCCCAAAGGACCAACTCGCCGACGGCAGCCGAGAACTTGTGGATTAGCTCATCTGCGGCGGCATCAGCCTGCATACAGACAGCGACCCGCTGCTACTGATCGAGGAAGGAGCGCATCTTCCGACTGCGCGACGGGTGCTTGAGCTTGCGCAGCGCTTTCGCTTCAATCTGGCGGATGCGCTCGCGCGTGACGCTGAACTGCTGGCCGACTTCCTCGAGCGTGTGGTCGGTGTTCATGCCGATGCCGAAGCGCATTCGGAGGACTCGCTCCTCGCGCGGGGTTAGCGAGGCGAGCACTCGCGTCACGGTCTCTTTCAGGTTGCTCTGGATCGCGGCGTCGACCGGGATGACGGCGTTCTTGTCCTCGATGAAGTCGCCGAGGTGGCTGTCCTCCTCGTCGCCGATCGGGGTCTCGAGGCTGATCGGCTCCTTGGCGATCTTCATCACCTTGCGGACCTTCTCGAGCGGCATCGAGAGGCGCTCGGCGAGCTCCTCCGGGGTCACTTCGCGGCCGGTCTCGTGGAGGAACTGGCGGCCGGTGCGGACGAGCTTGTTGATGGTCTCGATCATGTGCACCGGGATGCGGATGGTGCGCGCCTGGTCGGCGATCGAGCGGGTGATCGCCTGGCGAATCCACCAGGTGGCGTAGGTCGAGAACTTGTAGCCGCGGCGGTATTCGAACTTGTCGACCGCCTTCATCAGCCCGATGTTGCCTTCCTGGATCAGGTCGAGGAACTGCAAGCCGCGGTTGGTGTATTTCTTGGCGATCGAGATGACCAGGCGCAGGTTGGCCTCGACCATCTCCTTCTTGGCGATGCGCGCCTCGCGCTCGCCCTTCTGGACCTGGTTGACGATGCGGCGGAACTCGCTGAGCGAGGTGCCGGTGCCCTGGGCGATGGCCGCGATCTCGGAGCGGATACGCTCGACCGTGTCCTTCTCGGCCGCGGCGAAGGCGGCCCATTTCTTGTCGAGCTTCGCGACCTCAGTCAGCCAGCTCTCGTCGAGCTCATGACCCATGTAGCTTTCGAGGAAGGCGCGGCGGGGCACGCGGTGGCGTTCCGCCAAGCGCAGCATCTGGCCGCCGAGCGCGGTCAGGCGGCGGTTGTAGCTGTAGAGCTGCTCGACGAGGTACTCGATCTTGCTGCCGTGGAACTGGACGCTCTCGACCTGCGCCGTCAGCTCCTC
>JBJMUB010000060.1:0-21527 GCA_045811385.1 Sphingomicrobium sp. | reverse complement strand
CCATGTCGATCACCTGGTCGGCGTGGCGGATCGCGTCCTCGTCATGCTCGACCACCAGCACGGTGTTGCCGAGGCCGCGAAGGCGCTTGAGCGTCTCGAGCAGGCGGTCGTTGTCCTTCTGGTGGAGGCCGATCGACGGCTCGTCGAGGACGTAGAGGACGCCGGAGAGGCCGCTGCCGATCTGCGACGCGAGGCGGATTCGCTGGCTCTCGCCGCCGCTCAAGGTGCCGCTGGTGCGGTCGAGGTGGAGGTAGTCGAGGCCGACATTGTGGAGGAAGCCCAAGCGCTCGTTGATCTCCTTGAGGATGGCGTGGGCGATGGCCTTCTGGGTCGGGGTGAGCTTCGAGTGGAGCGCGGCGAACCAGTCGCGGGCGTCGGCGACGCTTCGGCGGCTGGAGAGGCTGATGTCCTCGCCGGCGATCTTGACGCTCAGCGCCTCGGGCTTGAGGCGGGCGCCGTGGCACACTTCGCACGGGCGCGAGCTCTGGTAGCGCGACAGCTCCTCGCGCATCCATGCCGACTCGGTCTGCGCCATGCGGCGGTTGAGGTTGCCGATGACGCCCTCGAACGCTTTCTTGACCTCGTAGGAGCGGCGGCCGTCGATGAAGCGCAGCGTGACCGCGCGGCCGCCGGTGCCGTGGAGGACGACGTCGCGCGCTTCCTGCGGCAGGTCCTTCCACGCGACGTTCAGGTCGAAGTCGTAGGCTCGGGCGAGCGAGCTCAGCACCTGCATGTAGTAGGGGCTCGGCGGCTGCGACCTGGCCCAGGGGACGACCGCGCCCTTGGCGATGCTGAGCGCGTGGTTGGGGACGACCAGGTCCTCGTCGAACACCAATTTCTCGCCGAGCCCGTCGCAGGCCGGGCAGGCGCCCTGCGGCGCGTTGAAGGAGAACAGCCGGGGCTCGATCTCGGCGATGGTGAAGCCGGAGACGGGGCAGGCGAATTTCTCGGAGAAGAGGATTCGGCCGGGCGGGGCGTAGTCGAGCTTGAAGCCTTCGCTGGCCTCGCGCACGTTGCCCCCCTCCCCTTGATGGGGAGGGGCTGGGGGTGGGGTGACGTCTCCGGAAAGGGCGCGGCTGTCTCCACCGCCACCCCCACCCAACCCTCCCCCATCAAGGGGGAGGGCTTTTGAGTCCGCCGGGTCGAGGTACGCGAGCCCGTCGGCGAGCTTCAGCGCGGTCTCGAAGCTGTCGGCGAGGCGCGGCTCGATCCCTTCGCGGACTACGATCCGGTCGACCACCACCTCGATGTCGTGCTTGTACTTCTTGTCGAGCGCGGGGGTGTCCTCGATCGCGTAGAAGGTGCCGTCGATGCGGACGCGCTGGAAGCCCGCCTTCTGCCACTCGGCGAGCTCCTTGCGATACTCGCCCTTGCGGCCGCGGACGACGGGGGCGAGCAGATAGTGACGCGAGCCTTCGGGCAGCGCCATCACCCGGTCGACCATCTGGCTGACCTGCTGGGCCTCGATCGGAAGCCCGGTGGCGGGCGAGTAAGGGACTCCGACGCGCGCCCACAGGAGGCGCATGTAATCGTAGATTTCGGTGACCGTGGCGACGGTCGAACGCGGGTTGCGGCTGGTGGTCTTCTGCTCGATCGAGATGGCCGGCGATAGGCCGTCGATATGCTCGACGTCGGGCTTTTGCATCATCTCGAGGAACTGGCGGGCGTAGGCGCTGAGGCTCTCGACGTAGCGGCGCTGCCCTTCCGCGTAGATGGTGTCGAAGGCGAGGCTCGACTTGCCCGACCCCGACAGGCCGGTGATGACCGTCAGGCTCTCGCGCGGGATATCGACGTCGATCCCCTTGAGGTTGTGCTCGCGCGCTCCGCGGACGGAAATATGGGTCAGCATCTCTGGGCTTCGTTCCGGTTCTGTTCTAATGTAGCGTGAAGCGCCGCGAGCGGTCAACGCGACTTCGACAATATGGGTTCGGCCGCTCCGCCCGCAACCCGTCGATGCCAGCGCGACGTTGGTCGATGGCGACTCGCTGGATTTGCCGAGCGCGGCGAACTAGGCTCGGCAAATCAAGCATTTGGGGGTTCATGATGATTCAGCGTTCCTATGGCTGCGCGGCGCGGGTTGCGGCGGTTCTCCTGGCATGCAGCGCACTCCAGCCGCTCGCGGCTCAGCAGCAGGCCGGCACCACGACGACGTCGGAGCCGCAGGTGGTGCGCTTCGGCACCTGGGGAGTCGACACTTCGACCCGCGACCTGTCGGTCAAGCCGGGCGACGATTTCCAGCGCTACGCCAACGGCAAGTGGATGGACGCCAACGAGATCCCCGCCGACAAGTCGCAGAACGGAGTCGGTTCCGAGCTCGCCGACCGCAACCAGGAGCAGCTGCGCGCGATCGTCATGAGCGCGCCCAAGGACAGCCAGCTCGGCGCCTTCTACGCCAGCTACATGGACGAGGCGCGGATCGAGCAGCTCGACGCCAAGCCCCTCATGGCCGACCTCGCCAGGGTCGACGCGATCCGGTCGAAGGCGGAGTTCGCGCACTTCATGGCCGACACGCATTCCGACTTCGGAGCGGCGCTGTTCGGCCTCGGCACGATCCCCGACCCGGCCAATCCAGCCATCAACATCGCCTTCGTCGGGAGCGGCGGCCTCGGCATGCCCGATCGCGATTACTACCTGCTCGACAAATATAAGCCGCAGCGCGACGCCTACCGCGCCTACGTCCAGCGCACGCTCGAGCTGATCGGGACAGCGAACGCGTCGGCGGCGGCGGATTCGATCCTCGCGTTCGAGACCGACATCGCCAAGGTGTCGTGGCCGGTCACCGACCTGCGCGACATCGACAAGATCAACAACCCGATGACGCTGGCGCAGCTGCAGGCTTATGCTCCGCAGCTCGACTGGGGCGACTATATCGGCCGGATCCACGCGACGTCGCCGAAATATATCGTTGCCGACAACAGCGCGATCCAGGCGATCGCCAAGCTCTATGACCGGACCCCGCTCGAGACGCTGAAGACCTGGGAGAAGTTCAAGGTCGCCGACCAGGCGTCGAACTTCCTGTCGAAGCGGTTCGTCGACAGCAAATTCCAGTACACCAAGACCCTGAGCGGAGCGAAGGAGCTCCGGCCGCGCTGGCGGCGGGGGATCGACCAGGTCGACGGACGCCTGGGCGAGCTGCTCGGCAAGACTTATGTCGATCGCTATTTCCCGGCGTCGTCCAAGAGCCAGATGGAAGAGCTGGTCGCCAACCTCAAGAAGGCGGCCGCGGCGCGGATCCAGGGCAACAGCTGGATGGGCGATGCGACTAAGAAAGCGGCGCTGACCAAGCTCGCCAAGATGGACGTGATGGTCGGCTATCCCGACAAGTTCCGCGACTTCTCCAAGCTGGTGATCAAGCCCGACGACCTTTACGGCAACGTCAAACGCAGCAATGCCTTCGAATGGGCCTACAACCTCGAGGACCTCAATAAGCCGGTCGACCGCAAGAAGTGGGCGATGAGCCCGGCGACGGTCAACGCGTACAACGGCGGGCTCGAGAACAAGATCGTGTTCCCGGCGGGGATCCTGCAGCCGCCGTTCTTCGATCCGAAGGCCGACGCGGCGGCCAATTACGGCGCCGCCGGAGCGGTCATCGGCCACGAAATCATGCACGGGTTCGACGACCAGGGCCGCAAGATCGACGAGACGGGGGCCGTCCGCGACTGGTGGACCCCGGACGATGCCAAGCGCTTCAAGGCGCTGACCGACGCGCTCGACAAGCAATATTCGTCCTACGAGGCGGCGCCTGGAGTGTTCATCAACGGCAAGCTGACGATGGGTGAGAATATCGGCGACATGTCCGGTCTCGAGGTCGCTTACCTTGCCTACAAGATGTCGCTGAACGGCCAGCCGGCGCCGGTAATCGACGGCCTGACTGGCGACCAGCGCTTCTTCCTCGCCTTCGCCCAGGCATGGCGCGGCAAGCAGCGGCCCGATGCGATCAAGACCCAGGTCGCGTCCGACCCGCACAGCCCGCGGCGCTTCCGGGTGATCGGGCCGCTGCGCAACCTCGACGCCTGGTACGACGCGTTCAAAATCGGCCCGGAATCGAAATTCTACATCCCGCCGGAGCAGCGCGTTCGCATCTGGTAACAGCTCGAGCCAAAAGCTCGGGAAGGGGAGCCGCACCCGTTCGGCTCCCCTTTTTCATGTCCAGCCAGTGGCTTTCGAAAATTTTTCCGAGCTGCTCAAAGGATTTGCAGCGAACCCGCGTCTGAGGTGGACGCGGGTGGTTTTACTCGCGAATCGAGAGGGATAGTCCATGAAGTGCAATTATCGGTTCATTGGCGCGGCAATCGTTCTGTCGGCAGCGGCGATCCATCCGGGGATGGCCCAGGCGCAACAGGCGCCCAATGCCAGCATCGCCGAAATGGCGAACACGCCGCTGGTGCGGGTCAACATTTCGGAATCGCTCCGGACTCCGCCCGACGAAGCGAGCATCACGGTCGGGACGCAGGCCAAGGCGGCAACAGCGACCGAGGCCGTCGCCGCCAACAAGGTGAAGACGGAACGGCTGCTCGCCACCATTCGCGCGGCCGGACTGCGCGAGCGCGACATCCAGACCCAGGGCATCCAGCTGCAGCCCGACTATCGCTGGGACAACGAGCCGAACGGGCGCGGTCGGCAGACGCTGATCGGCTATATCGCCAGCAATTCGGTGCAGATCAAAACGCGCAACATCGACAAGCTCACGTCCTTGCTCGACGCTCTGACGACGGCAGGAGCGGATACCGTTTACGGTCCAAATTTTGCGATTTCGGACCCGGCCCCGCTGCGGAAGGAGGCCCGCATCCGCGCCATGGCGCGCGGGCAGGCCGAAGCGAGCGAATATGCGCGCAACAATGGCTTCAGCTCGGTCCGGCTGCTGTCCGTCGAAGAGGGCACTTCATATCGCGGCACCGAAGTGATCGTGACCGGGCAGCGGGTCAGCAACGCCTATGCCCCGCCGCCGCCGCCGCCTCCGCCGGCGCCGGAGCGCGACGGCGGCGGAATCGTCGCTCCGGGGCAGCTGGAGACTGGCGTGGCGCTCAACCTGCTCTACCGGATGGAGCGCTAGGCTGTGGACGAGCGGCCTCAACCCAAGGCGTAGTTCGCCACCTCCTCATAGTGGGCGCCGTGGCGGGACAGGCGGCTTTCGAACAGGGCGAAGGCGTCGACCTCGAACGGCTCGGAGGCGAGGCCGCGGCGGCGGCCGAGGAAGTCGGCGAGCTCGCGGGTGCGGCGGCCCTTCCAGCGGGCGAGGGTGACGTGCGGGTGGAAGGCACGGCGCTCGGGCTCGAGGCCGACAGTCAAGCAGGTGCGTTCGACCTTTGCCGCCAGCGCCGCCAGCGGCTCCTTCGGCTCGACTCCGGCCCACAGCGCGCCGGACGCGCGGTGGTCGAAGCTGCCGACGCCCTTGATCCGCGCTTTGAACCGGGCCGAGCGGATTCGGCCGAGCGCGCCGCTGAGATCGGCGGCGACGTGGCGGTCGACCTCGCCGACGAAGCGCAGTGTGAGGTGGAGCTGCTCGTCGTCCTGCCAGCGGAAGTCGGCGCTGTCGTCCATCGCGTCGATCAGCAGGTCGCGGATGTGCTCGGGCGGGCGGATGGCGACGAACAGGCGGTGCATGCGGCTGCCTACACTTTGCCCGCGAGCGCCTCCAGCCAGGTGGCGGCGCGCGGCGAGAGGTCCGGCGGAAGCGAGTCGAGCGGTGCTTCGGTGACGGCCTCGACTTCCCACGACCAGCGCCTGGGTCGGTAGCGGACGTCGCGGACGATCAGCAGAGCGGCCAGGTCGCGCTTGAAGTCGGCGCGTTCCTCGAGCTCGGCGGCGAGCGTCACCTCGCCGTGCGAAGTCATGCCGATCTCCTCGCGAAGCTCGCGCAGGACGGCGTCGCGTGGCGGCTCCTGCTCCGCGCGGCCGCCGCCCGGGAGGCGCCAGCCGGATGCATAGCGCAGCTTCACGAGGATGACCTTGCGCTCGGGAGTCAGCGCCAGCGCGTGGGCGCCGAAGGTGCGCGGGCGACGCACGAGCCAGTTGAGCTTGCGCAGCGAGTGGAGCGCGGTGACGAGGATGCGGAGGATGGTGTTCACGGCGCGGCTATGCCCGTTGCCGCGGCGGGTTCCAATCGCGCTCCAGCAATGCCACACTCGTGTCGGGGGTGGAGCGATGGGCTGGACCGGCAAGCTCAGCTTCGAACAATATGAGGCGCTGCTGAAGCCGCTGTCGCAGGAAACCGCGGCGATGGCGCGGTGGGTCGCTGAAACCGGCCAGCGCGTGGTCGTGCTGTTCGAGGGGCGCGACACCGCTGGGAAGGGCGGCTCGATCGACATGATCGCGCGCATCCTCAACCCGCGCCAGTGCCGGGTCGCGGCGCTTCCCAGCCCAAGCGACCGCGAACGCGCGCAATGGTATTTCCAGCGCTACGTCGAGCATCTTCCGGCCAAGGGCGAGATCACTCTGTTCGACCGCAGCTGGTATAACCGGGCCGGGGTCGAACGGATCATGGGCTTTTGCACCGAAGCGGAAGCCGAGGCGTTCCTGAGCGCGGTTCCGGACTTCGAGCGGCATTTGGTCGACGACGGCATCCTGCTGTTCAAATATTGGCTGTGCTGCGACCAGGCCGTGCAGGAAGAGCGTTTTCTCAACCGGGTCCGCAATCCGCTCAAACGGTGGAAGCTGTCGTCGGTCGATATCGAGGCACGCAACCTCTACGCAGCCTACACCGACGCGCGTGAGCGGATGCTCGCCGCGACTCATACCGACTATGCGCCGTGGACCCTGGTCGATTTCAACGACCAGCCGATCGGCCGCCTGACGCTGCTTCGCGACCTGCTCGACCGAATGCCCGACACCGAGCTGCCGATGGCTGAGATCCCTTGGGCGGACCTGCCCGGTGCGCCGCTCGAGGAGCGTTACGCGACGCTTCAACCGATCCCCAGCATCCCGATCCCGGAGTAACCAGAGATGCGCGCCACCAAGCTGCTGATCCGGCTCACCGTCTATTACCTGCTCATCGGCGTGCTGGTGTTCGCCGCATTGAAGCTGTGGCCGGCGAGCCGCGGCTACCTGCCGGTCGGCGGGGTCGAGGCGCTGATCACCCAGCCGGCGAAGGGCCCGCTCGAAGCGACCGACGCGATCCGCGCCGCCCATGTCGGCAACCTCGGCGAAAGCATCTTCTGGCTGGTCGTGGCGATCGCCGGCGCCCTGCTCGCCGCGCTTCCGGTGAGCTGGGTCTACATGAGCGTTCGCGACGACGAGGAATATGACCAGTCGCTGATCAACACGATCATCGTGCTGCCGATGGTCGTCACCGGGATCGTGATCATCGTCCAGAACTCGCTGGCGCTGGCGTTCAGCCTCGCCGGCATCGCCGGCGCGGTGCGGTTCCGCAATTCCTTGAAGAGCTCGGGCGATGCATTGTTCATCCTGCTGGCGGTGGCGATCGGACTGTCGGCGGGGATCGGCGCGGTCGAGCTCGCCGCGGTCGTGACCATCGCCTTCAACTATTGCTTCGTTGCGCTGTGGATGACCGAGTTCGGCGAGCGGAAGGGGATGAAGCGCTACTTCGCCGATTACGACGGGGTCGACGATTCGGCGCCGCCTTCGGCAAAGGCCTAATCGACGCAGCGCTTGAGAAGGCCGGCGACGTCGGCGTCCGTCGCCACCTGCCTGAAGAAGCCGTCGAGATAGGATTGCGCCTTGCCCGCGGTGCGGGGCTCGAGGCCCGGGGTTGAGGCGAGGGTTGCGAGCAGCTGCGGACGCAGGGCGCGCATCTGCGCGGCGATCGCCGCCGCCTCGGCATTATGGGCGCAATAGCCGCGATAGACCCGCTGGCGGACGTCGGCGATGCGCAGCTGGTCCGGCGGCGTGGCGTAAGGCGCGTTGACGAGGCCCGAGAAGTCGAAGTCGTACGGGACCGGAATCACCGCGCCGGGCGCCAAACCCGAAGCGCCGATCAGCTTGGCGTTGTGGCAGCAATCCTCGCCCCTGGGCCCGGCCCGCATCGCCCAGTCGTGGTTGCCGATCATGTGCTGGAACATCGCGTAGCGGGCAGCGTCGCGCGGGCTCAGCACGGAGACGGCGATGCGCTCGGGCGCGCGAAGCTCCTTCAGCCCGTTGCGCCTGGCGACGTCGCCAGTGTCCTCGAGGAAGAAGCCGGTGCGCTGGATGTAGGGCCGGCCGTCCTCGTGGCGATAGTCGACCTCGGCGATGCGGACCCGGAAGCTCAGCGGGCTGAGCTGCCGGTACATCCGGTAGGCTGCATATTCGAGCAGCACATATTGCTGGAAGCCGGGGCTGGCGCGGCAGTGGGTCACCAGCTTGAGCCGTTTCTGGCCGGCGAACGGCGAGGTCGCGGGCGGCGGCAGGGTGAACTGTACCCGCAGCGGCGGGAAGCCGCACACATCGGTGGTGCGGCGAGTGATGCCGCGGACCGAGAGGGTGATCGGAAGGGTGTCCGCGCCGACGGTAAGCGTCGCCGGACGCGGATCCGACGAGCGGTTGGCGGCGAGCGTCGCCATCGGCCCCTGGATGGCGATCCGGATCGTGTCGTCCGATGCGAACAGGGGCTTGGGCGGTTGCGCGGCGCCGATTGCCAGAGCGAGCGCGAGGAAGATCATTGCGCGCTCCTCGGCAGAGTGTGCGGCGTCACCTTGTCGCCGGCGATTTCGAGCCAGGTCAGCGGCCCGCCGTAGAAGCGCGAGATTCCGGTATCGACCTGGATCAGCCGGCCGCCGCTGCGCACCGCGATGCCGCTGAGGCTCGGCGTGTGGCCGACGACGATCCGCCTGGCCCCGAACGCGGCGAGAACCGTCGCCAGTTCCTGCTCGGGTGTTGGCGCGAGCCGCGGTGCACGGGCTGCGGCGGCTTCGGGGTCGGCGCCGACCAAGCCGCGATACCACAAGGGCCCGAGCGGATCGTTGAGGATCGCCTTGGGACTGTCGTCGCCGGCCGCCATCGCCTCGCGGGCGCGGCGGTTGATCGCGTCGAGGGTCAGAGTGCCATATTCGGCGCTGAGCCCGCCATGGGCGAACAATGTGTCGCCGAGCTTGACCACCGCCGCATTGTTGCGCGCCCAGCGGCCAAGCTCGCCGTTCGGCTGCCACGCCAACCGGTGCTCTGCCCAGCCGAGCGGATGTGCCTGGTCCCATGCGGCGCGGATCGCTTCGGCGGTCATCGCCGGAGTCTTGGCCCGGTAGGCGGCCTCGATCGCCGGGCGATTGCGCTCCCAGGCCGTGTCGCGCCGCGCCGCCGACCCGCCGTCGACGAACGCGGCGAACTCGCGGGCCGTGGTGTAGCGCAGGTCGCCGAGCAGGTTCATCGCTTCATGGTTGCCGAGCAGCACGACGACCTTGCCGCCGGAGCGCGGTGCCTGTTTGGCCAGCTGCTGCAGGCTGCGGATGATCTTCAGCGAATCCGGGCCGCGGTCGGTGACGTCGCCGAGCTGCACAAGGATCGTTCGGCCGCCGGACCAGCGCCCGTTTCGATCGATCAGGCGAGCATCGCTGGCGATCTCGAGCCACGCGGAAAAGTCGCCGTGGAGGTCGCCGACCGCGACGATGCGCGGCGCGCGTTGTGCGACGGACGGCGTCGCAAGAAGTGCGAACCCGAGGATTGCGACACGAAGCAGCCGCACGAACATTTGGCGGGTGTCGCATAGTGGCCGCTCGATGAACAGCCGTTCAGACTGCGGCCCAATGTCCGGTTTCGCTTGAAGTCCCCTCTGGCATCCACGATATTCGCACGCAGCGAACGGGCCCATCGCCCGCGCTAAGGAGAAGAAATGCAGAACCAGTTTGACCCGCGCATGAGGACGACCGGCATCGATCCGGCCGTTTCCGTCGGTGTTCCGCGCGCCGCACGGGATGCGGGCCTGCGGTCCTACATGTTGTCCGTTTACAATTACATGGCGTCGGGCGTGCTGCTGACGGGCATCGTCGCGTTGCTGTTCGTTCGTTCGCCCTTCTTCGCTTCGGCGTTCACCGCCGTCGAGACCGCCAACGGAACCGCCGTTCGGCCCAATCTGCTCGGCTGGGTGATCACGTTCGCCCCGCTGCTGTTCGTGCTTGTCATGAGCTTCGGCCAAGCGCGAATGCAGACCCGGACGCTGCAGGCGATGTTCTGGGGCTTCGCGGTCGCGATGGGGCTGTCGCTGTCGACGATCTTCATCGCCTATACCGGCGTGTCGATCGCCCAGACCTTCTTCGCCACCGCGGCGGCGTTCGGCGGCCTCAGCCTGTGGGGCTACACCACCAAGCGTGACCTGAGTGCCTGGGGCACGTTCCTGGTCATGGGCGTCGTCGGCCTTCTGGTTGCGATGCTGATCAATGGGATCTTCATTCGCTCGGTCGGCTTCGACCTGGCGATCAGCGCCATCGGCGTTCTCCTTTTCGCGGGGCTGACCGCCTACGACACGCAGAAGATCAAAAGCATCTACTTCGAGGTCGCCGGTCATGGCGAAGCGCTGGCGAGGAATGCTGTGATGGGCGCCCTCAGCCTCTACCTCGACTTCATCAACATGTTCCTGTTCCTGCTGCGGTTCATGGGCGACCGCCGCTAACGATTGCACGTTCGAAATCAGGAAGGGCCGGAGGAGACTCCGGCCCTTTTCGCCATGGCTCGACCACCGGCCGGACGTTGGTGGAGCGAGCATGTAGCTTGGTCGAATTCTCCCCGAACGGCCGTCGCTGATTCCTAAGAGGCGCTTCGGAGGCGCATTATCGCTAGAGCAGGTTCGAATTGTTCGCTCATCGTCCAGGCCGACGAGGCCATGGCGCGCGGCGACGTCCGGCAGGCGGCCAGCCTGCTCGAGCTTGCCGCGCAGCGCGGGCGGGACGCTTCGACCCTCCTTCGGCTCGCCACGGTCCGGCGCTCGGTCGGCGACCTGTCGGGGGCGATGCAGGCGGCGACCGCCGCGGTCGAGCTGGCGCCGCGCAATTTCCTGATGGCGCTGATGCTCGGCAGCCTGCGCGAAGCGTCCGGCGCGTGTCATGCCGCCGAACGGGCCTATCGATCCGCCTGCGACCATGCCCCGCTCGACCTCGCGTTCCAGCCCGCGATTCAGCGGCAGCTGATCCACGCTCGGGAGCAAACCGCCCGGTTCCGCGGCTGGCGCACGCGGCTGCTCGAATGGCAGCCGGACGGGCCCTTCGCCAAACTGACGGCGACGGAGGAGCGGCGGCTTCGCCAGTTCCGCAGCAACATCCTCGACAATTTCGATTCGGGTCCGCTGTCGCGGCCGGTGTTCATGGTGCCCGGGATTCGGCCGAAGCGGTTCTTCGATCCGGACGAATTGGCCGGGATCGCCGAGGTCGAGCGGGCGACCGACGCGATCCGCACCGAATTCCTCGCGCTGGCGGACAACCGGTCTGATTTCGCGGCGCGGCTGCGGGGTCTCCATTCGAGCGAGCGGGGCTCCACCCAAAGCGGTAACTGGTCGATGATTCCGCTGATCAAGAACGGCATCGTCGGCGAGTTCGCCGCGGCCTGCCCGACGACCATGGAGGTCGCCCGCGGGCTCGACCTGCCGGCCTTGGGCCTGATCTCGCCCAGCCTCTATTTCTCGGTGCTCGAGCCGAACAGCCGGATCGCTCCGCACACCGGGCTGACCAACGCCCGGCTGATCGCGCATTTCCCGCTGATCGTTCCGGGCGACTGCGGCCTGCGGGTCGGGAACGAGACCCGCCGGTGGGCACCCGGCAAGGCGCTGGTGTTCGACGACATGACCTTGCACGAGGCGTGGAACGACAGCGACCGGATCCGAGTGGTCCTGATCGCCGACCTGTGGCGGCCCGAACTGACATCGCTCGAGCGCCTTGGCATCGAAGCGATGATGGACGTCTAGCCGGCGACCTGCGCCAGGTAATCAAGCAGCGGAACGTCCTCGCAACCGCTGCGGTAGGCGGCGATCAGCTGCGAATCCTTACTTAGCACCAGCGCCATCGCCGACGGGTCGGTGCCGACCAGCAGGCGGTTGCCGGCGGCGGCGGTGAACAGGAGGGCGCAAGCGACGCGGTGCGTAACGGCCGCGCGCTCGGTCGAGCGGACGAGGACCGACAGGGCATAAGGTCCGGTCCACGAGCTTAGCCTGGCTGGCGGCCGCGGAACGATGTCCGGCCGCGGCAGCTCGATGTCGCTGCCATGCGCGACCAGGCGTCCCTCGATATCGGGCATTTCGGCTTCGAGGCCGGCGACGACATCGGCCGGCCGCTCGAGGGTCAGCGGCCGGGCGAGGTAGCCGTCGGCGAGCACGTCGATCGACGGGGTCGCGAGGAATTGCTCGTCCGCGGTGCACAGCCACGCTCCGGAAACCAGCCAATCCGGCTCGCCGTCGGTCGGACCGAACGACTTGAGCCCGGCCGCCAAGGCGGTCAGCGCATCCGACCCGCAGTTCAGCGGGACCAGGCCGGTATCGGTCACGGCTCACAGCGTAACGTGCGCTCACCGCGCCGCAACGCTGTTCAATCGGTGAGAATTTCGCGGACGGCCCGTCAGTCCAGATAGCGTTTGAAGAAGGCGACCGTCCGCTTCCAGGCGAGCTCGGCCGCTTCCTTGTTGTAGCGCTCGGCCGACGTGTCGTTGTTGAAGGCGTGGTTGACGCCGTCGTAGAGGTAGAAGGTCACCCGCTTTTTGTTCGCGCGTAGCGCCTCGACCCACGGGAAGGAGGTCGCGTTGACGCGCGTGTCGAGCCCGGCGTCGTGGATCAGCATCGCCGCTTCGACCTTGGCCGCTTCGGACGGATCGGGGGCGGGGCCGTAGTAGGGGACGGCGGCGGCGAGCTTGTCGCCCGCAGCCACGGCGAGCCGGTTGACGAAGCCGCCACCCCAGCAGAAGCCGACCGCCCCGACCTTGCCGCCGCGGCTGCCGGCCGCAAGCAAGCCCAGCATCCGCGTTGCGTCCGCGACCGTCGCCCCGAGATCAAGCTTGCCGATCATGTCGCGAGCGGCGTCTTCATTTGCCGGAGTGCCGCCGCGCCGCGAGAGGAAGTCGGGCGCAACGGCCCGGAAACCGGCGATTGCGAGCCTTCGGGCGATGTCCCGGATATGCGCGTTAAGTCCGCGATTCTCGTGGACCACGAGCACCTTCGGCTTGAGCGACCGGCTGCGCAACTGGCTGACGTAGGCGGCGTAGCCGGCGTAGCCGTCCTCGGCCTGAAGCATGACCGAACGTAGCCGCTTGTCATCCTCGGGAACGATCGCCGCCGCGGCGGGAGAGGCGGCGATTCCGGCGACCAGCAACTCGGCCGCGGCGACGCTTCCGGCGAGCTTGACCATCTCCGCCATGAAGGCGCGGCGTTCCATGCCCTCGTGGGTGAAGCGGTCGTAGAGGGTGATGGCGCGTTGGCGGGTATCCTGATCCACGAACTCCTCCGTCATTGCGAGCGCAGCGAAGCAATCCAGCCCCGCTCTGGATTGCCACGCGACTTCGTCGCTCGCAATGACGGCAGTGCTAAGCCGGCTGCGGCGACTGTTGGGCCTGCATCTCGGCGACGAGCTTGCTGTCGATCTCCTTGGCACGGACGTAGGCGGGGCGGTCGGTCATTCGGCGGGCATAGTCGACGAACACCGGGCGCGGCTCCAACAGGTTGAAGGCGAGCATGAAGTTGACGTTGGCGCCGACGAACAGGTCGGCTGCGGTGAAACGGTCGGCCGCGATATACTCCTTGCCGGTCAGCGCCTTCTCCAACGTCGCGATGGCAAGGTCGTAATTGCCGTAGCCGAACATCCGCTGCTTCTCGGGAGTCGGCTCCCAGCCCGCGGCCTTGTTGCTGAACGCGGCCTCGACCGGTCCCGAGGTGAAGAAGATCCAGCGATAGTAATCGGCGCGGTCCGCCGGCGGCGGGGCGAGATTGGCTTGCGGAAACGCGTCGGCGAGGTAGCAGCAGATCGCCGCGACTTCGGTCACAACCTTGCCGTTGTGGCGGATCGCCGGGACTTTGCCCATCGGGTTGATCGACAGATAGGGCTCGGCCTTCATGGTCGAGGCGTAGTCGAGGATCTCGGTCTCGTACGGCTGGCCGACTTCCTCGAGCATCCAGCGGACGGTCTGCCCGCGCGACATCGGGTTGGTGTAGAAAATGAGGTCGGCCATGGTCGCGACTCCTGATTAAGAACAAAAGGCGAACTACTCCGCTTCGAGCGACTCCTCAAGCATCTCGAGCATGACCTTGAGGCTGTTCACCCGGACGGCGCCCCGGCCCACCGCTCCGAAATGTTCCTCGCGATGGATGGTCGGCTTGCCACGCCGGGCAAGAGCCATGTGGACGAGCCCTTCCTCGCAGCCATCCCCAGCGGGTCCGGCGAAACCCGTCACCCCGAGCGCGACGTCGGCGCGCGAGCGCTCGAGCGCGCCTTCGGCCATCGCCCGGGCAACCACCTCCGACACCGCGTCGTTGCGGTCGAGCACACCGCGATCGATGCCGAGCAGCTCGGACTTCGCCTCCTTGGTGTAGGTGACGAAGCCGCGGTCGAAGCCGTGGCCCGCGCCTTCGATGTCGGTCAGCAGGGCAGCGAGCATGCCCCCGGTGCAGCTCTCGGCGGTGGCGATGCTAAGCTTCGCATCGCACAAACGGTGCATCAGTCGCTCGGCCTGCTCGTCCAGATGGTCGGGGAGGGCAGGCTCGAGCGTCTCGCTCAACCGCGCTCTCCCTTCTTCGGGGGCCGGGTCGCCGACTGACCGCGCTCGGCTGCCGTCGCCTCGCGGGCGGCGCGGAATTCGCTTTCCGCCGACCATTCCGGCCAGTCGCGCGAATTGGCGAGGCGCAGACCGACTCCGTGCAGCAGCTCGGCATCCTGGGCCATTCCGGTGAAGTCCCAGTCGGGCGAATATTCGTCCGCCGGCTGGTGATACATCTTCTCGGTGTACATCTTCGACCAGGCCTCGGCGCGGGGGACGCCGCCGTTGACCAGGTCCTGGCCGGGGCCGAAGCTCAGCGCGGGAATTCCGACCTTGGCCATGGTGAAATGGTCGGAGCGGAAGAAGCCGCCCGTCTCGGGATGCGGGTCGGGCGTGTAGCGGCGGCCGCGCTTGGCCGCTTCGTCGACCAGCATGTCGAGCAGCCCGAACTTCTGGTTGCCGCGGACGGTGAAATCGCGCGCCGGGCCGAGCACTCCGAGGACGTCGGTGTTGATCACGCCGGCGGTCTTCGCCGCCGGATAGATCGGGTTGGCGGCGTAATATTCGCTTCCGAGCAGGCCCTTCTCCTCGGCGGTCACGGCGATGAACACGACCGAGCGTTGCGGCCGCGGGCCGCGGGCGAAGGCGCGCCCCTGCTCGATCAGCTGGGCGATGCCGGTGCCGTTGTCGATCGCGCCGTTGTAGATGCGGTCGCCGGTGGCGTCGGGCTGGCCGATTCCGAGATGGTCCCAGTGCGCGGTGTAGATCACCGTCTCGTCGGGATATTTGCTGCCCTTCACGATGCCGAGCACGTTGTGCGAAGTGATCGTGCTGGTGTCCGCCTGGCCGTGGACGTCGAGCGTCGCCTTGAGCGGAACCGGCTGGAAGTCTTTGCGCTTCGCCGCCGCCTTCATCGCCTCGAAGCTGCTGCCCGACGCCGCGAACAATTGCGCCGCAAGGTCGCGCTGGATCCAGCCCTCGAGCAAGGGATGCTCGGCCGCCGGATTTTTGCGCACGATGTCGAAATTGGCGATTGTGTTGGAGTTCTTGACCGTCGCCCAGCCGTAGCTCGCCGGCGCGGTCTCGTGGATGACGAGGACGCCCCTGGCGCCCTGCCGAGCACCTTCCTCATATTTATAGGTCCAGCGGCCGTAATAGGTCATCGCCTTGCCGCCGAAGTCGCCTTCGCCGCCTTCGAAATCGGGGTCGTTGACGAGCACGACCATGACCTTGCCGCGCAGATCCTGGCCCTTGAAGTCGTCCCAGTTGCGCTCGGGGGCTTTGACTCCGTAGCCGACGAACACCAGCGGAGCGCCGGCGAAGTCGATCGCTTTGGCGCCGTTGGTCGGGGCGCGGATCGCGATCTGCTCGCCCTGGGTCAGGGGCACAGTCCTGCCGGCGATAGTCATGCTCGACTGCGGCGGCGCGGGCCATTCGGACTTGAGCAGCGGCACGGCCTGCGTCCATTGACGCTTGCCGCCCACAAGGTCGCCGCCCGGCTGGAGTCCCGCCGCGGCGAATTGCCGCGTCAGATAGGCGACGGTCTTGGTTTCGCCGGCGGTCGCCGGGCCGCGGCCCTCGAACGCGTCCGAACCGAGCGTTTTCACATGCTGCGCCAGGCGCTGCGGGCTGAACGTCGCGGTGTTTTGGGCGGCGAGCGGAACACTGAGCGCGAGCGCGGTCGCGGCGAGCCAGCGGAATGTCGTCATTTTCTCTCCCCAGAGGCATGGACGTGTGCCGCCCGTGGAAGCGGACGACAGCATGAAAGGTTGCAAAGGCCGATCGTTAGCGAGCTTGCGCCGGGGAAGCCCCGTCGCCGGCGGCGACGGCCGCCGGTCTCGGCTTGTCGGTGCGATATTTGTCGAACCAGGCGAGGATCGCGCTGGCCTTGGCCGCGGCCTGGCTCGGGCGGGCGGCGATTCCGCCGTGGCTCGCGCCCGGCACCTTGACCAGAGCGGTCGGAACCCCGCGCAGCTGGAGCGCGGCATAATATTGCTCGGCCTGGCTGACGGGCGTGCGATAGTCTTCGCTGCCGACCACCACCAGCGTCGGAGTCTTGACGTTGCCGACCAGGCTCAGCGGCGAAAATTTCCAGTAGCTCATCGGGTCCTCCCACGGCCGCTCCTTGCGCCAACCGGGCGAAAAGCCGGCGGCGAAGTCCGTGGTGAGCGCGAAGCTGGCGAGCTCGATCACCGGCTTCTGGGTCGCCGCGGCGCGGAACCGGTCCGTCTTGCCGACGATCCACGCGGTCAGCACTCCGCCGCCCGATCCGCCGGTGACGAACAGGTTGTTCGGGTCGACATGGCCGGTGGCGATCGCGGCGTCGACCGCGCTCATCAAATCGTCATAGTCGTGGGACGGATAATTCTTGTCGATCTCATCCTCGAACGCCTGGCCGTACGAGGTCGACCCGCGCGGGTTGGCGTAGACGACGACATAGCCGGCCGCCGCGTAGAGCTGGTCGTCGGTCGAGAAGCTCGGGCCGTACGCGGCCCACGGACCGCCGTGGATCTCGAGGATCAGTGGATATCGTTTGGCGGGGTCGAAGTCGGGCGGAGTGATCATCCAGGCGTCGATCGGGCGCCTGTCGAAGCTCGAGCTGACCGCGAGCCTTTGCGGCTGGCCCATGACCTTGGCGCCGAGCTGCTGGTTGAGATGGGTGAGCTTGCGGACCGTGCCGCCGGCGGCGATCCCGAGGTCCGATGGATGAAGGTTGTCGCCGGTCGTGACGGCGACGACTCCGCCGCGCGACACGCTGAACTCGCCGCCGCTGTAGGGCCGGTCGAGGCCGCTCGCGGTGAGGCCAGTCGCGACGTCGCGGATCGAGCCGTCGAGGCCGACCTTGGCAACGCGGTTGCTGCCATGCTCGTCGTAGAGGACGTAGACCGAACGCCCGTCGCCCGCCCACACGGGATTGCTGACCGGCCGATCGAGACGCGCGGTCAGCATTCGCGGGTTCGAGCCGTCGATGTTCATCACATAGAGCTTGGGATCGACGTTGGCGCGATCGTCGCCGTCAAAGCCGAGGTAGGCGACCTGGCGACCGTCGGGCGAAATGGCGGGCGAGAAGTCGGGACCCTTGCGGGTCGTGAGGGCAACCGGAGCGCCGCCGTCGATGCCGACGCGATAGATTTCGGCTTCGTTGAGGTTGCGCTCCCAATCCTTGTTGAGATTGGCGCTGAACAGGACGGCGCGGCTGTCGGGAGTCCAGGACACCTGAGCTCCGGCGTTAGTCGGTCCAAACGTCAGCTGGGTCGGGGCGCCACCGTCGGACGGGACCCAGAAAATCTGCTGATAGCCGGGCTTGAAATAGCCGGCCCCATCGAACCGGTAGGTTACGGCATCGATGATTTGCAGCGGGTCGGCCCATTTCGCGCCTTCGGGCTTATCGGGTGCCTTGCCAAGCTTGGGGCCGTCGTCGGGGACGAACATCGAATAAGCGATTCGGCGGCCGTCGGGCGACCAGGCGATGCTGTCGGGACTGTCCGGCAGGCCGGTGATTCGCGCGCGCTCCGGCGGGAGGCCGCCCGCCATCCAGCGCACGTAAAGCTGCGGACTGTCGCCCTCGGTGGCGACGTAGGCGAGGCGGGTACCGTCGGGCGACCAGCGCGGCGAGAAATAGGTGCCCGACCCAGCGAGCAACGGCCGCTGCTGGCCGGTGGCCACGTCGACCAGCCAGATCGTCTGGCGCGCCTTGTCGGTCATGATGTCGTTGGACTTGCGCACATAAGCGATGGTGCGCCCGTCGGGGCTGATCTGCGGATCAGTCGCGACCTCAAGATCGAACAGGTCGGCGCCGGTGAAGTAGCGGGCCGGGCCGGTGGCCGGAGCAGCAGCCGCCGGAGCGGCAAGAGCGGTGGCGGCGCAGATCAGCGCGAGCGAGCGAACGATGGTCACGAAAGATTCCCCTCCGGATGAAGGGCGCCACGATTCAACTTATCCGAGGCCGCGGCAAGCCGCTCATCGACGAGCGGTTGGCGAAACCCCGCTACCGAAGGGTGCAGACCCCCCGAGCCATCCACCGAGGGCGAGGCTTCAGATGAGCGCAAAGGCGCCGCCGGCGAGCAGCAGGAAGCCGACGACGGCGACTGCGGCGTGGATGACGACCACCGCGCGCGGCGGCAGCTGCTGCCGGGCGTGGATCGAGGCGAGATAGAATCCACCGAGCGCCGCAACGACCAGGATGATGAGCGCGACCGGGACGATCCCGGGAGCTCCGGAGCCGCCGAACGCGACCAAAGCGGTAAGCACGAGCCCGGTCGCGCCGAGTGCGGCGTGGAGCAGCGACAGCGCCCACGGCGCCATCTGTCCGCGCAGGACCCGCATCGCCATGACCAGGCCGCCGAGCGCGCCGATCGCGAAAATCAGAACTGCAATTTTGAGCATCGATTCCCTCCTTTGACGGCGATGTTGTGCGGCGCGGAGCGAGGCTTTGTCAACTTCTACCATTACAAAGTTGTCAAAGCGGCAATAGCTGTTAGATTCGAGCGCGATGACCGCAATCGAACTGATTGAGCCAGCGCGCAGCCGCGACCGGATCCTCGAGCTTTTGCTCAAGGCCGAAGCGCCGTTGTCGATCCCGGCGCTTGCCGGGGCGATCGGCATTTCGCGCAATGCAGCGCATCAGCAGATGGTCGCGCTCGAGCGGGAAGGGCTGATCGAACGCGGCTCGGCGATCCGGACCAAGGGACGCCCGTCGCAGGGCTATCGCTTGAGCGCCGCGGGCCGGGCGACCTTCCCGAGGCAATATGCCTTGCTTGCGCGGCAGCTGCTCGGCGAGCTGGCGCGGCATCTCGGCCCCGAGGATCTGCATCGCGCGCTGCACCGGATCGGCCTGTCGCTGGCCGACAGCCTTCGCGCCGAGGTCGGCGACAAGCCCGACGCTGCGGCGATTGCCGGGCTGATGCGCGAGCTCGGCTACCAATCGCGGGCTGACGGGGAGGAAATCGAAGCGCACAATTGCGTGTTCCACGACCTGGCGATGGCCGACCCGGCGATTTGCGAGGTCGACCTGGCGCTGCTGCGCGCGCTGACCGGCAAGGAGGTCGACCATCGCCGCTGCATGGCGCGGGGTGGGCGTTCGTGCCGGTTCGCCTTTAACGACCCGATGTGAGCCCCACGGCCGGAAGGCCTACCGGATTTATGATTCCCTCCGCAAATTTTATTGGGCGCTGACCCTCCGGTCTGCTTTTGTTCCGCCGAGTTTGACGAGTCGGTTCTGGAAGCGGCGAGGGCCGATCACGCCTAGCCCCGCCGCACTTTGAACGGACTGCGGGAGGCGCTCAATGAAACCTGTTTTGCCGGTCCTTGCGGCCGCGTGCGCATGCCTGTTGTCTGGGCCCGCGCGAGCGGCCGATGCCGATCCTGCTGCGGACCGCTATCGCTCGGCGATGCAGTCGGCGCGCTGGACTGGGCCGCTGCTCGCGTCGAACGCCGAGACCTTGCCCAAGGGCCATTTCTACACCGAGCCCTATTTCTTCGACGTGATGTCGGGCGGCGAGCATGGCCCCGGCTCAAGCGGCTTCTACCAATACGGCCTGGCGGAGGGACTGACGATCGGAGTCCAGCCCAACTTCGCGTTCGGGACGCGCAAGCCCAACCGCGAGCCGGCGGTCGGCGATACCAAGCTGCTGTCCCAGCTCCGGCTGACTCACTTCACGCCCGATCGTCGGGTGCCGACGGTCGCGCTGGTGGTCAACGCCACAGTCCCAACGGGCAAATTCGACCGGCTCGGCCAGGGCAAGGCCGGCCACGGCTCCGGGTCGTTCGTGCCCGAGGTCGGGATCAACGTGCAGCATTATTTCCTGCTCAAGAACGACCGGCTGCTGCGCGGCCGGATCAATGTCCTCAAGACCTCTCCCTCCGGCACCGACGTGGTCGGCCGAAGCGTCTACGGGACGAACGCCGGGTTCCGGGGCCGTGCGAAGCCGGGCTCGAAGACAACGTTCATCGCTGCCGTCGAATACAGCCTGACCAGGGAATGGGTTCTAGCGTTCGACGTCGAGGCCGACTTCTGGGGCAAAACCAAGATCCGCGGCCGCGACGCCGGCGGCGCCGTGGTGAAGGACACGTCGGCCAGGAGCTGGAACGTCGGCTTCGCCCCGGCCGTCGAATATAATTGGAGCGACCGGTCGGGCGTGATCCTCGGCGTGTGGGTCATCCCCAAGGCGCACAACACCACCTCCACGGTAATCCCGGCGGTCGCCTACAGCCGATTCTGGTAGGCTGCGCTTCCCAAAAGCTGTTAGAGCGCCGCCCATTCCGGCCACCGGCCGAGCGACCGCCGTGGCCCTGTCGCGTCCAGGCACGAAAGGCGCGTCCATGGCGAAGATCCTCTGCGTTCTCTACGACGATCCGAAGGGCGGCTATCCGGCCAGCTACCCGCGCGACGACCTGCCGAAGCTCGAGCGTTATCCCGACGACCAGACCCTGCCGACCCCGAGCGCGATGGATTTCCAGCCCGGCCAGCTGCTCGGCAGCGTCTCCGGCGAGCTCGGCCTTCGCCGCTTTCTCGAGGCCGGCGGGCATGAATATGTCGTGACGTCGGACAAGGACGGGCCGGATTCGCGTTTCGAGCGTGAGCTTGCGGGCGCCGATGTTGTGATCTCGCAACCCTTCTGGCCGGCCTATATGACCGCCGAGCGGTTCGCCAAGGCGCGCAACCTGAAGCTGGTGATCACCGCGGGCATCGGTTCGGACCACACCGACCTCCAGGCCGCGATCGAGCGCGGCGTGACCGTCGCCGAGGTCACTTACTGCAACTCGATCAGCGTCGCCGAGCACGTCGTGATGATGATCCTGTCGCTGGTCCGCAATTACCTACCGTCGTGGGAAGTGGTGAAGGCGGGCGGTTGGGACATCGCCGACTGCGCCGCGCGTTCGTACGACGTCGAGGGTATGCACGTCGGAACGGTCGCGGCCGGCCGGATCGGCTC
>JBJMUB010000059.1:0-21107 GCA_045811385.1 Sphingomicrobium sp. | reverse complement strand
ACCATGATCGGCACGGTCGGCCGCTCGCGGGCGATACGCCGCGCTGTCGAGCCAGAGCTGGTGTAACAAACCATCGCCTTGGCCGAGACGATCTCCGCAATGTGCTTTGACGAGGTGGACAAGGCATCGGCGGTTGTCGGCTCAGCGGGCGTCGCTGTGAAATGGACGCGCGCCGGATAGATCGGATCGCTCTCGGCGCTGATGGCGATGCGGTTCATCATGTCGACCGCCTCGCAGGGATAATCCCCCGCCGCGCTCTCCGCCGACAACATGACGGCGTCGGCGCCGTCATAGATCGCCGTCGCGACATCGCTGACCTCCGCGCGGGTCGGAGTCGGCGAGTGGATCATCGATTCCAGCATCTGGGTTGCGACGACTACCGGCTTGCCCCGCTGGCGAGCGGCGGCGACGATCTGGTTCTGAAGCGGGGGCACGCCCTCGGGCGGCAGCTCGACGCCAAGGTCGCCGCGGGCGACCATCACCGCATCGGCCAATTCGAGGATGGCGTCCAGCCGGTCGATTGCCGCCGGCTTTTCGATCTTGGCCAGTAGCGCGGCGCGGTCGCCGATCAGCTCGCGCGCCTCGGCGACGTCCTCCGGCCGCTGGACGAAGGACAAGGCGATCCAGTCGGCTTTCTGTTCGAGCGCGAATTGCAGGTCCGCCCGATCCTTGTCGGTGAGCGCCGGAATCGGCACAAGGATGTCCGGGACGTTGACCCCTTTATGGTCGGATACGACCCCGCCGACCTTGATCTCGGTGGTGATCCGTCCGTCGCCTGCCTCGATCACGCTGAGGCGAACCCGGCCGTCATCAATGAGGATGTTCGTCCCCCGCTTGACGGCTTCGAACAGTTCCGGGTGCGGCAGCTCGACGCGATTTGTGTCGCCCGGCGTGGAATTGCGATCGAGAACGAACTTCCGGCCCTTGGTCAGGATCGCTCCACCGTCTTTGAACTGACCCACCCGAAGCTTCGGGCCCTGGAGATCGAACAGGATCGTCGAAGGCCGATGGAATTCCTGTTCCTGCGCGCGGATGTGGGTGACCAGCTTGGATTTCTGCTTCTGGTCGCCGTGGCTCATGTTGATCCGGAAGGCGTCGGCGCCGGCCAGCATGAGCCTGCGGATCATCCGCGCGTCGCTCGACGCCGGGCCGAGCGTCGCCAGGATCTTCACCTTGCGCGAACGCGGAGAAAGGGTTTCGGTCACGCGCCCCGCATAGCCGCTTGCCATGCCGGTTCAACCCGCTAGAGCCGCGCTTCACACATTGAAATCGGAGTATTCAGAGCATGGCGGAAGGCACCGTCGCGGCCGATCAGCTGCGGCTGTTCATCGAGCGGATCGAGCGCTTGGAAGAGGAGAAGAAGGGCATCGCCGACGACGTTCGCGACGTCTACGCCGAGGCCAAGGCTAACGGCTACGACCCCAAGATCATGCGCATGATCGTGCGCCTGCGGAAGATGGAGACGCATACGCGGCAGGAGCAGGACGCCGTGCTCGAAACCTATCGCGCCGCACTGGGCCTCGCCTAAGGAACCAACATGGCCGGCCATTCCAAATACAAGAACATCATGTACCGCAAGGGCGCCCAGGATAAGAAGCGCTCGGCCATGTTCTCGAAACTGAGCCGCGAAATCACCGTCGCGGCCAAGATGGGCTTGCCCGATCCCGACGCCAACGCGCGGCTGCGCGCCGCGATCATCGCCGCGCGCGCCCAGTCGATGCCCAAGGATAATATCCAGCGCTCGATCGACAAGGCCTCGGGCTCGGACGCCGAGAATTACGAGGAGGTGCGCTACGAAGGCTTCGGACCCGGCGGAGTGGCGCTGATCGTCGAGGCGCTGACCGACAACCGCAACCGCACCGCGACCAACGTCCGCACGATCTTCTCCAAGAACGGCGGCAACCTCGGCGCCGGCGGAAGCGTCAGCCACGGTTTCGAGCGCTTGGGGCTGATCGAATATCCCGCGAGCGCGGGAGATTCCGACAAAGTCTTCGAAGCCGCGATCGAGGCCGGAGCGGAGGACGTCGAATCGGACGAGGACGGGCACCGCATCTGGACCAATATCGCCGGCCTGCACGAGGTCGCGCGCGCGCTCGAGCCGATGCTCGGCGAGGCGGAAAGCGCCAAGCTCGCGTGGAAGCCGGCGACCGAGGTCGAAGTGCGCGGCGACGACGCGTCGAACCTGCTGAGGCTGATCGACGCGCTCGAAGAGGACGACGACGTCCAGACCGTGTGGGGCAATTACGACGTGCCGGAGGACGAGTTGGAGAAGCTCGCCTAGCTGCGCGTTGCTGGCCCATGCCGTCGACCGTCATCCAGTCGTTCGACTATCGCCCCGAGCGGCGCGAGCTGCTGATCACCTTCACCACCGGCCGCCGCTACCTCTATCTCGGCGTGCCGCCCGAGAAAGTCGACGCGATGCGTTCGTCCTTCTCGAAAGGCCGCTACTTCAACACCCGGATTCGCCCTTACTACCCCTATCGCGAGCTTGGCCCAGCGGTTACGTAGTTTGGCCAGCAGGAGGGGGCGTGGCGAAAATACTCGGTCTCGATCCGGGGCTGGCTTCGACCGGCTGGGGAATGATCCGGGCCGAGGGCAACCGGCTCGACCATATCGCCAACGGCCAGATCAAGACCGATGCGCTGATGCCGTTGGCGCAGCGCCTGGCTCGACTTGCCGACGAGCTCGAGCGCATCCTCGCCGAGCATCGTCCCGACGCGGCGGCGTCCGAGGAAGTCTTCGTCAACAAGAACCCGCAATCGACCTTGAAACTCGGCCAGGCGCGCGGAGTCGCGCTGATGTGCGCCGCGCGCTCCGGGATCGGCGTCGGCGAATATGCCCCGGCGCTGGTCAAGAAGGCGATCGTCGGCACCGGCGGCGCCGACAAGTCGCAGATCCATGCTATGGTGTCGCGCCTGCTTCCCGGAGTGAAGATCGCCGGCCCCGACGCCGCCGACGCGCTGGCCGTGGCGATCACCCACGCGCATCATCTGGCGACCAGCCGAGCTTTCAAATAGCCGTCTTTGCGAGGAGCGAAGCGACGCGGCAATCCAGTGCGACGCTGGATTGCTTCGCTGCGCTCGCAATGACGAAAAAGCGCGTTAGGGTACCGGAATGATCGCGCGCCTCTCCGGACTCCTCGCCGAAACCACCGCCGACGGAGCGGTGATCGACGTCCAGGGAGTGGGCTATTTCGTCCACGCGAGCGCCCGCACGCTCGACTCGCTCGGCCCCATCGGCGGCGAAGTTCTGCTGCTCACCGAGCTCCAGGTGCGGGAGGACGCCTGGACGCTGTTCGGCTTCGGCTCTGCGGCGGAACGCGACACGTTCTGCGCGCTGACCAGCGTCCAGGGAGTCGGCGGCAAGGTCGCGCTCGCCATCCTCTCGGCGCTCTCGCCGGACGAGCTCGCCCGGGCGGTCGGGCAAGGCGACACGGCGATGATCGGCCGGGCCAACGGCGTCGGCCCCAAGCTCGCCGCGCGCATCGCCAACGAGCTGAAGGGCAAGCTCGGCGCCCCCGGCCTCGGTGGCGCCGCGCCCGCCCCGCGCGCCGGAGCAGCCGCAGACGCGCTCAGCGCGCTCGCCAACCTGGGCTTCAAGCCCGCCGAAGCCAGCGCCGCAGTCAACGCCGCGCAGGACGAACTCGGACCCGACGCGGGACTCGACGCGCTGGTGCGCCTGGCGCTGAGGAAAGCGGCAAAGTGAACGGCCGTCGCAAGGCTTTCATCAGCGTCGCGGCCGTCGCTACCCTCATCGCTGTGCTCGTGCTGTGGGTACAGTACGGCGAGTTCTGGCAAATCGACGGCTGCCTCGATTCAGGCGGAGCCTGGAATTACACCTCGAAGGAGTGCGAGCACTGAGCGCCCGCACCGCATCGTGTCGCTGCGGCCAGCTGAAAGCCGTCGCCACTGGCGAACCCGTCCGCGTATCCGTGTGTCATTGCCTCGATTGCAAGAAGCGCTCCGGGAGCGCGTTCGCGGTGCAGGCGCGGTGGCCGGCGGATCGGGTCGCGATCGACGGGCGGTCGAACTCATGGGTGAACGTCGCCGACAGCGGCAACCGGATCACCTTCCATTTCTGCCCCGACTGCGGGTCGGACGTGCATTACGCGATCGAGGGCAAGTTCGACGGCCTGCTCGCGATTCCGCTCGGCGCGTTCGACGATCCCTATTTCGCGAGCCCGCGCTTCTCGGTCTGGGAGGAGCGCAAGTGCGAGTGGGTGGAAATCGTGGGCGACGACGTCGAGCACAGCCACTAACGCCGTCATTGCGAGGAGCCGAAGGCGACGCGGCAATCCAGAGCGGCGCTGGATTGCTTCGCTACGCTCGCAATGACGGAGTAATCAGCCGCCCCACGCCTCTCGGTACACGCGCAGGAAATTACCGCCCATCAGTTTCTCCAGCCGAGCCTCGCTCCAGCCGCGCTTCTGCAAGTCCGCGGCGAAGCGGCGGTAGCGGTCGACGCTGTTATAGTCCTCGACCAGCGGATAGACGCCCACCGCCTCCCCCGGGGCTGCGATCCCCGCCTTGATCCGCTGCTCCTGCCAGGTCTTGAGTTTGGCCTTCGTCGCTTCGTCGAGCGTGGTCGGAAGCACGCCATTATCGGTGCCGATGCCGACATGATCCTCGCCGGCAACCTTCGCGACATGCTCGACGTGGGCGATCAGGTCGGCGCCTTTGGGATGGCTGTCGAGCGTCAGGAACGGCATGAAATAGACGCCGACCACGCCGCCCTTGTCGGCCACCGCCCTGATGGTCTCGTCGGAGGTGTTGCGCGGGTGATCGGCCAGCGCTCGCGCGCCCGTATGGCTGATCACCAGCGGGCGTTTGGCATGGCTCGTAGCCTCGGCCATGGTCCGCGCTCCGCCATGCGCGAGGTCGAGCAGCAGTTTCTCCGCCTCGATCCGCTCGATCGTCGCGCGGCCCAGTTTGGACAGGCCGGCATTGGCCGGCTCGAGCGCTCCGTCGCCGGCGAGGTTGCGGTTGTTGTAGGTCAGCTGGACGGTTATCACGCCATCCTTCTTGAGCTGCGCCAACCGGTCGAGCTCCGGCCCGACCATCGACGTGTCCTGCGTTCCGTAGAGCCAGGCGAATTTCTTCTCGCGCTTGGCCTTGAGGATGTCGGCGGCGCTCCGCACCAGCTGCAGCCGGTCGGGATTGGCGTTGAGGATGTTCTGCTTGAGCGCGATGTCCTTAAGGTAGTCGCCCCATGGATCGGCCCCGTTGCCGACCGGGAAGACGGTGTCGCGCAGCAGGGTCACGCCGGTCGCCACCATCTCCGACCACGCGCGGTCGCCGAGCCGCAGCTGCTCGTCGGGGGAATAAGGATCGCCGATGCCGCCGAGCGCGTCGATGACGATCGCGCGGTCATACCACGATGAGGCGACCGCCTTCCCCGCGAGCACCGGCCCGGCGGCCAGGGCGGCGCCCGCCCCGGTGAGCATCGTTCGACGATCGACTTCCATTCGGACCCCCCCGTTCGCCGCTTGTCGTTCGGCCATGCATCTGCGAATCATCGGCTGATGGCAACCGATCCGGCGCGCATCACCACTCCCGAACGGACCGCCGAGGACGCGGATGCGGCGCTTCGCCCCAAGACCCTCGACGAGTTCATCGGCCAGCAGTCGGCGCGCGAGAACCTGCGCGTGTTCGTCCACGCCGCGAAGAGCCGCGGCGAGCCGCTCGACCATGTCCTGCTCCACGGCCCGCCGGGGCTCGGCAAAACCACGCTGGCGGGAATCCTCGCGCGCGAGATGGGCGTCGGCTTCCGGGCGACGTCCGGCCCGGTGATCGCCAAGTCGGGCGACCTCGCGGCGCTGCTGACCAATCTCGAGGACGGCGACGTCCTGTTCATCGACGAAATTCACCGCCTCAATCCGGCGGTCGAGGAAGTGCTCTACCCGGCGATGGAGGATCGCGCGCTCGACCTCATGATCGGCGAAGGCCCCTCGGCGCGCTCGGTCCGGATCGAGCTGCCGCGCTTCACTTTGATCGGAGCGACGACCCGGCAGGGACTGCTGACCACGCCGCTGCGCGACCGGTTCGGCATCCCCGTCCGGCTCAACTTTTACACGGTCGAGGAACTGGAGCTTGTCGTCCGCCGGGCCGCTCGATTGCTCGGAATGGACGTCTCCGAAGACGGCGGCCGCGAGATCGCGCGGCGCTCGCGGGGCACGCCGCGGATCGCCGGGCGGCTGCTTCGCCGGGTCCGCGATTTCGCCCATGCCGCAGGTTCCGATACGATCGACTCTGCCGTCGCCGACCGCGCCCTGTCGCGGCTCGAGATCGACGCGCTCGGCCTGGATGCGATGGACCGCCGCTACCTGACCATGATCGCCGACCTCTACGGCGGCGGCCCGGTCGGCGTGGAAACGCTTGCGGCGGGCCTCAGCGAACCGCGCGACACGATCGAGGACGTGATCGAGCCGTTCCTCATCCAGCTCGGCCTGATCGCCCGGACCGCCCGCGGCCGCGCCCTGAACGGCCGCGGCTACACCCATCTCGGTCTGCCCGTGCCGCCGGGCGGCCAGGCCGGCCTGTTCGACCAGGGAGCTTCGTCCAAGTGAAACCCAGTCGCCATCCCGGACTTGATCCGGGATCCACCTTCCTTTTCCGCGCCGCCAAGAAAAGGTGGATTCCCGCTTTCGCGGGAATGACGATCGCGTGCGCGTCGCCAGGCTCGGCGCAGACATCGACTCCCGCGGCGCCCGGTTACACGAAGGATTCGATCTGGCTGTGCCTGCCCGGCCGAGCCGACATCTGCTCGACTCCGATCCCGACCACCGCGCTCAATCCCAACGGCTACGGCTCGACCGGACAGAGCATGGTCGCCAGGAATCCGCCGATCGACTGCTTCTACGTCTATCCGACGGTGTCGACCGACAAGGGATTGAACAGCGATCTGATCCCGGATCGGTCGGAGACGCTCGCGACCCAGAGCCAGTTCGCGCGCTTTGCGTCGGTATGCCGGCCGTTCGCTCCGATCTATCGCCAAATGACCCTGTCGGCGGTCGCCGCGTTCGCCGCCGGGGGCAACATCGATCGGGCCGGCGCGATCGCTTATGCCGACGTGCTCGCCGCCTGGCGCAACTATCTGCGCACGCGCAGTGCCGGCCGCCCCTTCGTCCTGATCGGGCACAGCCAAGGCAGCCTGATGCTCCAGCAACTGATCGCCAACGAGATCGAGAAAGACCCGGCGGTCGCTTCGCGGATGCGCCTGGCGATCATCCCCGGCTTCGACCTGTTCGTTCCGCACGGCAAGCTGGTCGGCGGGACGCTCAAGAAGACGCCGCTGTGCAGCCGTGCCGGCGAAACCGGCTGCGTCATGAGCTGGGTGAGCTTCCGCGAGAAGAACGCGCCGCCCCAAGGCGCGATGTTCGGTTATTCGCCGGATCCCGGGATGACGGTCGCCTGCGTCAATCCGGCGCGGCCGGGCGCGGCCGGCTGGGTGCCGTTCGACAGTTACATCTACGCGCGGTCGAGCCTGCCGGTCCCCGGAGGCCCGATCGAATGGGCGAGCGAGGGGCCGCCCCCGACCGCTTATGTCCGCGCCGAGGGACTGGTCTCGGGCCGATGCGTCAACGACGGCCCGCGCGGCTATCTGTCGATCCGCACCAACGCCGACCCGAAGGACAAGCGCACCGATCGCGTCGGCGGCGAGGTCGCGGTGCTCGGCATGTTCCTGCCCGGCTGGGGCATGCACTTGGCCGACATGGCCGAAGCGCAGGGCGACCTCATCCGCCAGGTCGGCGCCATCGCCGAGGCCGAAGCTAAGGCTCGATCCAGAACAGCTGCTCGACCTGCACATTGAGCGCCCGCGCCAGCTTGATCGCCAGCGTCGCTGATGGGGTGAAGACGCCGTTCTCAACGGTGTTGACGGTCTTCCGGGTGACTCCGACCTGCTCGGCGAGCTCGGCCTGGGTCAGGTCGAGCTCGGTCCGCCGTTCCTTGATGCGGTTGGCGAGCCGTTCAGCCATGCGCTCGTCGTTCGAGCATTCCCCAGCGAATCAGCGCGGCGACGATTCCGGCCGACGTCGTGATGTGCACGGCTTCGCGCGCCGAAATTGGCTCAAACATCGTCAGGAAATACACCACGAAGCCGGCGGCCATGGTGAACAGGAATCCCCAGCGCATCGCATCGAGCCGGTTCGCGCGAGTGTTCTCGTCGTCGATGAGGTCGCGCACCTCCCTCGGCTGCAGCCAGAAGCCCTTCGTCGCCAACGCCGCGACCAGGACCACCGACAGGACCAGCCACGCCGAGATCTTCACGGTGTCCACGGCCCGTGCCGCAGTCGGCGACTCCTGCGTGAAATAGGAGGCTTGCTGCGACAGGAAGATGAGCGCCAAGAACGGAAGCATCCGCGCCCTCCGCTTGCTGAGAAAGTCGGCCCGTTCCGAAACGCTTCGCTCATTCATGACCCGCTCCAATCGTGTAACTCATGGGTTATATGTAACCTTCACGTTACATCAGAGTCAAGCGGGGTTACGCGCCGACTCCGCGCTCGCTAGAGCGGCTCGATGGCGGGCGATCTCGACACTCCGTATCGCGGCGGCTTCGTCGGCCCGGAGCATCATTTCGCGCTGACCGTCTATTTCGAGGACACGGACGCCTACCAGGTCGTCTATTATGCCAATTATCTGAAGTTCATGGAGCGCGCCCGTTCGGACATGATCCGGGCTGTCGGAGTGGACCAGAACCGCGAGCTTGAGCTGAGCGGCAGCGCGTACGTCGTCGTCGAAGTCAACATCCGTTACGTGAAGCCCGCACGCCTCGGCGACGACCTCGTGGTGGTCAGCACCGTCGAGCAGGTTCGCGCCGCGTCGGTTCAGATTCATCAACGGGTCATGCGGAATCGGGAACTGTTGACCGACGCTCGGGTGACAGCGGCCTTCCTCGATGCGAACGGCCGACCGCAGCGGCAGCCGAAAGATTGGGTCGAACGGTTCAGGAGCATCACGAAATCCGCATGATTGCCCGCTTTGCGTCGCTTCTCCTGACTCTCGGCCTGCTCGCCGCGGTCCCCGCCGCGGCCCAGGACGCGGCCGTCGTCGCGGTTCCGCCGCTCGCCACCCCGGACCAGAACACGCAGGGACAGGACAGTCCCGCCGCGATCGCGTGGCAGGCGTCGCAGCTGATCGCGGCCGATCTGCGCACCACGTCCGAGCTGGTGCCGGTCGGACCGAACCAGAAGGATTATTATTCCTATCCGGAAGTGACGGCGCCGACCTTCTCCAAGTGGCGCGGACAAGGCGCGAAATTCCTGCTGGCCGGCTTCGTCCGCACCAATGCCGACGGACGCTTCACCGTCGGCTGCTACGTTTACGACGTGGACAAGGGCCGCGAGCTCGGCCGAATCGGCTTTGCCGTTGCCGCCGGCGACTGGCGCCGGGCAGCGCACAAATGCTCGGGCCTCGTCTACACCGCGGCGACTGGCGCTCCGGCGGGCGTGTTCGACACGCGCATCGCCTACGTCGCGGAGAGCGGCGCCGGGGACGCCCGAGTGAAGCGCCTCGCGGTGATGGACAGCGACGGCACCAACCATCGCTTCGTCACCGTCGGCGACAGCATCGTCCTCACTCCGCACCTGTCGCCGGACGCCGGCGAGATCGCTTATGTCAGCTTCGTCGGCGGACAGCCGCACGTCCGAATCATCGACTTCGAGAGCAATCAGCAGCGGCCGCTGGTTCCGACCGGCGGAATGACCTTCGCTCCGCGCTATTCGCCCGACGGCCGGCGGATCGTCTTTTCGATGCAGCAGGGCCCCAACACCGACATCTATGCCGTCGGCGCCAAAGGCGGCTTGCCGCAGCGCCTGACCGCGGCGCCGGGCATCGACACCTCGCCGAGCTTCTCGCCGGACTCGAGCCGGATCGTGTTCGAAAGCGACCGCTCCGGCGCGCAGCAGCTCTATGTCATGAACGCCGACGGCAGCGGCCAGCGGCGGATCAGCTTCAACGGCGGTTGGTACGCCAACCCGGTGTGGAGCCCGGACGGCGAATGGATCGCCTTCACCCGGCGAGTGCCTGGCGCCGGGAACCGCATCGGAGTGATGAAAGCCGACGGGAGCAATGAGCACTGGCTCACCACCGGGCCCGCCGACGAGGCGGCCGACTGGGCGCCGAGCAGCCGCGAATTGCTGTTCCAGCGCACTGGGCCGGACGGCCGGCCGGGCCTCTATCGGGTCTCCATTTCGGGCGGAGCCCCGCGCCGGGTCGCGACTCCGCAGGCCGGATCCGATCCGGATTGGTCGGGAGTGATCGACTGATGCGCCGCACCATCCTGTTTGCCGCACTGCTGTTCACGGCCGCCAGCGCCGCGGCCCAGCTGCCGGGTCTGAGGCGGCGCGACCCCGGCCCCCCCGTCCCGGCGATCGTCGGGATCGACGCGTTACGGGCCGATTTCGCCGCCAGGTCGGGGAGCGCGATCGTCTATTTCGGCGGTGATTCGTCGGTGCTGACTCCGCAGGCGCGCCTGACGCTGCAAGCGCAGGCGGCGTGGCTTCGTCTCCATCCGGAATTGGTCGTGCGGATCGAGGGCTATGCCGATCAGAGCGACACGCGCGACCATGGGCTGGCCGTCGGTGCTCGGCGCGCGGAAGAGGTCCGCTCCTATCTCGTCCTTCTGGGGGTTCCGGCGGCGCAGCTCACGACGTTGAGCTGGGGCAAGGAAAAAATTGCCGTGGCCGGCTCGGCACCACAGGCGCTTGCACTCAACCGGCGTGCGGTGACGGTGCTGGTTCGCTGATCAGGCGGCGCGGCGGCTGCAGCCGGTCGTCGCCAGCCAAGCCCGCGCCTGGCGCTGCGCCTCGGCGATTTCGCGAGCGGTCATTTCGCACGCGATCTCGGCCCGGCACTCCTGGCCGCGAGTGCTGCCGTTGAGTGCTGCGAGGTTGAACCATTTATGGGCTTCGATGAGGTCGACGGGAGCTCCGCCGCGGCCCGTCGAATAAGTGATTCCGAGCTCGAACAGCGCGTCGACGTCGCCATTCTCGGCATCGGCAAGGCGGCTGCGGATCAGGAATTCCGCGCCTTTCTGGCTGATCGCTCCCATTTTCGTCCCCCCTCAAACCTCTGTTGAAGGCAACTTCGGCCGCGGATCGGAAAAAAATGGTTAACGCGATTGACCGCGTGTCAAATGGCCATGTTGTCGATCAGCCGGGTCGTGCCGATCACCGCGGCCGCGATGAGCCGGCAATTTCCTTGCGGCTCGGTCAGCGGTTCGAGCGTGTCGGAGTCGACCAGCACGAAATAGTCGACCCGCAATCGCGCGTCCCGCAGCAGCTTGACCGCCTGATCGATCGCCGGGCCTTCGCCCATTCCCGAGCGGATCGCATCGCGCGCCGCACGCAGCGCCGCCGGGAAGGCGACTGCCCGGATTCGCTCGTCCGGAGAGAGGAGCGCATTGCGCGACGACAGCGCGAGGCCATCGGCATCGCGAACCGTGGGCACGCCCACGATTTCGGCCCCGAGGTTGAGATCGGCGACCATCCGCCGGATGACCGCGAGCTGCTGAAAGTCTTTCTCGCCGAACAGAGCGACATTGGGCCGCACCGCCAGCAGCAGCTTGGCGACAATCGTCGCGACACCATCGAAATGGCCCGGCCGGGCCTCCCCTTCCCACCGCTCCGACACGCCCGCGACGTGGACGCTGGTGGCAAAACCGTTCGGATAGATGTCGTCGACCCCCGGCACCCACAGCAGATCGCAGCCCGCTTGGTCGAGCGTGCGGGCGTCATCGCTCTCCTGCCGCGGATAGCGGGCGAGGTCGTTGGGGTCGTTGAACTGCGTTGGATTGACGAAGATCGTCGCCGCGACGCGGTCCGCGCGCCGCCTGGCCTGCTCGATCAGCGCGATGTGCCCGGCATGGAGCGCGCCCATCGTCGGCACCAGCGCCAGCGTCTCGCTGCTCATTTCGGCCCGGGCGCGCGTCAATTCTTCACTGGTGCGAACGGTTTGCACGGAGGCAGGCCCTCGGTTAACTTGTTAACGGGGCGGCGTTTCGGTGCCGACGGGGAAAAGATCAAGCATGACCAGTCCGCATTTCATCGTCTTCGCCAACGAAAAAGGCGGCACCGGCAAGTCGACGACCGCGGTCCACACCGCGATCGCGCTCGCTGCGTCCGGCCATCGGGTCGGGGCGCTCGATCTCGACGGCCGGCAGCGGACCATGACCCGCTATCTCGAGAATCGCGACGCGACCATGCGCCGCCTCGAGAAGAGCGACCTGGCGCGCGCCGCTTATGAAGTGCTCGAGGATCACAGCGAGAAGGGGCTCGCCGCGGCGATCGAGCGGCTGTCGGCCGAGGCGGACGTGATCGTCATCGACACTCCCGGACGCGACGACGAGACCGCGCGCGCCGCGATCCTCCGCGCCGACACGCTTGTCACGCCGATGAATGACAGCTTCGTCGACCTCGACCTGATCGGCCAAGTCCATCCCGAGAACTACAAGATCACCAAGCCGAGCTTCTACGCCGAGCTGATCTGGAACAGCCGCACCCAACGCGCCAAGGTCACGGGCAAGAGCGTCGACTGGGTCGTTTTGCGCAACCGTCTCCAGCACGTCGAATCGCACAACCTCAAGCGCGTCGGAGCCGCGCTCGACGAGCTCGCCCGGCGGGTCGGCTTTCGGGTCATCCCGGGCCTCGGCGAACGCGTCATTTACCGCGAGCTGTTCCCCAAGGGCCTGACCCTGCTCGACCTCGGTCAGCTCGGCGAAGTCGGGATCGCGCACATCGCCGCTCGGCAGGAGCTGCGCGAGATGATTGCCGGCCTCGCCATTCCGGGGGCGGACGAGGAGCAAGCCAAAGTCGCCTAGCGCTACTGAATCTTAAAGCCGCCGGGGCGATAGTCCGGCGCATGATTCCGATGAAGACCAGCACGATCTTCAAAAGCCGCTGGATGGCCCTCATCTGGGCGGCGGGCATCCTGTGGCTGGCCTGGGATGTCGCCGGATCTGCGCCGCAGGCTGAGTCATCCAATGCCGCAGAGCCCACCGACGCGACCGGCGCGCCAATCACTCCCGAGCAGGAAAAGCAGTTCGAGCAGGCGCTGAACCAGCTTTAGGTCGCCGGCTTCCACTCGATCCGTTCGATGTGCCAGCGGCGCTGCCGCTCGGTCGAACCAGGCACGTCATTGACCCGGCGAAGGACGATCGAAGCGGGCCTGCGCAGCGGTTTCCCCTGCTCCGATGTTCCGTAAAAGACGACGGGAATAGTCATGTAGATCGAACCGGCGGCGCCCTCGGTCTCGCCGAGATCGCCAATCTCGAGATGGACGTCCCTGAACCTCGCGTCGAGCGCGGTGGCGAAGGACCTCGCGGCGTTGACGTCGCCCCACAACCGTTCGGCCTGGAGGAAGCGGTCCTGCTCCACCAGTGCGCCATAATGCTGGACGACCTGCCCCGCGGCTTCGATGCTGTTGGGATCGATGGCGCCGCGAGGTTCGGATAGCGACCCCTCGGATGCGACCGGTGCAGTCTCGTTCCCTGCCCATTCGGGGACCTGATCAGTCGCATTGACCGCCACTGGGGCCGGCGCATTGCTTTGCGGCTGCGCGTCGTGCTGCTGGGATCGGCCGCACGCCGACAGCGCGACGATTGCGGCGAGAATGACTGACGGAACCGATCTCATGCACCCTCCGGCGGTTCGGAACCGCACCGGGCGCGGTTCGTTCGTTTCGCCTGTAAAACAGGGAAAAGCAGGGAGAGTTTCAATGGCCGACGATCGCGAAGACACCGACCGAACGACCATCGTGGAAACCGGCGGAGGCGGTGGCGGTGGCGGCGTTCTTGCTGTGGTGCTGCTGATTATCGTCGTCCTGGTGCTGTTGTTCATTTTCCGCGGCCAACTCGGCTTCGGTGGAAACAAGACGACGGTGGAAGTTCCCGACAAGATCGACGTCAACGTCAACTCACACTGACCGTTTCAGAGCGGGCGGGTTGCGAGTCCCCGTCCGTACCCGGGCGCGGTTCCCTAGCGGAGCCGCGCCCGTTTGATTGTCCGCGCCTGACCCTTTAACCGGCGCCGAATGACCGACGCGCTCCGCTACCTGACCGGATTCGGCAGTCATTTCGAGACCGAGGCGGTCGACGGCGCGCTTCCGATTGGGCGCAACTCGCCGCAGCGCCCGGCGTTCGGCCTGTACACCGAGCAGATCTCGGGCAGCTCGTTCACCTCGCCGCGGCACGAGAATCGGCGCAGCTGGCTGTACCGCACGCGGCCGAGCGCCGACCACCCGCCCTTCAGCCGCTATGAGCGCGCTCCGCTGTTCGCTCCGGCAACGGTGAAGGAGCCGCTGGCCCCCAACCGACTACGCTGGAGCCCGCCCGCCGACCTGCCCGAGGGCAGGGATTTCGTCGATGGCATGGTCACCATGCTCGCCAATCGCGGCCCGGCCGACCTCGAGGGCGTCGCCGTGCACCTGTATCGAGCGACCCAACCGATGGAGAATCGCCTGTTCGTCGATGCCGACGGCGAGCTGTTGATCATCCCCCAGTCGGGCGACCTGCGCGTCGCGACCGAATTCGGGCTGCTCGACGTGTCGCCCGGTTCGGTCGCGCTGATCCCACGCGGGGTGAAATTCCGAGTCGAGATCAGCGGCGAGAGCCGCGGCTATGTCGCCGAGAACCACGGGGTTCCGCTGCGCCTGCCCGAACTCGGGCCGATCGGCTCGAACGGTCTCGCCAATCCGCGCGACTTCGAAACTCCGCTCGCCTGGTTCGAGGATCGGGACGAGCCGACCGAGATCGTCCAGAAGAGCCTCGGCAATCTGTGGACGACGACCCTCGACCATTCGCCGCTCGACGTCGTCGCCTGGCACGGCAATTACGCGCCCTGCCGCTACGATCTGTCGCGCTTCAACACGATCGGGACGGTGAGCTTCGACCACCCGGATCCATCCATCTTCACGGTGCTGACCAGCCCGAGCAACGTGCCGGGCCGGGCCAATGCCGATTTCGTCATCTTCCCGCCGCGCTGGATGATCGCCGAGGACACCTTCCGCCCGCCGTGGTTCCACCGCAACGTCATGAGCGAGGCGATGGGGCTGATCTACGGCGCGTACGATGCGAAGGCCGACGGTTTCGCTCCGGGCGGGCTGTCGCTGCACAATGTGATGAGCGGCCACGGCCCGGACCTCGACAGCTGGAAGAGAGCGAGCGCCGCGGAGCTGCAGCCGCACAAGATCGACGGGACGATGGCCTTCATGGTCGAGACTTGCTGGCCCTATCGGCCGACGAAATGGGCGCTCGAGCGGGCCCAGCCGGACTATGACGAAGCGTGGGCGGGCTTCCCCAAGGCGCAGCTGCCGTGACCGACGAGACGAACGACCCGTCACTGAGCAGCTGGATCGCGAGCGCCCAGGGCAGCGACTATCCGATCCAGAACCTGCCGCTCGGCATTTTTTCCGAGGCCAAGGGCCGGCGCCGCCCGGGCGTCGCGATCGGCGACTATATCCTCGACGTCCCCGCTATCGCCGACCTGCTCGACGAAGGCTGGCGCGGCGACTTCGCCCAGCCGGTGCTCAACCGCTGGCTGGGGCGCGGGCCGGAGGCTCACGCCGAGCTGCGCGCGCGACTGTCCGAGATCCTATCCGACGAGCGCTACCGCGACGACGTCGAGCCGAACCTGATCGGCCAGAGCGAAGTGCGGATGCACGTGCCCTGCCTGGTCGGCGACTACACCGACTTTTACGTCGGCATTCACCACGCGACCAACGTCGGCCGACAGTTCCGGCCCGACAATCCGCTGCTGCCCAACTATAAATATGTGCCGATCGGCTACCATGGCCGGGCGAGCTCGGTGCGTCCGTCGGGCGAGCCGGTGACCCGCCCCAACGGCCAGCGCAAAGCGCCCGACGCGGACGCGCCCGAATATGGTCCAAGCCGGCGCCTCGATTACGAGCTCGAGCTCGGCCTGTGGATCGGCCGCGGCAATGAGCTCGGCTCGCCGATTCCGATCGGCGAGGCGGCCGATCATATCGCCGGCTATTGCCTGCTGAACGACTGGTCGGCGCGGGACCTTCAAGCGTGGGAATATCAGCCGCTCGGCCCGTTCCTCGCCAAGAACTTCCTGACCAGCGTTTCGCCGTGGGTCGTCAGCCCCCAGGCCCTCGCGCCATTTCGCAAGGCGATGCCGCCGCGGCCCGCCGGCGACCCGGAGCCGCTCGCCTATCTCGATGATAGCCGGGACCGCGCCGGCGGTGGCCTCGGCATCCAGCTCGAAGTCGCGCTGACGACCGAAAAAATGCGGGCAACCGGTGGCCCCCCGCACATCTTGTCCCGGGGATCGGCCGACGCCGCGATGTACTGGAGCGCGGCGCAGATCGTCGCCCATCACAGCTCGAACGGCTGTAATCTTCAGCCCGGCGACCTGATCGGCACCGGCACCCTGTCGACCGACGACAGCGGCGGGCTCGGTTCGCTGCTCGAGATCAACGAGGGCGGCAAGCAGCCGGTGGTCCTCGCCAACGGCGAGAGCCGGACATTCCTCGAGGATGGCGACGAGATCGTTCTCAAGGCGTGGTGCGAAGGCGAGGGAGCGGTGCGGATCGGCTTCGGCGAATGCGTCGGGCGCGTGGTCGCCGCCGGTTGATCAATCGGCGGCTACTCCGGCGCGCTTGGGCCATTCGAGCGCCGGATCGCGCTCATTGTCCCAGATCATGTGGATGATCCGCCAGCCGAGCTCGGGATGGCGGAACAGCTGGATCGAGTTGATTCCGCGCCGCTCGGGCGGGTCCTCGTCGGGCGTGCGCCGCGCCTCATAAGCGCTCCAGACGTGGGCGATGTTGCCGAACAGGTCGATCCGCCGCGCGGTCTCGACCTCGAAGAAATCGTTGGCATCGAAGAACGGCTGCGTGTTGGACGAATATTCCTCGAGGCTCATGCTGAGCTTTTGCGGCCGGCCCGCGTCGTCGACCCAGGTGCGAACCTGGCGCGCCTCGGGCAAGAAGCAGTTCGCCTGCCGCGACCAGTCGCGCGGCCCCTTCGGGCCGGAGATCATCGCGTACATTTCGTCAATCACAGCGCCGATCACATCTTCGTCGGCCATCGGGACTCCGTCGATCGGAGGAGGAGGAGTGGTGCCGCTTGCGTGACTCGAACACGCGACCCCATCATTACGAATGATGTGCTCTACCAGCTGAGCTAAAGCGGCCTGGCTCCCGGAAGGCTTGCGCCCCTAACAGCGGCTTCGGACATGGGCAAGCTCGCCGCTCGGGCAACGCCTCAACGAACATGCTTAACATTTTTGTAACCGCGTTCTGTGCATTTTCGTCCCGAATATCAGTGGGGCCCACGAGTAATGGACAGCTACCGCGAGCGTTCGGGCGACTTCGACCCGCAGGCCGTCGAGACGACGCCGGCGGACGACGTCGCCGCGGCGATCGGAACCGACGAGCGGCGCATGCACGTGCGCGCCTACAATTATTGGGTGTCGCTGCTCGCCGGCCGCGACTTCCCGTCGATCGAGGAGCTCGAGCCGGGCGACGTCCAGGACTTCGCGCCGAACAGCATCCTGCTCGATTTCACCTGCGGCCGCGATAATCCGGCGGTCCCCTACATCGGCGGCGCGATCCGCGAAGAGTGCGGGCTCGACGAAACCACCCGCACCATCGCCGACGTGCCGAGCCGGTCGCTCCTATCGCGGCTCACCGACCATTACCTGCAGATCATCGCCAACCGCGCGCCGATCGGCTTCGAGGCCGAGTTCGACAACCAGCGCGGGGAGAACATCTGCTACCGCGGCATCCTGATGCCGTTCTCGTCCGATGGCGACACGATCGACTTCATTTATGGCGTGATCAACTGGAAGACGGGCGCGGGCGCCCCCGGCGTGGCTGCGCCCGGCCTGGATGGCGATCCCGAGGAACTCGCGCTCGACGTTCCAATGGTCGAGCCCGAAGAGCTGTCGCTCGACGTTCCGATGATCGAGCCTGACGAGCTCACGCTCGACGTCCCGATGGTCGAGCCCGATGAGCGCACGCTCGACGTCCCGATGGTCGAGCCGGAGGCGGAAACGGAATCGGAATATGCCCCGCTCGGAATCGATGACGAACCGGCAATCACGGTCGCAGCGCCGACGCCGGAAGAGCATTTGATCTGGGAGGACGGCCCGCTGGCCGACACTTCCGACGACATCGACGCGGACGATGCTCCGGCGATCGAGCTTGGCGACGATGCCGGGCTGGCCGATCGACTGTGGGCTGCGCGCGAAACCGCGGAAGCGGTCAAGTCGGCCGACGGCCGGACGCGGGCCGCGCTCTACCGGGCGCTGTCGATGGCTTACGATTTCGCCGTCGCGTCGCAGCAGAATCCCGCCGATTATGCCGAGTTGCTCGAGGAATCGGGCGTCAAAGCGCAGGCCCGCGCGCCGATGACGCCGATCGTCAAGCTCGTCTTCGGGATCGACTATGACAAGGCGCGTCTGACCGAATTCGCGGCGGCTTTGTCCTACGGCCAGCGGCAGCAGATCGAGACCGGCGGGTTCCAGCAATTCATCGAACGGCAGTCCGGAGGCCTCAAAGCCCTAGTCGCCGCCGAGCGCGCGGCGCGCCGGCCCGAGCCCCGCCCCGATACGCGCGGCGAAGCGGCCCGGGCCAAGCTCCGCTCGGCGGCTTCGATCTCGCTCGCCGAAGTTCCCGCCGACGACGAGTTTGCCGTGGTGATCACCCGGCGTGGCGCCGGCGGGCAGCACGAGCCCGTCGCGATCGTCAACGACGAAACCCTGATCGAGCGCGCAATTCGCCGAACCATCTAGCTCGCGGGGTTGTCCGCCTTGGGAGGGCGCGGCTATAGGCCGCGCGGCACCTACTCGCGGAGCTCAACCCGTTCATGACTGCCCACATGCGCCTGGCCAAGCCGCTGGTCGAATCGCTTCGGAAGGCGCTGACCGGCCATGCGCTCCCCGGCGAAACCCACGGATTGAGCCGGGACTCCGAACGGCAGGCCGCCGAGTTCCTCGCCGAGGTCGCGGCACGTCGCCAGAGCGGCGAGCTGGCGCTGGCGATCGAGTCGATCGGCGGCGAGGCCGGCAACCGGCGGATGCGCATCGGCATCGTTAATGACGACATGCCGTTCCTGGTCGATTCGGTCGCCAACGCGATCGCCGCCCGGCAGCTGACGATCCACCGCCTGCTCCATCCGGTTGTGTGCGTGGAACGTGACAAGGCCGGGGCGCTGACCGGGATCGAGGCGCTGTGCGCCGACAAGAGCCGCCGCGAGTCGATGATGTATCTCGAGCTCGACCGTGCCGATGCGCGCGGCCGGCAGGAGCTGGCGACGGATTTGCGGCGCGTGCTGCACGACGTCCGTCTCGCGGTGCGCGACTGGCGGGCGCTGCAGAGCAAGATGCGCGAAGACGCACCCGAAATCGAGGATTCTGAAGGCCGCGCACTGCTCGAATGGTTCGCGGACGGAGCGATGACCCTGCTTGGCTATCATGTCGAGCGGCCGTACCAGGCCCCGTCGGAGTCGCTCGGCATCTTCAGCATTCCCGGCGCGCCGACCGACGAGGGCGGCTGCCTTGGGGCCATGCGCTATTTCGAGCAGGGTGGCGAAGTCCCGCTGATGGCCAAGGCCGAGCGCAAGTCGACGGTGCATCGCCGCGTGCCGCTCGACCTGGTGGTCGTCCCGATCCGCGAGAAGGGCAAGGTCGTCGGCATCGGGGTCCATGCCGGCTTGTGGACCAGCGAGGCGCTGCGGCTGCCGCCCGAGGAGGTTCCGGTCCTTCGCCGCCGGCTCCAGCAACTCGACGAGGACTTCGGCTTCGATCCCAAGGGCCATTCGGGCAAGGCGTTGCGACACGCGGTCGCGTCACTGCCGCGCGATCTGCTGATCACGATCGAATATGAATCGGTGCGCTCGCTGGTCATGATGGCGATGTCGTTGGCCGACCGGCCGCGTCCTGCGCTGCTGCAGGTTCGAAGCATCCTGCACGGCCAATTGTTCAGCTTCGTCTGGCTGCCGCGCGAGGAGCTGACCACGTCCCGGCGGACGGCGATTGCGCTGCTGCTCGAAAGCGAGGTCGGCCGCGAGATCACGAGCTGGTCGGTGGAGCTGGGCGACGGCGATCTCGCCCTCATTCGCTACACCCAATATATCGACGAGGACGCACCGCTGCCCGACGGCGACGAGCTCGACGCCGCGATCGTCGAGATGGTTCGCGGCTGGGCGCCGGCAGTCGAGAGCGAGCTGGTCGCGGCGGCTGGAGTGCCGCGGGCGACGCGTCTCGCCTTGACCTACATTGGCACCTTTCCCGACAGCTATCGCCTGCGCTCGGCGCCCGAAGAAGGCGCGGCGGACATCCTCCGGCTGTGCGAGCTGAAGGACGATTCCGATCGCGACGTTCGGATCACTCGGCTCGAGAGCGATCCGCCGGGACAGCTGCGCCTGAAAACCTATCGCACCGGGGCCTTGATCCCGCTCTCCGACGCCGTCCCCGTCCTCGAGAATTTCGGCTTCCGAGTGCTCGAGGAGATGCCGACCGCGCTCGCCGGCGGCAACGGCTATATCCACGACTTCCGGGTCGAGGTCGGAAGCGGCGCCGACATGGATTCGATCCTCGCCCGCAAGGCCGAGATCGAGCTGGCCATCGCGAAGGTGCTGCGCGGAGCGGCCGAGGACGATGAGTTCAACCAGCTGGTTCTCTATGCCGGCCTCGCCACCCGCCCGGTCATCTGGCTGCGCGCCTGGTTCCGCTACCTGCGCCAGACCGGAAGCAGCTTCGGGCTCGTCACGGTCGTCGACGCGCTGCGCCGCGCGCCCAACGCGACCGCGTCGCTGATCGCGCTGTTCGTCGCGACCCACGACCCCGCCGGGAGCGAGCGCGAGCGGTCGGTCGCGAAGCACCGTACGGAGCTCGATTCTTCGCTGGCGAAGGTGCGCTCGATCGACGACGACCGCATCCTGCGCCGGCTGCGCGCGCTGGTCGAGGCGATCGTCCGCACCAATGCCTTCGCTCCAGCCGCCGAGGAAGCGCTCGCGTTCAAGATCAACGCCTCGCTGGTCCCGGGGCTTCCCGCTCCGGTACCGTGGCGCGAGATCTGGATCTACAGCCCGCGGGTCGAAGGAATCCACCTGCGCGGGGGACCCATCGCCCGCGGCGGCATCCG